>JAEUQE010000162.1 GCA_016789785.1 Bryobacterales bacterium
TGCCTTATTGGGCGCGGTGATGTACATGATTCCATCGGCGACGATGGGAGATACTTCGGTTCGGGCCAGCGGGAATTGATAAGCCCAGCGGACGCGCAACTTGGAGACGTTCGCCGGAGTAAGTTCGGCGAGTGGGGAGTAGCGGTGCCCCTGGTAGTTTCCGGAGTAAGTGAGCCAGTTGCCAGGCTCTTTCACCTGTCCATCGGTAATTCGCGAAAAGGGAACCGGCGTCTGGCTCCACCCGGCGGCCACCATCAGAAGCACCGTGGAAATCCTGCTGAGTGAGTTCATCGCGATCCTCCGCGCAGTGTGGCGAGATAGGCGACCAGGTCTTCCAGTTGCTCCGCCGGAAGCGACGTCTCGTTGTAGGCAGGCATGCTGCTTTGTGTGGTGAGCCGCCGCAGGTCCCTCAGTGTGCTCTTGCGGAAGCTACGAAACGCTCCGGTTGCCGTGTCGCGGATCTGAACGGTGAATGGGTCTTCGTTGGCGCGAACACCTCTGATGGTACTCCGATCCGCGTTCACTGCCTCCAGCAGCACATAATCGTCGGGCAGGCTGGCCGCGGGTTTACGAATCGACTCGCGCAGATAGCTTGCATTACGTTTGGCGCCGATCGAAGTAAGCTCCGGCCCATTGGCCGCACCCGTTCCCGCAATGATATGGCAACTCCCACAGCCTTTCGATTGATACGCGGACTGTCCGCGCTGCGCGTCGCCCGGCAGGCGTTCCGGCTTCGCGGCTCCGAGCGTTTTCACATATGCCGCTACACTGGCCACTTCGCGTACCGAAAGCTGCCACGAGCCAGGCATCTCGGGTGGCAGGCCTTGCGCGATCGCCCGCCGCAACGATTCATCGTCGGGTGTCTTGAGTAACGTGGGTCGCGTCAGTGCCGGGCCGCGCCCGCCTGTGCCGCCTTGGCCATGACAAACCGTGCATTGCGATTCAAAGATGCGCTTGCCGAGGCCGGTGTCGGGCACCGGATCGTGTGCCGACTGGGCCAGCACCAAGAACGGAGCCAGGCCGAGGATACCCAGAATGCGCCACATAGGGGAGAGTATATCGAACATCTGGCCGGTTGGCCCGACAAACAAACTCCTCGTCACTCTTGCCAGCGGGCCTATGCGAGCGGACGTCGGCGTAATGCCTCAACTCCATCACCGAACATCAGGGTGACCCCACTTGGCACTGCACAGCTGTCTCTTGCACGTCGCAATCGAAGCACTGGTTCGAGATCGCGCGAGGTAATCATTCCACGTGAGTTGGTTCTGCGATGACCGGATGGACTACCGGCGCCTGGGGCGATCGCGGGAATTGACCAGTGTCTGCACACGAAAGGTGACCGCCAATGTGGCTCTTGCCCCCCAGGCTATCAGGCCCACAACCACGCGAGTGTTGCCGTCCGCGATCAACAGGCTCAACGGCATCTGAATTGAACGACCCACCTGCGCGCCTTCGGCACGAATGATGAGGCTCCGCCCCAACCGCTTGCGGCGCGGTACTGCCTGTTTTCCGTGTGGTCAACTCTATCTGGGCACACGCTGTCAATTCATCGAGAGCGCAAGAAACTCGCGCCACGCGAGCGAAACAATGGTGGCGCTAACCTAGGCGGAAAGTTCAGAGAGCTGCCTTTCCGACGACCGACTTCGGGCACCGGATGTACTTCGCGTCATGGGCGGCCAATGGGCCATACTTGCTGGCGAGACTCGATCAATCCCTCCTCCTCGTCGTCCAGAGCCGCGAAGAAATCCAATCCTGTCCGGTGCTCAATGCCCCTGATGCTCACAAAGAAGTCACTCAGGGTTTCGGCTCCGGTGAGATTGTTCGGAACCACCGCGCCGTAGGCCGTTATGTGTCCGGCGTGTTCCACGAGGACAGCCTTGAAGAAATGTGTCGGGACGGCGACCCGGCCTTCGCCGATGACGGACGCTTCTTGGCCGAAGATGGGACCACTGAACACATAGATGCGATCGGCGGTGCGGGCCAACCGGCGCACGGCGTTTTCCAGTCTCGTCCATGGGCCGGCATTCACGCTTTGTAACTGTGGCACTGCGTTGGAGAGAAGGAAAGTCGTACGAAACGCCTCGGCCGACCATGCGAAGTCCGCGGCGGGAGCCATGTGGCCGCGCGAGTAACCGCTGTAAGTGTAGTCGGAGTCCTTGGCAACGGGCTGAGCCAGGAACGGGTCGTGCCGGAACCGGGTGCGAGTCACCGGAGCGTGGGTAAGATGTTCGGGCTTCAGTTCGTATCCCACCCAAACTGGAACCTTGCGCGAACCGTTGTGGCAGAGGATGAAATAAGTCCGATCGGCGAGTTCATCGCCAGTGTTGGCGCAGCCCGGAAGGCCGAAACGCGCCGTCTGCGCCATTAGTGAGCCGATCGCGGCGAGCGGCAGGAGGTATTGTACAAGTAACATCAATTAATATATCGGTGGATGCGGAGAAAAGTATTATGGGAAACCGTGCGGCTATGGTGAAATAGTTACTAAGAAACTGGCTGGAACGTGATTCGGAACGGTGGTGTCCAGTTCCTGGCGTTGACAAAGCCGCCGCTTCGGCAGGCGCGAGGGAGAGTTTCTTCGCGGATGGAAGCCGCCTGCTAGAATCAAATACCGGTGTTATGGCTTCGTTCACCTTGTTGGTTCTCTCTCTTGCTCTCTCCGTTGCTCCGGCCTCCGCTGCCGAGCCAGTGGACTGGATCTGGTCGGCCGGCTATGTGGTCACCATGGATGGATCACGGCGTATTCTCGAAGACGGCGCGGTTGCGGTTCGTGGCGAACGCATTGTGGAAGTAGGGCCGCGCGCGGAGATCGACCGGAAATACAAGGCAGCGCGGCGGCTGAATAAGCCTCGAGCTGTTCTCATGCCGGGTCTCATCGACACGCACACGCACGCACCCATGGTCCTGATGCGGGGGATCGCCGATGATCGCCGCTTACAGGACTGGCTGGAAAACTTCATCTTTCCAGCGGAAGCAAAGAACGTAACCGCGGACTTCGTGAAATGGGGAACCCTTCTTGCCTGTTACGAAATGTTACTCAGCGGCACGACGACGTACACCGACATGTATTACTTTGAGGAGACCATCGCCGCCGCAACGAAGCAGGCCGGCGTGCGTGGCGTACTTGGCCAGACCGTGATCGGCTTTCCTGCTCCTGATGCGAAAACTCCGCAAGAGGCCCTGGCCCGGGCGGAGAACTTCATTCAGCAATACCGGAACGATCCGCTGATCGTACCCGCCGTTGCGCCGCATGCCATTTACACCACCCCCGACGATGTGTTGAAGGCATCGCGGGACCTGGCCAACAAGTACAGCGTTCCGATGCTGATTCATCTCTCCGAAACCAAGCGAGAGAACGAGGAAGCCCTTCAGAAACGCGCCATGACACCAACGGCAGTACTGGACTCCATCGGGGCGCTGTCAGGCCGGACACTCGGAGCGCACGGAGTCTGGCTCGAAGACCATGACATCGAGATCCTTCGGTCGCGCGGGACGGGACTGGCGCACTGTCCGTCGAGCAACACGAAACTTGCGAGCGGGATCGCGCGTGTGCCCGCCATCCTGAAAGCCGGCATTGCCATGGGGCTCGGCACCGATGGATTCGCGGGGAGCAACAACGACGCGAATCTGTTTGAGGAGATGGATCTTGCCGCGAAAATGCAGAAGGTGAAGGCGCTCGATCCTCGGATGTTGCCGGCGAAGGCGGTGCTGGAAATGGCCACGATTCTCGGCGCGCGCGCGCTCGGGATGGAGAAGGAGGTCGGCTCGCTTGAGGCAGGGAAGCGCGCGGATCTGATCGTGGTTTCACTCGAGTCGTCGCGCGCGGTGCCGATGTACAACCTGATTTCGCAACTCGTCTATGCCCTCAAGGGTGAGGATGTCACTGACGTGATGGTGAACGGGCGCCCAGTGGTGCGTTCGCGTCAGGTGCTGACGCTGAACCGGGGCGAAGTGTTTGCGAAAGCGCGGGAATACCGTGATCGGATCGCGAAAAGCGTTGGACTAGGCACTTCCCCTATCCAATAGCCCCATTTGGGGTGTAGTCCATTTAGCTTGCCCCTACCCCCTTTATTAAGCTCGGGTTTTCCCCTGAGAAACCCACAGCCGTTGCGCAACTAAACCATTGAAGCTCGACATTACGAGTTCGCTGGAAAGCGCGCCGGGCGCATTCTCGCCGATTGTTGGCGGGGTGGCGCTGTTGGCCGGTTTTCGTCTACACGGGAGAGACATATGCTTGGACTACGTTCATATCTATTGCTGACGGTGGCGCTGGCGGCTGGGCCGGCCAATGCGGCGATTGTGACTTACTCAAACACGATGGCGGGAGCCGACTTCAGCGGCACCTACACGGGGATTCGAAGCCTGTGGC
Organism: Bryobacterales bacterium; assembly: GCA_016789785.1. The sequence continues at coordinate 4,367 of JAEUQE010000162.1, forward strand.
AGGGTGAACTGTCGTCACTGGCGACGGTGACCTTTGACGATGTGCCGACGGGTTTTTTCAACAACACCACCCTCGTCTACGATACTTCGAATAGCACGTTCTCGAATCAGCCCTTTCTCACCGCGCTTACGCAATCACAGATCCAGATCTTCCGCTTCGCAAGCGGTAGCCGCAGCCGTGCGGTGTGGGGAGGTAGCAACCCGATTCCCAGCAGTTCCAATCGTTACTTCGAGGGGTTCGCCGGGCCTAGCAATACGGACTATGTACAGGTAACCCTCCCGACGCCCGCAACCGCGAGCATCACCGCCATCGCGCTGGATCTTTGGACACAGTCTTCGTCGGGGCAAAACGTCAATGTGGCCGTCTACGACGCGGCGAACACGTTGATTCAGACTTACATCGTCCCGACGAATCCGAATTCCACGGCAGCGTTCTTCGGAATCACTTCGGACGCCGCTCTCGGTTACCTCCGGATCAGTTCCACTGGAGGCGGACCCATGCTCGCGCAGGTCGATTTCGGCGTGCTCTCCTCAGGTGATCCCGGCCCCGGTCCGAGCGCTGATACCCCGGAATCCGCCACCCTCGGCTACGTTGGCATCGGCGTGCTTGCCATCTACTTAGGCACGAACCGGAAAGCCCGGCAGCAAAGCTAACGCAACGAATTTCGTAGGTTCCTCCGTGACGCACACAGCGCGTCGCTCGTCGGCCGTGTCTGGCACGCGCTGTGTGGTCCTTTTTTCCAAAGGCTCCGCCATGATCCAACATATTCTGCAAACCGCAGTACTTACGATCCTCTTCGCGATATCGTCGCAGGCGGCACTCCTTACGACATATACCTGGACGACATCGAACATTTCATACAACCTGGAATGGACCCTGGTGACTGACGACGATACACCGGAGTGGGCCAAGCTGCCCAACGCGCGTCACTGGGTAATGCTGTCCGACGCCATCCAATTCAGTAACGCTCCCGGCCTGCTGCTGGTGTTGCGCGCCGTTCAGTACCTTGACAATGCGAACACCACCTGGTGGATGGATGTCCATTCGCTTTCCGGGGATCCTGCCGATCCGGTGGGCAGCACGTCGGATACGCCTGAGCCTGGCACGATGGCGCTGATCGCTGCGGCGCTGACAGGACTCGCGATCCGGCGGCTGCGGCAGAGTTCGACTCGACGCATCCCTCCCGCACCACTTGTAAACTGCCAACTGGGGTCCCCGCCCGGTCCCGGCAGTTAGAATCGAGGGCATGTTCCGGGCACGGACGGAGATGCCCTCCTCTTTTTTGCGCTATGCGGCCTGCGCCGCGCTGCTGCTTGTCACCTGGTCGATCCCCGCGATCCTCATGGCCCTGCAGAGCGCCACGGATCAACGCATGGAGCAGCGCGCGATTCCCTTCCTGACTCTCGTGCTCCGCAACCTGCCGCGTTGGATGCTGTGGGCGGCGCTCACTCCACTCATCATCACGCTCGCGAAACGAGTGCCCATCGAACGCCACAGACTCGCCCGCTCCCTCTCCATTCACCTTGCCGCCGCAGCCGTCTGCACCATACTCTACACACTGATCTGGGTCTGGCAATTCCGCATCGTGCCGGAGAACCGGCAGTGGCCCCTGATTCCGGTCGTGTGGGTGATGCTGCCCGTCGGCCTGCTGTGGACGGCCGGAATCTATACGTCGATCGTGGCTCTCACGCGCGCGGTGCTTGCGGAACGCCAGAAGCTGACGCTCGAGCGGCAACTTGCCGAAGCGCGGCTCGACATGCTGCGGCATCAGTTACAGCCGCACTTCTTCTTCAACACCCTTCACGCGGTGGGCGGTCTCATTCGCCTCAATCAGAACAAGGATGCCATCGCCATGATTGCGCGGCTGGGCGAACTGATGCGCGAGGCGCTTTCGGAATCGAATCAGCCTCACACGTCGCTGCACCGTGAACTCGAGTTGCTCGATCTTTACCTGGAGATCCAGCGCATCCGTTTTCCCGACCGTTTGGAAGTGCGCAAAAGCATCGCGCCGGACGTATTGGCGGCCCAGGTTCCCGTGATGCTGCTTCAGCCCCTGGCCGAGAACGCGTTCGATCATGGCATCGGGCCGAGGCCGGAAGGCGGCTGGATCGAACTGACGGCGGAGCGCAGCGAGCAACATCTTCACGTCACCATTCGCAACAACGGCGCACGGCTCAAGGACGGCTACCGGCCAGGCACCGGCCTTCGCAACACAGTGGAGCGTCTGCGTGCGCTGTACGGCGAACGCGCGAGGTTCCAACTCGCCAACGAAGCCGACGGTACTGTCGCCGCGCGTGTCGCGTTGCCGTGGGCGACGTCCCCATCCGCTATGTCGAACTTCCCGGAGAGACTCGCATGACTCCCATTCGAACCCTCATTGCGGATGACGAACCGCTGGCGCGTCAGATCCTGCGAAGCATGTTGTCCGCGGATCCAGAGATCGAGATTGTCGGTGAGTGCGGGGATGGCCGGCGCGCGATCGACGCAATTCGTGCTCTGCAGCCGGACTTGCTGTTCCTCGACATTCACATGCCTGCGGCCAATGGCTTTCAAGTGATCGAAGCGGCGGGTTCAAAGGGGGCCGCCGTCGTTTTCGTGACGGCCTACGATCAATACGCCGTCGAAGCGTTTCGCGCCGAGGCGCTCGATTATCTCCTCAAGCCATTCGATGATCTCCGATTCACGCAGATGCTGGCGCGTGTGAAGGACCGGCTGCGGGAACGCGCATGGTCTCAGCTTGGGCAGCAACTGTCATTGTGCAGCGCGACACCATCGGCTGAGTTGCGGAAGGTGCTGGGTGCGGTGGAGCCTGCCCGTTTGCCGCTTTCGCGGATCCTGATTCGCGCACGCGGGCGCATGACCGTGCTGCACACCAATGAGATCGACTGGGCGCAGGCTGCCGACAACTATGTCGAGCTGCATGCGGGCTCGCGGTCATACCTTGTCCGGCAGACCATTCAGGAGTTCGCCGCGCAACTGGATCCGCTGAAGTTCGCACGCGTGCACCGTTCGGCGATCGTGAATCTTGATCGTGTCCGCGAGCTTGTACCGCACATCCATGGCGAGGCAAAGCTGGTTCTGGTGAACGGCGCGACGGTGCGGGTCAGCCGCACACGACGCGCCGATGTCGAGCGTCAACTCACTCAACTTGCGCACGTGTAGAGGCAGCGCTTCATGCCGGAGTCAGACGGCGATGCCGTTCCAAATCCGCTTTGTACGCCGGGTTCGCCGCGACGTTCGTGAACTCGTGCGAATCGTTGCGATGATCGTACAACTCCTCTGCCGTTGCATCGGGTGTGCGCCAGTGAATGTAGCGGAAGTTCTTCGTGCGCACTGCGCGGCCTATCGTCTTGCCCGCGTTGAGTTGCGTGTGTGCAGTGGCCTTGTGTTCGCGTTGCGCGTCGTCCAATAGGGGCACCAGCGACTTTCCATGCAGGTTTTCCGGCGCTTTCAAGCCGGACAGCTCGGCCAACGTCGGATACACATCCACCAGTTCCACCAGTGACCGGCAAACCTGACCCCGGCCCTTGCGTCCAGGCGCCGAAACAATCAGCGGCACTTTTGTCGATTCCTCCATCAGGCTTCGCTTCTGCCAGAACGTGTGTTCGCCGAGGTGCCAGCCATGGTCGCTCTGAAACACGATCACCGTGTTGTCGCGCAGCTTCAATTGATCCAGCACCTTCAGCACGCGGCCAAGCTGATCATCCATGAACGTGATGCTCGCATAGTAGCCGCGCAATGCCTCCATCTGCTGATCGTTGTCCATGCCCATGTGATTCGCGGTCGCCCCCAACGTCTTCGGCACGATCGCCGGAATATCATCCAGGTCGTTGGCGGGGTTGCGGAACGGTTTGATCTTTGCGAGCGGATACTTGTCGAAGTACTTGTCCGGCGCGACGAAGGGTACATGCGGGCGCACAAAGCCGAGGCCGAGGAAGAAGGGATCGTTGCGATGCTTTTCCAGGTGCGCGATGGCGCGGTTGGCGGCATCGAAGTCGGCTTGCTCGGAAGCGTCGGGCGTGCGCACATAGTGCATCGCAACGCCTTGCCCGATCTTCGGTGTCAGGTTGCGGCCTTCACCTTTCGAGTTGTGCTCCTTACCTTGTGGACTGCCGTTGTGCGTCCAGCTTGCCGCGTCCTGCCAGCGGTCCGTGCCCACGGTTCCTGGCACGCCCATGTGGTACATCTTGCCTTCGCGAATCGCCTGATAGCCGTTGTTCTTGAAGAACTGCGGCATCGTGACATGATTCGGGATGAAGTCGCGGAAGTCGGGGCCGTTGGTGAGCACGCGAGTCGTGTCAGGGCGCAGTCCGGTGAGAAAGCTCGCTCTCGATGGCGCACACAGCGCGAACTGGCAGTAGGCGCGATCGAACCGTGTGCCGTTGCGAGCGAGTGAGTCCACGTTCGGCGACTGCACGATGGGATGTCCATAGCATCCGAGCGCCGTGGACGTGAGGTCGTCCGACACGACGAAGAGCACATTCATCGGGCGCCCGGAAGGCGTGGCCATCGCAACCGCCGAGCCAAGTGAGGACGCGAGAAAACTGCGGCGTGAAAACGTGTGCGGCATAGGAACCCTCGACGTTATCACACGCGCGTGGTTGTCGTGTGCGGTGCTTGCTTCTATGCCGGTGTCAACCGCCGGTGCCGCTCCAACTCCGTCTTGTAGGCGGGGTCCTTCACGGCATTGGTGAACTCGCGCGGATCCTTGCGGTGATCGTACAATTCCTCCGCGATTTCACCCGATGGCGTGCGCCAGTGAATGTAGCGGAAGTGCTCGGTGCGTACCGTGCGGCCACGCACTTGTGGAACGTTCAACTGCGTGTGCGCAGTCGCTTTGTGATCCTTACGGGCATCGTCAAGGAGCGGCACAAGCGACTTGCCATGCAGGTTCTCAGGCGGCTTCAGACCCGTGAGTTCGGCCACCGTCGGATACACGTCCACCAGTTCCACCAGCGAGCGGCACACTTGTCCATGGCCTTTGCGCCCCGGCGCGGAAACAATCAGCGGCACCTTCGCCGATTCCTCCATCAGGCTCCGCTTCTGCCAGAACGTGTGCTCGCCCAAGTGCCAGCCATGGTCGCTCTGGAACACGATCAACGTGTTGTCGCGCATCTTCAGTTGATCCAGCACCTTCAACACGCGGCCAAGCTGGTCATCCATGAATGAGATGCTCGCGTAGTAAGCGCGCAGGCCCTCCATCTGCTGATCGGCATTCATGCCCATGTGGTGCGCTCGCTCCCCGATCACCTTCGGCACAATCGCGGGAATGTCGTCGAGATCATTCGCAGGATTCTTCGCAATGCGGATGCGGCTGAGCGGATACAGGTCGAAGTACTTGTCGGGAGCGACCAGAGGAACGTGCGGGCGCACAAAGCCCAGGCCGAGAAAGAAAGGATCGTTGCGGTGCTTTTCCAGATGCGCGATGGCGCGGTTGGCGGCATCGAAGTCCGCTTGCTCGGAAGCATCGGGTGTGCGGATGTAGTTCATCGCGCCACCTTCGCCAACCTGCGGCGTGAGGTTGCGGCCTTCGCCTTTCGAGCGATGCTCCTTGCCTTGCGGGCTGCCGTTGTGGGTCCAACTTGCGGCATCCTGCCAGCGGTCCGTGCCCACCGTGGTCGGCACGCCCATGTGATACATCTTGCCTTCACGAATCGACTGGTAGCCGTTGTTCTTGAAGAGCTGCGGCATGGTGACGTGATTGGGAATGAAGTCGCGGAAGTCCGGACCGTTGGTCAACACTCGAGTTGTGTCTGGGCGCAAGCCGGTGAGGAAACTCGCACGCGACGGCGCACAGAGCGCGTACTGGCAATAAGCCCGGTCGAAGCGCGTGCCGTTGCGAGCGAGTGAATCGATGTTCGGCGACTTCACCAGAGGATGCCCATAGCAGCCAAGCGCCGTGGAAGTGAGATCGTCGGAGACCACATACAACACGTTCATCGGCCGGCCGGAAGGCGCGGCCATCGCCATCGCCGAACCAAGCGACGAGGCGAGAAAACTGCGGCGGGAGAATGAATGCGACATACGAAACCATGACGTTATCACAGCGGAACCTGCAAGTGTCCTGATATTCTGATCGAATGCGTCTGGGACTTCTTTCTCTCTTCATGTGTTCCACCATGCTTGCGGCCGACTGGCCACAATGGCGCGGACCCGAGCGCACCGGTGTGAGTGCCGAAACGAATCTGCCCACCAAATGGAGTGAGACGGAGAACATCACCTGGAAACTCGCCATGCCCATGTGGACCGGCGCGACGCCAATCATCTGGCGCGAGAAGATCTTCCTTAACGTCGCCGAAGATGAAGACAAGCTCGCGCTCTGGTGCGTCGATCGCTCCAACGGCAACGTGATCTGGAAGCGGCCGATGGGCAGCGGCAATCGCAAGGCGCGCAAGCAGAACATGTCTTCGCCGTCGCCGGTCACGGACGGCAAGTATGTTTGGGCGCTGACCGGGACCGGTATTCTGAAGGCCGTCGACATGGACGGCAAAGAGCTGTGGATGCGCGACATTCAGAAAGAGTATGGACGGTTCGGCCTCAATCACGGCTATGCGAGTTCGGCGCTGTTGCACGAGGATTCTCTGTATATACAGGTATTGCATGGCATGACGACGGATGATCCGTCCTATGTCATGCGGCTGAATAAGATGACCGGCAAGAACGTGTGGCGCGTGGAACGGCCGACCGACGCGCAGCGAGAATCTCCTGACTCCTACACCACGCCGACGCTGGTGCGGGTTGGCAAGAGTCTGGAACTCGTCATCACCGGCGGCGATGTGATCACCGGGCATGATCTCGCCACGGGCAAAGAACTGTGGAGAGGGACGGGATTCAACCCCGAAGGCAATCAGTTTCACCGCATCATCGCGTCTCCGGTCGCAGTTGGCGACCTGGTGGTGGCGCCGACCAGGATCCGTCCCATGATGGCGTTTCGCGGCGGCGGGCGCGGCGATGTGACCTCGTCGCACCGCGTATGGACGAACAACAATGGCCCGGATGTGCCGACCCCGGTGACGGACGGGAAACTGCTGTGGGTGGTGAATGATCGCGGGATTGCGTATTGCCTTGACTTCCAAACCGGCAAGGAAGTGTGGGGACCGGAGCGGATTCGCGCAGGCACCTATAGTGCATCGCCGGTGCTTGCGGATGGCAAGATCTACATCACCAATGAAGATGGCGTGACCACGGTGTTTCGTGCGTCGGACAAGTTTGAAGTGCTTGCCGAAAACGTCATCAATGACTACGTGCTGAGTTCCATCGCTGTCTCGGACGGCCAACTCTTCCTGCGTACGCAGAAGTTCCTCTACTGCATCGGGCAGCGCCGGAAGAAGTAGCACTTCGTGGTCCGCAGTGCGCGGGATCTCACAGTTTTTCCTTGACAGACCGACCGGTCGGTCTCATACTGTCCATAGGCCATGTCGACCCGCGGTGAACAAACCAAGGAACTGATCCTCGCCAAAGCCTCCCGGCTGTTCAATGAACAGGGCTATTCCGGCGCGTCGCTCTCGGATGTCATGAAGGCTACCGGCCTGCAAAAGGGTGGTCTCTACAACCACTTCGGCAGCAAGGAGGATCTCGCTCTGGAGGCGTTTGAGTATGCAGTAAAGCAAGTCTCGGAGCGTTTCGCCGAACTGCTGGCCGGAAAGAATACGGCTCGCGAGCGGTTGGAAGCCCTTCTCAACGGTTTCCAGCACTACTATGACCGTCCGCCTGTCCCCGGTGGCTGTCCGATCATGAACACGGCCATTGATGCGGACGATTCCAATCCCCGTCTTCGTGCGCGTGCCCGGCAGGCCATGGACGATTTCCTGCAGAGCATCGCCGCCATCATCAAGGGCGGGATCAAACGCAAAGAGATTCGGGCCGATGTGAATGCGAAGGAAGCCGCGACCATCCTTCTCACTTCGTTTGAGGGCGGTCTCATGATGAGCAGGCTCCACGGCAACTCTTCCTACTTGAAGAGCGTCACGGAGCACATGCGCCAATATGTTCGTGGTCTGCTGGTGAGCTGATTCTTTTTTCGCTCCCCAAACAGACCGATCGGTCTCTTTTGAGGAAGTGACATGCGATACGTGTGCCTGCTGTGGCTACTGGGCGCATTCGCAATCCAGTGCGACGCTCAATCAGTGAAAGCTGTGGAATGGAATCAACGCGGCAACACCGCGTTTGCGCAAGAGAAATACGGGGAAGCGGAACAGGCGTACCGCCGCGCGCTCGATCTCGCAACGGACCATCATCAGGCGGCGCGGCTATGGTCGAATCTCGCAGTCGCGCTGAAGAAGCAGCGGCAATGGCGCGAGGCCGCCGGCGCCTATGAGCACAGCCTGAAGTTGCGCGCCGATTCGCACGAAGCGGATACCGCTGACTACGCGATCACACTGAGCAATCTCGCCGAGACTCGCTGCCAATTGCAGCAGACGGAGATCGCCGTGGCACTGCTACGAAGGGCGCTGCGCATTTTGGAAAGCTTGCCTCAGCCCCCACAGCGTGACGTGGCCGCGGTGTTGAACAACTTCGGAGTGGCGAAGGGACGGCTCGGCTACTACACTGCGGGAGCGCGGATGTTGACGCAAGCGCTCCGTCTCAAACAATCGCTGTATGGACCGGTACATCCGGAGGTGCGGCTCACTGAGGCGAATCTGGCTGCGCTGCACCGCGAGGCGGCAACCGTGGGCGGACCTTCCCCATATCGTGTCGATGTAATGGAGTGGACGTCAAATCGCCGCTGAATCTCAGCGCTCGACGGGCACTTCAAGGTACGTAGGCATCTCGCGCGAACGATAGACACGCTGAGTCGCCTTGCGGTAGTCCTCTTCGCGCGCTTTCCAGACCTCGACGAACTGCTGCGGATTGCGATCCGTCAGCGGAAACCACGAGCTCTGAATCTGTACCAGGACGCGGTGACCGCGCCGGAAAGTGTGATACACGTCGGGCATTTCGAACGCGATCACCTCCGGCTTGTTCGCCGTCATTGGCTCCGGTTTCTCAAAACTGCGCCGGAAGCGTGCCCGGAATGGTTCGCCGCGTACCAACTGCTGAAAACCGCCCATGCGGATCTGCTGTGACGGTTGCGGTGCGGGACGCTGGCCCGGCGGCGTCGGCGTTGGTTCGGCATAACCCGGGAAGTCACCCGGAAACGCATCGATCAACTTCACAACGAAATCAGAGTCAGTGCCCGACGTCGACGCCGTGAGATGCACTCTCACCGGACCTGCGAACGTGACATCGGACCGCAACGTCTCCAACTCGTAAGTAAGCACGTCGGGACGCTGGCTTGCGAAGCGCTGATCGTCGGTCATGTAGTCGCGGGTCATGCCCATGGCGATGAACCCGATGTAAGGGACAGGCTTGTTCGGATCGCTGATGTACTCGTCGAACACCGAGCCTGTCTCCGCGGGTGGTTCGAACGAAAGCTGGTGCCGTGAGCGCAGATAGATACGGCGTGGGGATGCCGACGCAGGAGGCCATGTCTCGTGCTTGCGCCATTGATTGAGCCCCGTTTGGAACATGTGTGCTTTGGGCACCGTCACGTCCTGCTTGTCCTTCAGATGATGCAGGAAGAAAGGCAGTTCGATGGAACTGCGGAAATACTCCGCGGTCTTTGAACCAAAGTCGATGTTGCCCACTTTCAGTCCGTCGCCGCGTGACCAACTGCCGTGTGTCCAAGGGCCCATCACAATCGCATTGCGCGTGTTCGCACTTTGCTGCTCAATCATGCGGAACACACGCAGCGGACCTTGCAGATCCTCCGCATCGAACCAGCCGCCAACGGTGAGCACCGCCGGCTTCACGGCCTTGAGATGTTTCCAGATGCTGCGCGCTTGCCAGTACTCGTCGTAGTTGGGACGTTCTACCTGATGCGTCCAGTAAGGATTCTGCCGCTTGAAGTACTTCTCGTCGGCATTGATGAGAGAGCCGAGCCGCAGATAGAAGTCATACCCGTCGGGCGTCTTGTAGTTGAACCGCACTGTTTCGCGCGGAGCCTCGGGGTCGCCCTTTCGCTCCACGAAGCTCGTGTAGAAACCGAAGTTCGCCGCGAGCATGAACGCCCCATTGTGATAGGAGTCGTCGCCAAGGTAGTAGTCGGTGACGGGCGCCTGCGGTGACACCGCGACGAGTGCCGGATGCGCGTCAATCAGTCCGGCCAGCGAATAGAAGCCCGGATAGGAGATGCCGCTCAGTCCGACTTTGCCGTTGTGATTCGGAACATTGCGCACCAGCCAGTCGATGGTGTCGTAGGTGTCCGTGGACTCATCGCCGGCGGGATTGCGCGGGCGCATCTCGACGAACTCGCCTTCGGACATGTAGCGGCCGCGCACATCCTGATAAGCAAACACGAAGCCTTCGCGCGCGAATGCTTCGGACGGACCGAGCGAACTGCGATACTGATCGGCTCCGTATGGCGCCACACTATAGGGAGTGCGCACCAGCAGAATCGGATACTTCCTGCTCTGATCCTTGGGCGCATAGACGGCGGTGAAGAGCGTCTTGCCATCGCGCATCGGGATTTCGTATTCGAATTTCGTGTAGTTGGCGCGGATGTATTCGAGGCCTTGGCCATGCAGAGCGATTGCGAACAAAGCGGTGCAGAGCAGCGGTTTCAAGCTTGTTTCTCCCGAATGGGGTTTGCCAGGTAGCGAGGCGGGGCACCGGGCCGAATCCGGAGTATAGCGAATCGCGGGAGTGGGGGCCTTGTACCCGTGGTGCTGTGAAAAAGAACGTGCGACACTGCCAGTGATGCCACAAGCCAGTTATCGTGGACTCCCGGAATACGGACTTCCCATCATCGCTCCTGGTGACGAGAAGTACGAACAGTTGGTCAACGACATTCTCAGCCGTCCGCAGCCATTTCCTTCGTGGTCCGCGGAAGATCGCTCGGATGCCGCGGTTCTGGTGAATCAAAGCGGCAAGGCCATCATCGGCGCAACCTATGTGTGGCAATACACGATGCCGGATGGCCGCACGACGCGGCACATTGGCTCGAACCTCGGATCGAGCATGCAATTCGACGTGCTCACCGGCCGCGCGGCAGTGGGGGAGGATCTCTGCACGTTCATCCTGCCTCAGTCAAAGCGGCTGATTACGAGGCGCGGCATGATCGGCAACAACCTGGATGTGCTGCCGCATCTCGCCGCACGCTTTGGCGGATTTTCGGGTAGTGGTTCCGGTGGCCGCGCGGTGGGTGATGCGTACGCGAAGGCCGATCTTACGCTCGACATGGTGATACTCGAAGATGGGCTTTGCGTGGGACCAGACGAACTGAACACGGTCGGCGAACTGCAGAGCGCCTTGCGTGAGCAGGCCGCACTGGCTTCCATAGCGGTTGAGAAGCTTCGCACCGGTGCCACGCCGGGACAGATCCTCGATCTCATCCGTCCCATGGCGCAGCGCCAGCGCTCCGGAGGATCGCAGTCCTTCGCTGGCACGTTCGTGAACATGGCCCTTCATCAGCTTGTGCACTCGACCACCGGCGAGATCCTCGTGTGGTTCGAACAAGCGGCCAGCATTTCGGTGGACCGTCTGCACCGCGCCTGACGCTTACTTCGTGAGGCGTCCGTAGATCTCGGGGCGGCGAAAGCGGAAGAGCGCATCGGGATCCGATCGCGCATCGAGCAGCACCGCTGCTTCCAGATCCGCGATCATCATGCCGTGTTGAGCCAGTTGCGTCGCAAGGATTTCGCCCCGTGGGCCGGCGACGAACGATCCGCCAGGAAACGTTTGATCCACGCCTGCGCAGCTCACGTGGCCACCATAGTTGCACGCGATGCCGAACACTCCGTTCTCCACGCAACGCGCACGCACGGGCGGCGCTGCCCACTCCATCCATGCTTGTGCGGTGCCCGGTGCAGGGTCCGCCGCGAACGGAAAGATCACGATCTCCACGCTGTCGAGTGCGAGCAACCGCGTCGACTCCGGAAACAGTGCATCGAAGCAAATGTTCGCTCCAATACGGCCGAGTCGTGTTTCAACCACATCCGGCGCAGGCCCGCCGTTATAGAACGGCATCTCGAATACCGGCACGTGCATCTTGCGCCACGCGCCTACCAGTCCATCAGCATCCACCAGTACAGTCGCATTGAACAGCCGGTTGCCCGCGTCTTCCAACATGCCGGCCGCGACCATCAGCCCGTGTGTGCGAGCGATCGACGAAAGATCACGAACCGCGGTTCCATCCAGAGGCTCGGCCATGTGCCTTGCTTCACGAAGTGCTTCCCGGAGCCAAGCCGCATGATCGCCAAGCGGATGATTCGGGAGGAAACCCGTCAAGGAGAGTTCAGGAAAGACGACAAGCTCGACGCCTTCACTTGCCGCGCGCTTGCACCACGCGTCTATCGCCGCAAGATTCGCCGCCGTCTGCGCGGGCTTCGACTCGCTGTTGATCGCCGCGACTCGAACGGTCTTCTTCACACGCGCAGCTCATGGCCAAGGCTACGCATGCCCGCGATGATCTGATCGCGAATCACGCTGACCTCTTCGCTCGACAGCGTGCGATCGTGCGCCGCAACTGTGATCCGGAACGACACGCTCTTCGAACCTTCGGGCAACGGTGCACCTTCGTACTGCCTCAAGAACACGATGCTGTCCACATTGGCCCCGCCAAACTGCCCGATCGATTCGTGCAGATCGCCGACCAGCGTGCGGCGCCCCGTGATCACTGAAAGATCGAACGCGCTTTCGGGGAACCGCCGCACCGGCTTGTAGCGTTTCGCGACTTCACCGAGCGCTTGCACGGCGCCAAGGTCGAGATCGAGCACAACAGCGCGTCCCGCCTCCACATACTTCGGATGGAACTCGAACAGCCGCCCAACCATCGCGCCGCGCCACAGGACTTCCGCCGCGCGCGAAGGATGCTCGTAGCCGGTCCCATGGGCGGGTCGCAGCACGCATCCCGGAAGCACGCACTCGGCAAGGCGCTTCAGCTCGAAGAGAGTCTCGCTCAGTCCCGCGCGCGAATACATCGCGGCCGTGAGATGCGGGATCTCATCCGGCAGCGAGCCATCCTTCTTATGAATCGCAAAGCCCACTTCGAAGAGACGGAAACTCTCGTGGTGCTTGGCGTTCTCCACAATGTTGCGCCAGATGCCGGGGATCAGTGTCGTGCGCATCAGCCCCTGTTCCACGCTAATCGGATTGGCGACCTTCACGTGTCCTTCCGGATCAAGACCGAACTTGCGGGCGAGATCCTCACTCACGAACGAGTAGTTGTAGACCTCATCGAAGCCCTGCCCCGCCACCAGATGCCGCATGTTGCGCAGGAACGCGCGCCGCGGATCCTGAAAAGGCGGGGTAGTGGGAACTTCCGGTGCGATCGGTGTGATGGTCGCATAGCCGATCATGCGTCCGATCTCTTCCACCAGATCATCCTTGATGGAGACGTCTTTCGTCGCACGCCATGTCGGCACCGTCACCGCAAACAAACCAGGCTTGGGCTCGGTGACGCCGAACTGCAGCGCCTCGAGAATGCCGCGAACTTCGGCTGCTGCGATCTCGCGGCCCAGCTTACGCACGAGCCAGGAAATCGGCAGATCGATGGGCGCGGGCATCTTGCGTCCACCGGCCGCATCGGCAAGTCCGCCCACCACGCGGCATCCGGGAGAGACGATCTCCAGCAGTTCGACAGCACGCGCAAGAGCACGCACCGTGTTCGCTGGATCCTGTGATTTCTCGAAGCGCTGCGATGCGTCGGTACGCAGCTTGAGGCGCGTGGATGTACGCCGGATGTTGGCTGCGTGGAAGTTCGCACTCTCCAGCACCAGCCGTGTGGTGGCATCGTTGATTGCGCTGTGCTTGCCGCCGATGACTCCAGCGAGCGCGATCGCGCCATCCTTGTCCGCGATGACGAGTGCCGCGGGTGTCAGCGTGTAGCTTTCCTCATTGAGCGCATCGTAGAGTTCACCCTCGCGCGCGTTGCGGACGAAGATGGTGTCACCCGCGAGCTTGTCCGCATCGAAGGCATGCATGGGCTGGCCGAGCTCGGCCATGATGTAATTCGTCACATCGACCACGTTGTTGATCGGATTCAACCCGACCGACTGCAGCCGGTACTGAAGCCACAGCGGCGACGGTTGCACCGTGACGTTCTCCACGACGAGCGCGCTGTATCGCGGGCAAAGCGTGTAGTCCTCGATCTCGACTTTCACAGGCGCCGGCGTTGCCGGAACTCTGCTCATATCGACGGGATCGCGCAACGGCAGGCCAGTGATGGCCGACACTTCGCGCGCCATGCCGTGATGACCCCACAGGTCGGGGCGATGCGTGAGGGACTTGTTGTCCACTTCGATCACGACATCGGGAATCGAGCCGGGCAGGGGAGTGCCGGGTTCGGCATCGAGTTCCACAATACCTTCGTGATCGCGATTCACGCCAAGCTCGCGGCCGCTTGCCAGCATGCCCGCGCTCTCCACGCCATCAATCGCGCGGCGTCCGATCTCGCGGCCTTCCAGCGTCGTGCCCGGCGGCACCCATGCAGTCACAATACCGGCGCGGCAATTGGGCGCACCACAAACCACGGTATGTTTGCCGAGTGGTCCCGCATCAATGAGCGCCTTGCGATTGTGGCTGTCACCCAACGGTTCGACATTGAGGACGCGCGCCGCGACGACCTTGGAGAAATGCTCGCCGACGCCTTCCAAACCTTCGCATTCCGCTGTCTTGATCGTAATGAGGCCCATCAGCTCACGCGGCTCGGCGGTCAGCCCCGGCACCATTTCCTTGAGCCAGTTATAAGAGAACTTCAACGCGGTTCGTCCTTCCTAGAATTGACGCAGAAAGCGCAGGTCGCCACCCTGCAAGTAGCGGATATCGTCGATGCCGTAGCGCATCATCACGAGGCGCGTGAGCCCGAGCCCAAAGGCGAAGCCGCCCCATTCTTCGGGGTCGATGCCGCCCATGCGCAGCACGTTGGGATGTACCAGACCGCAGGGTAGAAGCTCCACCCATCCGCTCTGTTTGCACACCGGGCAGCCCGGACCGCCGCAGATGAGGCACTGCACGTCGAGTTCGAACCCCGGTTCCACGAAGGGGAAGTAGCCAGGCCGCAACCGCACCGTCACTTCGCGTCCGAAGATGTGCTTGAGCAGCGTCTTCATGAAATAGAGCATGTGCGCGATGGAGACGTTGCGGTCCACCATCATGCCTTCGAGTTGATAGAACGTGTGCTCGTGCGAAGGATCCACTTCCTCATTGCGGAAGACACGGCCTGGCGCGATCATGCGCAGCGGCGGACCCAGTTTGGCCATGCCGCGAACCTGAACGCAGGAGGTGTGCGTGCGAAGGCAATTGCCATCGGTGAGCCAGAAGGTGTCCTGCATGTCGCGTGCGGGATGATCGGGTGGGATGTTCAGCGCGTCGAAATTGTTGTACTCAGTTTCGACTTCCGGCCCATCAAGCACAGCCACTCCCATCGACGTGAAGAGGTCTTCCAGTTCTTCCCGAATCTGAGTCAGTGGATGCAGCACGCCCGGACGGGTGCCAGGCGCCGGCAATGTGAGATCGACCCACTCGGCATCCAGCTTTAAGGACAGTGCGGCATCTTCGAACTCCCGCTTACGGCCATCGAACAGTGCTTCGAGTTCAGTCTTGGCGCTGTTGAGCAGTTTGCCGATGCGGGCACGATCTTCTGGTGCGAGCTTGCCCATGCCCTTGCTGATTTCGGCAAGTGCGCCTTTGCGGCCAAGAACCTCCACGCGAACAGCTTCGAGTTGGTCGGGCGTCGACGCGCCTCGGATACGTTCGCGTGCGGATTGAGCCAGTGATTCCAGTTGCGATTCCACCATGTGAGGGAATCTTTCATTCTAGCGCGGTGTGGGATCTGTCTTGCTGTCGGGGCGGGCCGCGGCGAGCACCGAAAAAGACCCGTGAGCGGCATGCGAAGCCCGGCAGCCCGGCGCTCTGCAGTGCGGGTCGCTGGCGTCGCGCATACATTCTGATTCCAGGCCGCCCCACTCGATG
Organism: Bryobacterales bacterium; assembly: GCA_016789785.1. The sequence continues at coordinate 20,318 of JAEUQE010000162.1, forward strand.
CGCCCAAAAAGGAAAAGCCCGCGAGTTCCAAAGAGCCCGCGGGCCTTGATCCAACTCGTGAACCAGCCTTACAGCACCTGCTCGGACCAATTCTCCAGAATCTGCTTCACCTTCTGACAGAACTGATCCGCCATCGCGCCGTCGATCAGGCGATGGTCGAACGTCAGTGCGAGATAGCACATGGAGCGGATGGCGATGGCATCGTCGATTACCACAGGCATCTTCTCCACGGCGCCGACACCAAGAATCGCGACCTGCGGCTGGTTGATCACGGGCGTCGCGAAGATGCTGCCGAAGCTGCCGAAGTTGGTGATGGAGAACGTGCCGCCCTGCACTTCATCGGGCTTCAACTGCTTGGAGCGCGCACGGCCCGCCAGATCCACCACGGCGCGCTGCAAGCCGACCACGTTGCGCTCATCCGCATTGCGAATCACCGGGACAATCAGGCCCGCGCCGCCATCCAGCGCAACGGCCACGCCGACATTCACATCGTTGTGATAGATGACGTTGTTGCCCTCAATCGACGCATTGATGATGGGGAACGCACGCAACGCTTCGGCCGCCGCGCGAATGACGAACGGCAGGTACGTAAGCGAGAAGCCGTAGCGCTCCTGGAACTGGCCCTTCAACTTCTCGCGCAGCTTCGCGACCTTCGTCAGGTCGACGCGATGCACCGTGGTGACATGCGCCGAGGTCCGCTTGGAGAACACCATGTGTTCGGCGATCTTGGAGCGCATGGTTGACATGGGCTCCACGCGCGTCTTCGCAGGTCCGGTGCGAGGCAGTGGCGCGACCTCGCCGGCCGCGGGTGCCGCGGGCGCGACGTAGGCCGGAGCCGCCGGAGCCATGGATGCCGCGGC
>JAEUQE010000163.1 GCA_016789785.1 Bryobacterales bacterium
GCATGCATCGGCGAGATCATCGCTCTCAGGCGACACACGCGCACCGGCCACCAACTGTCCGTTCTCCGGGTCGCGGATGTCACCAAGCGCATTCACCGCCGCCAGTGCCGATACGCGCACGCCCGCAAGATCGCCATCCAGCCACACGGTCGCGGTGCCGATTCCCGACTTCATGGCATGCCGGATGCCGAGCACTTTGCCGACGGTTGCTCCTGTACCAGCGCCGACGCAGCCCTCTACCACCGCGGCATCGGTAGCCGCTGCCGCAGCCTCCTCACCCATTTCGCGCCCGGGCCGCGCGGAAGCGGATCCAATCGCGAGATCGAAGAGAATCGCGCACGGCACCAGTGGCACCACCGCGGCGCCTGTGGGAAATCCCACTTTCTTCTTCTCAAGGAATCGCCGCACTCCGCTTGCGGCTTCGAGTCCGAATGCACTCCCGCCGGCGAACGTCACTGCATGCACATGTGGCGTGACGTGCAACGGATTCATGACTTCGAACTCTTCGTTGCCACTGGCCGAACCGCGCACGTCCACTCCCGCTACAGCTCCTTGCTCGCACAGAATCACTGTGCAGCCGGTCAGCCCGTGGTAGTCCGATGCGTGGCCTACTTTGATGCCCGCGATGTCCGTTAGTCCCTTACTCATCAGCGAAACGACATCGGTATGGTAGCATCAAGTTTCAAGGGATAGCGGATTGCTCGACTTCCTCAAGGCTCCCATTCTGACCATTCAGGACTTCTTCATTCTGACTGGCAGAACAATCAAAAGCATCCCGCGCCGTCCACACTACTTCAACGACCTGTTGACGCAGATGGACACGATCGGTGTGGGCTCCATTCCCATTGTGCTGTTGACCGGCTTCTTCAGCGGAGTGGTGATGGGACTGCAGATGTCGCGCGCCCTGCAGACCTACGGCGCCGTCAGCCAGACCGGGCCGATTGTCGCGATCACACTCGTGCGCGAGATGGGGCCGGTGCTCACCGCAGTGGCCGCCGCGGGACGCAACTCGTCCGGCATCGCGAGCGAACTTGGGTCGATGAAGGTGACCGAGCAGATTGATGCGATGCGCGCGCTCGGCACCGATCCGATTCTGAAACTCGTGAAGCCGCGCTTCCTCGCCACGTCGTTCATGCTGCCGTGTCTGACCGCGATTGCGGACTTTGTTGGCATCATCGGCGGTTGGATTATCGCGATCGGTCTGCTGCATCTCACCAGTTCGGAGTACTGGAACGGAGCGTATCGCGCGCTGGAATACGACGACCTGGCGCAAGGTCTGCTGAAGCCCTTCATCTTCGGTATGGTGGTCTCACTGGTCGGCTGCTTCTATGGGCTGCGGACTACTGGCGGCACGCAAGGCGTAGGCCGCGCGACCACGCAGGCTGTAGTGGTGGCGATTGTGTGGATCTTCGCGCTGAATGCACTCATTACGAAATTCTTCGTCAGCAGATAGCGCATGCCCCACCCGGTGATCCGATTCGAGCACGTGACTGTTGCCTTCGACGGCGATCCCGCGATCGAGGACGTAAGCTTCGAGATCCGGCCTGGTGAGAGCCGCGTGGTCCTTGGCGCCGCGGGCAGCGGCAAGACCGTGATCCTCAAGACGGCCCTCGGACTGCTGCGGCCCGATCAAGGAAGAGTGTTTCTGTTCGGGCACGACATCACACGCATGATGGAACGTGATCTGTTCGAGTTGCGGGCCCGCTGCGGCATCCTGTTTCAGGAGGGCGCGCTGTTTGATTCGCTGACCATTGAAGAGAACGTCTCCTATCCGTTGACGAATCAGAAAGCGGTGAAGTGCCCCGCGGAGGAAGTGCGGTCCCGAGTGGAGGAAGCGCTTCGATTTGTGGAGTTGGGACATACGCTGGAGAAGTTTCCGAGCGAACTGTCGGGCGGCATGCGGCGCCGCGTGGGCATCGCGCGAGCGAACGTCACGGCTCCGAGCCTAGTTCTGTATGATTCACCAACCGCGGGCCTCGACCCGATCACCGCGAACAACATCATGTCGCTGATTGTGAAGGAGCGTGATCTTCGCAAAGCCACCACCGTTATCGTGACCCAACGTTTTCAGGATGGGCAGATCATGGACAAGTATCGCTACGATCCGCAAACGCAGGCGCTGGAGCCTGCCTTGCGCGACGGGGAGGGTTTGAAATTCCTGGTGATGAAGCAGGGGCGTCTGGTTTTTGAAGGCAGCCAACAGGAGTTGGAACACTCCACCGATCCCTACATTTCCAAGTTCGTCATGAGACACTAAAGGTTCCGCCATGCCATCGGCCAGCAAAGTCAGTTGGATGCAACTTCGAGTGGGAATCACAGCGATTCTCGCGCTCAGCCTGATCGGCGTCTTGATCTTCCTGTTGACGGGGGTGAGCAACCCGTTCGCACGCGAGGTAATCCTCTATACCTATCTCGGCGATGGAGCCGCGGTTGCGGTTGGCGCGCCGGTCCGCGTGAATGGAATCAATGCGGGCAGCGTCGCCAAGATCGGACTCTCCGGCGACACCAATCCGGCTCGTATTGTCCGAGTTGAGATGGCCGTGGAAGAGCGCATGCTCAAGGAGATTCCCACGGATTCCGTGGCAACGATCAGCGCGGAGAATCTTCTCGGCGCCAAGTTCGTCAACATCAAGAAGGGGAAGAGTCAGACCTTCGTGAAGGCTGGTGCCGAGATCCCGAGCCTCGCCTCGAAAGAGATTTTCGAGGTCATGGACAGCTTCTTCCCATTGCTGACTTCCGTGCAGGTGACACTGAAACGAATCGACAACATCGTCGACTTCATCGAGAGCGGGCAGGGGAACATCGGCAAGCTGATCAAGGACGAGACGATCTACAAGCGCGTGGACAATATCCTCGTCGAGTTTCAGAAGACCGCGGCTGCAGTGAATAGCGGGAAGAGTACCGTCAGCCGTCTGCTCTACGAAGACACCATGTATCAGGACATCCGCGGCACCATTACTCGTGTGGACAAGATCCTTGCAGGGATTGAAGAAGGCAAGGGCACGGCAGGTAAGCTTCTCAAAGATCCGGCGGTGTACGACGAACTCCAGAAGAATCTGATAGTGGTGCGTGCGATGCTCGAAGACTTGCAGGCGGGCAAGGGTACGGCGGGCAAGCTGCTGAAGAGCGACGAACTGCACAACCAGATTGCAGGCCTGATGCGGCGCGTCGACACCACGATGGAGAAGATTAACAGCGGTCAAGGCACGCTTGGCCAGCTTCTGGTCAATCCGCAGTTGTACGAGCAACTCAATCTCACGTCGCGCGAAGTCAATGGCCTGTTGAAGGACTTCCGCGCCAATCCGAAGAAGTTCCTCCACATCAAACTGGGCCTGTTCTAGCAGTGGGACCCGGCCGGATTCTGATTGTGAATGCCGACGATTTCGGCTTCACTCGCGACGTGAATGCGGGGATCGTGGAGGCGCACCGGAACGGCATCCTCACCTCAACGACATTGATGGCTAACGGCGCTGCCTTCGAAGATGCGGTGTCACTGGCACGGCGGAATCCATCGCTCGATGTCGGCTGCCATCTGGTGTTGGTTGGCGGGAATTCGCTGTCGCGCCCCGGGACGGCGCTACCGCGCAACGTGAAGGAACTCCTGATTGCGATCGCTCGCGGACGTATCGCCATTGAACAGGAACTCGATCTGCAGATTTCGAGGATCGTCAACGCGGGCATTCGTCCCATGCATCTCGATACTCACAAGCACACACACCTGCTGCCGCCGGTTCTCGATGTCGTGGCGAGGCTGTCGCGCAAGTATCAAGTGCCATGGGTGCGCCGTCCGTTTGACTATCCGATGCATGCCGGCTCCGTTCCGTGGCCGCGGCGCGCGCTCAGCCGGTCACTTGAGTTTCTGCGCCGCCGGTTTCATCGCGTGCTCTCAGCCCATGGCTGCCGCACGACGGATCACTTCGCGGGCTTCGGGTTGACAGGTTATCTGCGAACGCAAGAATTGGTGGAATTGCTCACGCAGTTACCCGAAGGGTCCACCGAGTTCATGACCCACCCCGGCTACTGCACGGCTGAGTTGCTCGCATCGCCGACACGGTTGAAGGAGACCCGGGAAGCCGAATTGAAAGCGTTGACAGCACCCGAAACCAAGGCCGCCATCGAGCGCAATGGGATTCGCTTGTCGGGTTACCGCAATCTCACCTGACACCATCTACTGACACGCTCTACTGGACCAGAACCGCATGCGCGGGATTTAGAGTCACCTTCGTGGGAGGTGCGGCCAGCGCGTGCTGAAAGGTAACCGGCGACGAGCCCGTCTGAATCCACTTCGTGACAGGCTGCATGCGCGGGGCTTGAATCTCCACCGGCACCCAGGTGCTGAAGTCCTCGTCCACGCCGGTCTGCGTCACCGTGATTTTCAATGTCAGCTTCGGAGCCTTCCCCGTCACCGTGTGAGACTCCTTGAGCGCAGGAATGCCAGTGCCGTAAACCCAGGTTTCGAAGAAGCTCTCGAGCTTCGGATCCACCGCGCCAGCGGGAAGCTGCTGGCGCGCCGCCTCACGAAACTGCTCCGTAGTGATGCGGCCGTAGAGGTTCTTGCGGTAGATGCCGTTGAGCAGACTCCAGAACGCGGTGTCGCCGAGCTTACGGCGCAACATGTGCAGAATCCACGTTCCCTTTTCGTAGGTGACGATCGACCATGAGGCGGGGAACTGCGAGGAGTACAGACGATGTCCCAACGTGACAGGGCCCGCGGATTCGACCACGCGGCCATCGTCCAACTTTCTCAGCAGATTCGTTTTGTACGTTTCGAGGACTGCATCCAGCGTCCGCACGCCTTTGCGTTTCTCGAGCAGCAGCAGCGCGGAATAATTTGCCAGCGCCTCCATCAGCCAGTCATCCTGATAATCGGCTGAAGTGACTCCGTTGCCCCACCACTGGTGTGCGACCTCATGAGCGTGCAGGATCTCCGAATAGAAGATCTGGTTGATCTGATCCGTTCGCGAAAGCTGGCGCTCGGCCGGGTCGAGATAAGTGAGCGTGGAGAGATAGAGCATGCCCGGGAAGCCTTGGCCGAACTTGCCAGGGATCGGCGTAACGGTGAGCTTGCTGAGCGGCGGTGGGCCGAGTCTTGCGGCGAGTTCGGCGAACGAGTCACCAATCTCACCTGCCAGCTTCTCAAGGCGCGCTGTCGGGTCGGGAGCCGGAGGCGCCATCAGGATGATCTCCGCGGGACGCCGCAATGTTCCCCGAGGCGGGAACGGACTGACGGGAGTATTGCCCAACTCGACCGGGCGCGGCTTGGGCTGCAATGCGGCTTCCACCTTGCGATTCGCGCAGACCTCCACGGTGAGGGGCCCTCGGGTCACCTTTTCCTTTTCGAAGTCGCCAAGATTGAAGCCGAACAAACGAACTGGCGCGGCGGTCTTGCGGCGAGTCACGCGAAACTCTCCGTCTTCCTGATCGGAAACGACATCCCCGGCGGCGACCAGATCCAGTGTTTTCGGATAGCGGAAGGTCACATCATAGTGCGCGAACTGCAGAATCCGGTTCGGGTACCACGCGCCTCGGGAGCCCACGTAATAGACGTTGTTTCCCGCCTGCAGAATCACTTTGCCTTCGTGATGGATCTCCACATCCACCGGTTTGCCGGCGTCGAACTCGCGGGATTCCGCCGAGATCAGCAGGATATGGTTGTCCCCGCTACGCAGCAGATTCGCGCGCAAAGACTCTGGCGAGTAGGCCTCCGCCGGTTGTCCGTCGACAGTGGTCTTCGTCACCGTCATGCGTTGCGAGAGTTCCAGGGCGATGGTTCGCTCCGTTCGCTCCGGGACCACGCGCAGTTTCGTTACGGCTTTCAATGTAAGGTCCGGAGTGATCTCCGCATCAATCTGCACGGACTGGACTCGCATGCCGTCACTGGGGGCCGGCTTGGCTCCGGTTCTCCACGGCCTTGCTCGAAAATGTGTCCAGATGTCGAAGAATCGGCGCTCTTCGCGAAACGCGACCTGTCCCACGCTGATCTGGTGCGCGGCGCGAGGATCCCAGATCAGGTCGAAGTTGCCGAGCGTCTTGCCGGTGAAGGCGCCGAAGAAGAAGCCGAGGTTCTTGCGATGCGGTGATAGCAGATCTTCGGCAAGGCGCACCTCAAAGCTCGCGACGAAGTTCGAGAGGACGCCGTTCCATTTCTCTGCGAGCAGGTTCCCCATTTCCTCGCTTGCCTTCGCTTCCGCCTCCTCGATCATCTTCAGGAGTTCGACGCCGGTGTCGTCGGTGAAGATCATCACGGCGTTCTGAAAGTGCTCATTCAGGGTTGGCGATTTGGTGAACGCCGCGAGGGACTTCCGCTCTCGCACGAACGGAGGGATCATGAGCACCTCGCCGTCGCCGCCTTCCACTTCGGTGGAGAAGATGGCGGCGACGCGCTGGCCGCCCACGGGCTTGGCGAAGATCAGAAAGCCGTCAGTGAAATAGAGTTTCAGTTCGTCACGGGCGAAGCGGATGTCGCGGACCCGATAGCAGGCCGTGGGGTCGAGAGAGGCCGTCCGTGCAAGTTTCGCCAGTTCCGCGGCAGGTCCAGCGCTGAGAGTCAGTGCGACGAGGAAAAAGATTGCAACAAGACGAGCCACACTTTCAGTCTAGCCCGCGTGTTTCGGATTCGGTGTGTGGGCGGTGCAACAATCTGTCCGATTGTAGGCGTGTGCTCAACTTGCGATCGCCGCGGGTGCAGGCGCGGCAAATTTGTCCTCACCAATCCCGAACTCAGAGTGCACTTGCAGGAAGACCTCCGAGAAGCCGGGGTCAGGCTTTGCCACGTCGTAGGTGATTCGATAGTTGGGCCGGCTGGCCAACAAGAGCGATCGCAGGTGTTGCCCGAGATGATCGGCATTGGCGGCTGCCGTGAACGTGCCGCCCGTGGAATCCGCGAGGTCCCTCAGGAAATGCATGTGGATCGAAGGGCATGCAGCGGGTGCGATGCAGTGGATGCGGGTGGACGTTGCGACGGCATCGGTGACAAGCAATGGCAGTTGCTGACGGCGATAAAGCACTGTGGCGGTGGATTCCGGGATGGAGCTTCCCACCAGGATGAGCATGTTGTCGCCACCACGAGCCGTTTGCAGCATCGCCTGCGCCGCGGGCAGGGCTCCCGAGTACGGTTTCGCCTGAGCTGGAGGAAGGCATGTCCGGACGGTCGCGATGTTTGGGTTGAAGAGGGGCGGAGTTCCGTCAGTAAGACCTGCTTGGTTCGCGAAGCAGACGACCCCCCATGGCTGTCCCGGGGGCTTGTTGCCAGTGGCGGTTCGAAAGGCGAGATCGACGGCTGAGTGCGTCGCGGTATCCAGGTCGGTAGGCGCCGGAAGCACCATGCCGATGGCCGCGGTATCTCCCTTCGGCAGCTTCTGGATGGTGTAGTGCACAACTGCTTCGTTGTGTTCTTCGATGACGATGTTGAGCGGGGCAAGTGTCAGTGGCTCGCCGCTGTCATTGCGGCGAATCACCGCGCTTAGGGCACGCTTGCCCGCCGAATTGCATTCTGAATGCAGGATCTTGACGAGCAGCCTTCCCTGTTTTTCCAGCATGCTGCGATAGTTGCGGAGCCTGCCCATCGCACGAATCGCGTTTGACCGGACCAACGGGCTGCGGTCACGAATCAAAGCCGTCAGAGCGCGCTGAAACCGTGGGTCCTGTAGCTTGCCCATCGCCCAAGCGGCACTGTTGCGAAAGTTCTCATCGCGATAGACGGAGAATCCGAACAGCAATTCGAGCGTCTCCAACCGTCCCGCCAGATACAGGCCGATGGCCCCGTTGATGGCCGTTCGCGGGACTTCATCTTGTGCGGCAAGGATGAACAGGTCCTGCGCCTCTTCCGTATCCATGCCCCAAATCGACTCCACGGCATTGGCTCTCACGCGGCCATTCGTCTCCTGCAGTTGCTTGGCAACCCATGCCGGATTGCGATTCCCCTTGCCTACCATCAGGGCTACCTTCGAGCGAACCTTTTCGTCTGGGTGCCGCAGCAAAGGGCCAAGCAGGGGGAGAAGATTCGCGGGATCGGACAGTGCGTCCAGGATGTCCATAGCACGCAACGTGGCGGCGCCGGACTGTGTGCTCACTTGCTGCGCAAGCTTCACATCCAGCGCCGGATCCAGGAGCAGAAGACGGCGTGCCGCCCGGACCGCCTGTTCTTTCGTGAACGAGTCTGGATCCACAAGACGCTGCAGCAAGGACCCATGCTGGAGCAGAAAGCTGAGCAGGAACTTGCATCCGCTGGACTCTTTTGCCCCGTCCGGCAAGGGCCCGGCATTCATGATTGCCGCGGCATCCTGCCAGAACGCTTCGCGATCGGACTCCCAGGACTCAACGATCGCCTTCCGGTAGACTACCGGATTCGTCTCAAACAACTGAAGCGTTCGTTGCAGTGAATAGCGTGCTGCGGCCAAGGATCATCCCTCACCCTTATCCAACTCATCGGTAAGATTCGCTTGGGTATTACGTGAAATCTGGTAGCGCGCAAGAGGGGCCTGCCGCCGGCACTGCTGGATAACCCACTAACCCTTGCGGCGCCGGTAGACCAACCAGCAGAATCCTGCCAGCAGGGTAAACGTCGGAAGTAGCAGCACCAGGATCCCGAGGTTCAGCCATTGCGCACGTGCTGACTGCTGGGCCGCGGCGTTGCGAAAGCACTGCACACACTGCGCCTGCAAGACCAGCGGGATCATCAGGAGAGCGGCCAAGCGAGTCATAGAACCCGCATGCTCCCCGCCCGGTACGCATCCGGCAGAAACGCGAATAGCAGCAAAACGAAGAACACCAGCAGCGGAAAAAGCGCCAAACTCAGCATGCGCGGCGCCAGCCGCAGATGCATGAAGTAAACCATGATGAGTAGTGCTTTCCCGAAGGAGAGGGTCAGTAGTACGACCAGAAACAGAAGAGGGGAGAGAAGCTGAAACGCGAGCGCGACTTCGACAACGGTCAGCACCAGCAGGGACACCCAGATTCGCACCAACAGCCCGGTTGCCGTCATAGCTTCACCGATACCAGATACAACAAGGGGAAGAGGAACATCCATACAAGATCGACAAAGTGCCAGTAAATGCCGCTCGTCTCGATATCCGCCAGTGTGAACTTCCCACGCCCGGTCCCCACCACGATCACCGCCAGATATACGATGCCCGCCGCGACGTGAAGCATGTGCAGACCCGTGAGACCGAAAAACGCCGCGCCGAAAAGAGGCTCATTCCATGGATTCGAGGTGAAAGTGATCTTCTCAATCTGCATCAGTTGCCGCCACTCACTGAGGTGGATCACCAGGAACGCGGCTCCGCATAGAATCGTGAGCAGCAGGTAGCGCACGGCCGCGCGGCGCTCGCCGTGCTTCATCCTCTCTACCGCCATGGCCATCGTCAGGCTGCTGGTAAGGAGAACCAGTGTCATCACCGTGCCGTACAGAATCGACGTGGTGTGAAAGGGTGCGGGCCATGCGGGGCTCGACAGGCGCAGATACGTGTAGCAAACCAGAAGCGTGGAGAACGTCAAAGCGTCGGAGACGACGAACAGCCACATGCCCAGTGGCTTCGCGCCGATACCGAACGGTGAGCCGCCACCCTGCCATGTTGTCGTGCGTGACTGCAAATCAATTCCCCCAGTACAAGAACAGCCAAAGCAGATACAGCCAGAGCACACCGAGAAAGTGCCAATAAAGCGTAGCAACATCCACGGACGTTCGGCGGCCGGGTCCCAACTCGAGCCTCACCGCGCGAAAGGCAAGATACACCATCCACAGCCATCCGCCCGCCAAATGCAGTGCGTGCGCGGCGGTTCCCACGTAGAAGAACGCGCTGCCCGGATGACTGTTGAGATACACGCCCTGCGCATCGAGTTGCTTCCATACAATGACCTGGCCGATAGCGAATCCACCGCCGAGCAAGGTGGCGACGGTCCACCCGATGTTGAATTGCTTGCGGTCGCCCTTGCGCAGGTCGCGGCGCGCTTTCTCGGCGGCGATGCTGCTGAGCGCGAGAGCCGCCGTGTTTACCCACAGCAGTTGCGGAGCGGGCGTTCCCTTCCAATCATTCGACGCTCCCCGGCGCACCACCATCGCACTGGTGAAAGCGCCGAAGAACATGATGATGGAGGCGAGAAACGCGTAGAGGCCCGTGAAGGAAGCCTTGCGACGCACGCCCGGGGCCGCCTGGGGTACGTTCAACTAGTTGCCTCCTTCGGTCTGCATCCGGTAGTCTTTGGCATCGCCGGGCAGGCTGTAGTCGTAAGCGCCGCGCGTCACCAGGGGCTGACCGGCGCCGAAGTTGTCATGGGGCGGCGGCGAGGCGACCGTCCATTCCAGCGTGGTCGCATCCCAGGGATTCTCCGCAGCCTTCTGTCCCTTGCGCCAACTCCAGATCAGATTCGCGAGAAACAGAAGCTGCACCGCGGCAGTGAACAGCGCGGAGTGCGTGATGAACTTGTGCAGGAAGACGTGGTCCTTGAGGAAGTCGAATTGTTGGAAGTCCGCGTAACGGCGCGGCGCACCGGCGATTCCCGCGAAGTGCATCGGAATGAAGATCGCGTAGACGCCGAGGAAGGTGAGATAGAAGTGGATCCGGCCCAGCGTCTCATTCATCATGCGCCCCGACATCTTCGGGAACCAGTAGAATGTCGCGGCGAACATCGCGAAAACCGACGCGACACCCATGATCATGTGGAAGTGGCCCACCACAAGGTAAGTGTCGTGGAAGTAGAGATCGAGCGCGGGTTGACCCAGCCACAGGCCTGTCAGTCCACCGGTGACGAATAACGACACAAAGCCAAGCGCGAAGAGCATCGCCGTGGTCAATCGCAGTTGGCCGCCCCAGATCGTGCCCAGCCAGTTGAAGGTCTTAATGGCGGAGGGGACCCCGATCACCAGAGTCAGCACCGAGAACGCGATCGAGGAATAGGGACTCATGCCGCTGATGAACATGTGATGGCCCCATACCAGAAATCCGAGGAACGAAATGGCCATCATCGCCACCACCATTGCGTTGTAGCCAAACACTGGCTTGCGCGAGAACACAGACAGTACGGTGCTGATGACGCCCATGCCAGGAAGGATTGCGATGTAGACCTCGGGGTGGCCGAAGAACCAGAACAAATGCTGCCATAGGAGCGGCGATCCGCCTTTGTTGTCGAGCGCACGATCGTTGATCACCAAACCTGCGGGGATGAAGAAACTGGTTCCCATTTCACGGTCGAGCAGCAGCAGAATGCCTGCCGCCAAGAGAACTCCGAATGCAAACAGACTGATGATCGCGGTGACGAACCATCCCCAGCAGGTGAGGGGCATCCGCATCAACCACATGCCTTTGGTCCGCATTTCGAGAACGGTCGTCAAGAAGTTGATTGCGCCCATGAGTGACGCGACGCAGAAAAGTGCGATGCTCGCTACCCACAGCGTCATGCCGGCGCCCTGGCCCGGCCCCGCGATCGCACCCACCGCGCTGAGCGGCGGATAGGCGGTCCATCCACCCAGCGGCGCACCACCCTCCACGAAGAATGCCGCGCACAGGACCAGCAGCGACAAGAGCGTGGTCCAGAACGACAGCATGTTCAGCACCGGGAACGCCATGTCCGCCGCGCCGATCTGCAGGGGAAGGAAGTAGTTGCCGAAACCACCCTGCGGAGCCGTGGTCAACACAAAGAACACCATGATGGTGCCGTGCATCGTCATCAGCGACAGGTACAGTTCCGGCGTCATCACTCCGCCCGCGGCCGCGTCGGGCCACAGACGTTCGAAGAGCTTCACTTTCGCTTCGGGATACGAAAGATGGAACCGCATGAGCACCGAGAGCGCGATCCCAAGGAACACGGAGAACAGCGAAAGAAGAAAATACTGGATGCCGATCATCTTGTGATCGGTGCTGAAGACATAGCGCCGCAGGAAGCCGCGCGCGGGCGGATGTGGAGTCGCCGTGTCAGCCATACCTATTGGCGCTCCTTTGCCTGCTGCGCCAGCCATTGCGAAAACTCCTCAGGCGGCATCACGATCAGCACGCTCCGCATCTGATGATGGCCAAGGCCGCAGAGTTCCGAACATGCGATCTCATACTCGCCGGGACGATCGGCACGAATGCGGAACGGAATGTCCATGCCTGGCACCACATCCTGTTTGATGCGCAGTTCGCGTACGAAGAAGTTGTGGATTACGTCGCGCGAGCGAAGCAGCAGTTCGATGGTGGCGCCGGCGGGAACACGTAACGTCGAGCCCGTGACGTCGTCCTTGCCGGCGGGATCGTTGCCGTCGATGCCGAACGGGTTGCCCGATGCATCGTTGACGAGTTTGGCCTCGGTCCGTCCGAACTTGCCATCCGGACCCGCGTAACGAAAGCTCCAGGCAAACTGCTTCGCGACGACTTCTACACGGAAAGCAGCGGGCGTTGTGTCGAGGTGGATGGTGCTCCACATGCGGGCGCTGGCGATCGCGCCGCCCAGGAACAGGATGAGCGTTACGGAAGTCCAGAAGATCTCGATCTTGTGGTTGCCTTCGGAATACTGTGCTCGTGCGCCTTTGCTCCGGTAACGGAGAATCGCCCAGCCGAGCGCGATCTGCACGGCGACGAATGCGGCTCCGATGATCAACAGATTCACGGCGAAGTAGGAGTCGAATGCGTGGGCGTGCGCATTGATCCCCACCGGGAACCACCAGCGGCGAATCGCGAACGCGGCGGCCACCACCAAGGTCACCACCCAAATCACAACGGCGAGAAACATGGGATCAGACCTTCGGAGTTCCTTCCAGGCCAAGCGCCGCCGCGTTCTGCTGCATGGCTTGGATGCAGAAGGCGATGTGCTGATCGAGATCGACGCCAAGTTCGAGCGCGCCGTTGACAATGTCGTCCCGGCTCACGGCGCGCGCGAATGCCTTGTCCTTCATCTTCTTGCGCACACTGGCTGTTTCCACTTCGTGAATACTGCGGCTGGGCTTCACATAGGAGATCGCAGTCAGGAAGCCGGCGAGTTCATCGCAGGCGAAGAGCGTCTTTTCGAGCGGGGATACACGGGGCACACCGCTGTAATTGGCATGCGACAGAATGGCGCGCCGGATTTCCTCATCCACACCGCGGCTGGCGAGGATCGGCTCGCCTTTCATGGGATGGTCCGGAGCCTGGGGATGGATCTCCCAATCGAAGTCATGCAGGAGAGCGGTGATGCTCCACTTCTGTTCGTCCTCGCCCAGTTTTCGCGCGTATGCGGCGACGCACGTTTCCACTGCGAGCGCGTGGCGGCGTAGCGCCTCCGACTGCACGAATTCACAGACGATCTGCCATGCCTGTTCTCGATCCATAAGGGAAACTCTCAGCTTACGACGAAAGCAGAGGCCTGTTGTTGTGCCCGCTTGTCCGATTGGAGCAAGGGGTTACTGCGCGCCCGAAGGACGGCCGCCTGATTCGCCGGAACGCTGCCCGGGTTGAGGTTTCGGCAACGGCTTGCGAGGCAACATCTCCGGCCGCATCGCCGTGTGATACACAAACGACGCCATCACGGCCGCGGCCTGCATCAGGTCGCCGCGCGAGACGTGATCGGAAACGTCCATGTTCGAATGATGCGTGCGCGTGCTGTACTCCACCGGATCCTGAATGAACTGGAATCCCGGCAGACCCACCGCATCGAACGAGAGATGATCCGTGCCGCTCGTGTTGCGGATCGCAAGCGTGTTCGCGCCGAGATCCTTGAAGGGCTCCAGCCACGCCGTGAAGATCGGGCGCACCATATCATTGCCCTGCAGATACACGCCACGGATCTTTCCGGTGCCGTTGTCGAGATTGTAGTAGGCGGAGAACTTCGCGTGCTCGGATGTGGGGACCATCTTGGTGGGATCGGCGTAGTGCTCCTTCACATAGGCGCGTGAGCCGAGCAGTCCCTGTTCTTCGCCGCTCCACAAGGCCATGCGAACGGTGCGATCCATCGGCGCATTCAACGACTTCAAAATGCGCATCACTTCAATCGCCACCACGCTGCCCGCGGCGTTGTCGGTCGCGCCGGTCGCGCCGTGCCAGGAGTCGAGATGCGCGCCGATCATGACCACTTCCTCTTTCTTGCGAGAGCCAGGGATCTCCGCGATCACGTTCCACGAGTCCTGATTCTCTTCCACGATCTGCGCCTGCACGTCGACTTCAAGTTTTACGGCGATCTTCTTTTCAAGCAGGCGCACGATGCGGTTGTAGTGCTCGGGCGTGATCACGATCATCGGAGGCGGAACGGGATTCTTCACATCCTGTGAGCCGCCACTGGTGGCAAACACGGTGCCTCCGTCACCAGCGGAACCGGTGGAGACCGCCATCAGGACGCCTTCCTGCTTCAGAAACTCCGTGCGGCGGGTGCGAAATCTGCGCATCTCCTCCATGCTGCGGAAATTGCCGAAAGGCGACGGTCCGCCCGCTGCCGAAGGAGGGCGGCCGAACATGCCGGAGATGGCTCCGGGATCGGGAGCCTGTTCGAGTCCATGTAGATCGGTATCGCTGTGCCGCCGAGCCAGGGGATTCACAAGTAGCGGGGTGTCGCGCACCGCGTCCATGAGAACGATCTTGTCCTTCAGTTTGCCTTTGTGCTTTTCGAGGTCCTCGGGCGAGCGCAGGACGGCATGCACCGGTTCACCCGTCAGCGGACCGTTCGTGCCGGGCGACCACGCCAACGGGAATCCGATGAGCGGCGAATAGGCCGGCTCGATCATATGTGCCGAGAACTTCGAGAAATCCCAGCCGCGGCCGAACGGTCCCCACTTTTCGAGCTTGGCGTTGGCGAGGCCGTATTCCTGTGCCCGCTTCACCACCCACTCGGCGGCCTTCCTGTAGCCCGCCGAACCCGTCAGGCGGTGGCCGTTGGCATCCGTGAGGTAGAACATGTGCTCCATCAGTTTGGAGTTCTGCAGCGCTTCGTGGCGAATACGATGAACAATCGAGAGGTCAGCCTTGTCTTCGGCCAGCAGCGCGAAGGAAAGCGAGAACGAGAGAACGGCGATACGCCAGCACGTGGGAACGCGTAGGTGTTTCATTAGAGTGCAGGATAGCAGCCCTTGCGTGACGGTACACAGCTTTCACCTCAGTCCGTGAAGACGTGCACTTGTCCCGGCCGCATCGGGACCTCGATCAGGGAGCGGTCCTTGGGTGAGAGCATGCGCAGAGTTCCGCCCTTTTCGGCCAGCACTTCGATGCGTGTTACCCGTCCGCCGGAGCGTTTGGCCGAAACCAGAAACGCTCCTTCCGCGCGCAGGGTGCGGAACTCGGCATCTTTCCAGTGATCGGGAATTGCCGGGAACACCTCAATGGTGCCGGAATGACTTTGCAGTAACATCTCGTGCAGGGCGGCCGGCATCGCGAAGTTTCCTTCCAGGGTAAATGGCCGGTAAGTGAACTTCGAGTAACCTTTTCCCGACTGATCGCCATTGACGTGAAAGCTGTTTCGCAGACAAAACGCCGTGGCAAAGATCTCGAGTGCTTTTTCGGCGCCAGCGCCATCGCGGGCGCGTGCCCGCAGACTGCCGAGCCACGAAAAACTATAGCCACACCAGCGGCTGGTTCCCTTCTGGTCGAGATCCGCGAGCGACGCGCGAATCACGCGCTGTGCCGCGTCTCCCTGCTCCCACTGGATCAATCCGAGCGGATGGACCGCCATGAGATGCGAGAAGTGCCGGTGCGACTCGGGGAGAGCGATTTCAGGCGCCACGAGAAGCGTCCCGTCACCGGCAAGCGCCAGTTGCGGCAGTTCGGCCAGCACGCGGCGCCAGCGGCTTTCGTCCTCTTTCAAGGCAAGCGCGGCTGCGAGTTCCGCCGCTTTCTCGAACACCCAGCGATCGAGCGCAAGATCGTAGTTCGTGACTTCGGGAAACCATGCGGCGGGTTTGTTGTCGTGGATTTCGGGCGATGCGCTGAGCGGATGGGTGCGCAATCCGTGCGCATCGCGCTTGGCGGTGAACGCTTCGAGGAATACGGCGACATCGCGCAGGTAAGGGTAGGCGCGGCCGCGGAGGAACTCGCGATCCTGGCTGTAGCGCCAATGCAGATAGAAATGATGCGCAAGCCAGGCGGATGTCGTCGCCGAGTGCGTGTACTGGCGCCATCCGCCGATCTGGCGTCCGTTCAGGTCGGCCGTCATCGGCACATTCAATCCCGGCAACTCGAAGAACTCCCGAGTCCATTCGAAGGCGGTGTCCCGTGTCCTCCACAACCAATCCAGGTAACCCAAACCGTCTTCCAGCCGGTTGCCCGAGTAAGCTGGCCAGTAACTCAACTGGGTATTCAAGTCGTGATGATAGTCGCCTTTCCATGGGGGCAACTTCCCGTCGTCCGCGGTCCACACGGCCTGCAACGTAATGGGCGGGGCTCCCCGCCGCGCCACCGAACCCCACTTGTAGGTGTCGAGATACCACTGGCGTTCCAGCACGGGGTTGGGAACACGCACGGAAGAGCGGTCCCAGAAGCTGCTCCACCATTTCGAGTGGGTACCCGCCATTCCGGACCAGCCTGTCCGCAGCGCCGACTGCACCCGGGCCCGGGCCAAGGTCAAGGGATCCTTGCCGGCCGCCGCGGGCTCGATGCTGGATGCGATGGACCACGCCAGTTCGGATGTGCCAGTGCCTACGGCCCGCCACTCGACATACACCGCGAAGTGGAATCCTTCCGCTCCTTGCTGCGTATACGCCTGCCAGGATTGACCCTCTGTGGCGACGGGCGCGGGATAGCCCAACTGCGCAAGGTCGCCTGCGCCGATCTGGCCCGAGGCCGCTTCGCGCACAGCACCTGAAAACGGAGGCGCGACCAGCCGCACCCGCGGCATTGGGCCACGAAATCGCACCAGACCCACGGCTTCGGTCGCATGCACGAAGGCGTCGGCGCCTGCGCCGCTGGCGAAGTTGACCGTCGCGACGGCGCCGGCAAGCGACAGGCGGGCGTCCCGGAAACCGGTACCTTCCGGATAGTCGAGCTCGATTCTGCCTGCCGGGATCTTGGTCGGCGCCGGACGCCGGTAGGGATCTTCGTAGACACGCAGCAGATCCTTGACACGACCCTCCTCGTGCCAGCGCTGCATAACCCGGAACTTGTACTCAGGGCCTGAGAATTCCGGTACCTTGCGCAGATCCCACAGGTCGGCCCGATCGAGCGAAATCCGGAGCGGGCGGCCGTCGCCCCAGAGGAGAGCGCCCATCGCGCCGTTGCCGAGGGGGAGGGCTTCATCCCAGGTGGTGGCAGGAGTCTCGTAGTGGAGTCCGTGCTTCGGTTCGGGGCGGTGGACGCTGATCCCCTGAGCCAGCAGCACTTGGCAGGTGGCGAGACACAGGCAAATCCGTGCGAGTCCAATCCGTGGGAAGATATCCGGTAGCGAGCAATCGTTGCCCATCGTCTGCAAGTGTATCCCAGCGCTACTGGCGGGGTTTGTCACCCTTACGTATCTTTTCCCGAAACGAACGTATTGACACCACGCCTGTATGCCGTGTAAGCTTGAAGGGTTTGGCGAGTTGATTGTCTTCTGCTCTTGGCTACCACCTTTGATTTCGAAGGTCCGGCTAAGGGTCGGCCCCGAGGTCGCAGCGGATGTGAACACGTCCTGCGGCATGGGCCAGTCCGAAACAGCCTCGCAGTAAGCAACGCAGTTCTGGAGTGACCCTCCTGTCCGCTAAAAACCAACGTGATTGGCGGATCCGTGCGAGTGGCACTAATGATCAGGCTGCACTCAGAGAAATGCAGTACCAACCGGCTGGGTCGAAAGCAGTAACCAGCGTGCCCGGCTTCGGTTTTTGATCAAACAAGGTTATTTAGCGAATTTAGGCAAAGAGGGAAAGCACGTGCCCACGTTCAACCAGCTTGTGCGCAAAGGCCGGAAACCGCCCAGATTTAAGACGGCGTCCCCGGCACTGCAAGCCTGTCCGCAGCGCCGCGGGGTATGCACCCGCGTGTACACGACGACGCCCAAGAAGCCGAACTCGGCATTGCGTAAGGTTGCCCGCGTCCGATTGACCAACGGGATTGAAGTGACCACTTATATTCCAGGGGTGGGCCACAATCTTCAGGAGCACTCGATTGTGCTGATCCGCGGCGGCCGTGTGAAGGATCTGCCGGGTGTCCGTTACCACGTGGTGCGCGGTACCCTCGACACGGCTGGTGTTGCCAACCGCAAACAGGGCCGATCGAAGTATGGCGCCAAGCGCCCGAAATCGTAAGGGAGTCTGAGAGATGCCTCGTCGACGCAGAGCTGAAATTCGTGATGTGCAGCCGGATCCGGTCTACACCTCGACCCTCGCGGAGAAGTTTGTCAATTCGATGATGTGGGATGGCAAGAAGGCGACGTCCCAGAAGATTTTCTATACGGCGATGGATAAGATCCGGGACCGCAGTGGCGACGATCCGCTGAAGCTCTTCAAGAAGGCTGTGGAGAACTGCAAGCCCGTCCTGGAAGTGAAGACCCGCCGTGTAGGTGGCGCCAACTATCAGGTTCCCGTGGAAGTGCCGCCGAACCGGCGCACCAGCCTCGCCATCCGTTGGATTCTCTCAAACGCACGGTCCCGCCCCGACAAGGGCATGCCCGAGAAACTTGCCAATGAATTGAACGACGCCGCGAACATGCGCGGCGGCGCGATCAAGAAGAAGGATGATGTGCACCGCATGGCGGAAGCCAACAAGGCTTTCGCGCATTACCGGTGGTAAACGCGCGCGCTAAAAGAACTTATGCCACGCACTGTACCGCTTGAAAGAATGAGAAACATCGGCATCATGGCCCACATTGATGCCGGCAAGACCACTACTACTGAGCGTATTCTCTATTACACGGGACGTACCCACAAAATCGGCGAAGTGCACGAGGGTACGGCAACCATGGACTGGATGGCCCAGGAGCAGGAACGCGGCATCACGATTACCTCCGCCGCCACGACCTGCCAGTGGAACGACATTCATATCAATATCATCGACACTCCTGGTCACGTGGATTTCACGGCCGAGGTCGAGCGGAGTTTGCGTGTGCTGGACGGCGCGGTAGCCGTTTTCGACGCCGTCGCTGGTGTGCAGCCACAATCGGAAACCGTTTGGCGGCAGGCCGACAAGTACGGCGTACCCCGCATTTGCTTCATTAACAAGATGGATCGGGTCGGCGCGGATTTCTATCATGCCGTGCAGACCATTGTGGACCGTCTGCGTGCCCGTCCAGTGCCGATTCAGATCCCGGTTGGCGCGGAGGATCAGTTCAAGGGTGTCGTCGACCTGGTGTTGATGAAGGCGCGCATTTGGCGCGAAGAGACGCTCGGCGCGAAGTACGACGATGTTGACATCCCTGCGGACCTTCTCGCGAAGGCGCAGGAGTACCGCGAGCAGTTGGTGGAAGCGGCCGCCGAAACCGACGACGTTCTCTTCGAGAAGTTCGTCAATGGCGAAGCGATCACCACCGAAGAACTGATCAATGCGATCCGTAAAGCGACCATCGCCCAGAAGATCTTTCCGGTAATCTGCGGCTCGTCGTTCAAGAACAAAGGTGTCCAGAACATGCTGGACGCGGTTTGCGCCTATCTGCCGTCGCCGGTCGACATTCCTCCGGTGAAGGGCACTTCGGTAGATGATCCGAACGTCGAGATGGAGCGCAAGGCCGCCGACAGCGAGCCGTTTTCGGCGCTCGTCTTCAAGATCATGACCGATCCGTTTGTCGGTCAACTCGCGTTCATCCGCGTTTACTCGGGCAAGCTGGCTGCCGGTGAATCGATTCTCAACGTCGCCAAGGGCCGCAAGGAGCGCGTTGGCCGTCTGGTGAAGATGCACGCCAACAAGCGCGAAGAGATCGCTGAGATTCTCGCGGGTGACATCTGTGCAGCGGTTGGCTTGAAGAACGTGGTGACTGGGGATACGATCTGCGCCGAGAACGCTCCGGTGGTTCTCGAGTCGATTGACTTCCCCGAGCCTGTCATTCAGCTCGCGATTGAGCCGAAGACCAAGGGCGACCAGGAAAAGTTGGGCGTCGCCATCCAGAAACTGGCGCAGGAAGATCCTACTCTCCGCGTCTACACCGACACTGAGACCGGGCAGACCATTCTCGCGGGTATGGGCGAGCTGCACCTGGAAATCATCGTCGACCGGATGAAGCGCGAGTTCAACGTCGAGGCCAATGTCGGAAAACCGCAAGTGGCCTATCGCGAAACGATTCGCCGGAAATCCGAGGCCGATTATAAGCACGCCAAGCAGTCGGGTGGCCGTGGGCAGTTTGGTCATGTGAAGATTCGGATTGAGCCGCTCGAGTCCGGCAAGGGCTTCGAGTTCGAGAACGAAATTGTGGGCGGCACGGTGCCTAAGGAATACGTGCCCGCGATCCAGAAGGGAATTATCGAAGCGCTGGAGGGCGGCATCCTTGCGGGTTATCCGATGTCCGACCTCAAGGTAGTTCTTTGGGATGGCAGCTACCACGAAGTCGACTCCTCGGAAATGGCGTTCAAGATCGCCGGTTCCATGGCGATTAAGGAGGCTGCTTCGAAGGCCAAGCCGGTGCTGCTTGAGCCAGTGATGCGCGTGGAAGTGGTGGTTCCGGACGAGTATATGGGCGCGGTGAATGGCGACTTGATCAGCCGCCGTGGGCGCCTGGAAGGAACCGAGACTCGCGGTACGACGCTTATCGTCAAGTCGATGGTGCCGCTGTCGGAGATGTTTGGCTATGCGACCGATCTGCGCTCCCGGACCCAGGGCCGCGGCGCCTTCACGATGCACTTCGGCCAGTATGAAGAAGTTCCGAAGAGCGTCTCGGAAGAGATCGTCGCACGGGTTCAGGGAAAAGTAGCGAAGTAGGGTCAGGGTAACAGAAACACGTCTTTCATCAAGGGAATAGTAGACAATGGCCAAAGAGAAATTTGAGCGTACAAAACCGCACGTAAACATTGGGACGATCGGACACATCGATCACGGCAAGACGACGCTGACGGCGGCGATCACCAAGACGCTGGCCAAGCACAATCCGAAGGTGAAGTTCCGGAGCTTCGATTCGATCGATAACGCACCGGAAGAGAAGGCGCGTGGTATCACGATCGCCGTGGCGCACGTGGAATACGAAACGCCGAACCGGCACTATGCGCACGTCGATTGCCCTGGCCACGCCGAC
>JAEUQE010000164.1 GCA_016789785.1 Bryobacterales bacterium
GTGATACCGACCAGCGCATTCATGTTCGCGCCATCCATGTAGACCAGCGCGCCCTTGGAATGGAGGATCTCGCACACCTTCACGATGTCCTGCTCGAAGACGCCGACGGTGTTCGGATTCGTCACCATCAGTCCAACGGTTTCTTCATCCACCATCCGCGCGAGAGCTTCCACGTCGACCAGGCCCTCCGGCGTCGACTTCAAGTTCTCCACGCTATAGCCGACCATTGCCGCCGTTGCCGGGTTGGTGCCATGCGCCGAATCAGGAATGATGATCTTCTTCCGTGGATTGCCGCGCGACTCCAGAAGCGCACGCATCAGCAGCACGCCTGTGAATTCGCCATGCGCCCCGGCCGCCGGCTCCAGTGTCACCGCATCCATGCCGGTGATCTCCGCCAGCGCGGACTCCAGTTGCGCGACCACTTCCATCGCGCCCTGCGACAGGCTCTCCGGCTGGTAGGGATGCGCCCAAGCAAGTCCTTCGGTGCGCGCGACCAGTTCGTTCACGCGCGGGTTGTACTTCATGGTGCAGGAACCGAGCGGGAACAGGCCAAGATCGATTCCATAGTTCCAGGTGGACAACCGCGTGAAGTGGCGAATCACTTCCACTTCGCTCACTTCAGGAAAGTCCTCAATTTCCGTGCGCGTGTTCGACGCTCCCAGTGCCTGCTCGGGATCCACCGCGGGCACATCCAGGTCTGGAAGCTGATAGCCTCGCTTGCCGGGGGAACTCATCTCGAACAACAAAGCTTCGTTCTGATTGATGTGGCTTCTGACTTTTCCGGGCATGTGTGTTTACTGAATCGCCTTCTTCACCAGGTCCATATGCTCGCGCTTGTTCATTTCCGTGGCACAAAGCAGCATCGAGTCCGAAAGTTCGGGATAGAAGCGTCCGAGCGGAAGACCACCAACGATCTTCTTCTCCAGCAGGGCTGCGTTTACCGCGTCGGGAGACTTGCCGTTGCACTTCACCACGAACTCGTTGAAGAACTTCGATGCGAAGCGAAGCGGCAGACCCTCGGCAAGGTAGTGCGCCTTGGAGAGATTCTGCGAGGCGAGTTCGCGCAGACCCTCCTTGCCGTAGACCGACATGAATACCGTGGCCATCAGCGCAATCAGCGCCTGGTTGGTGCAGATGTTCGATGTCGCCTTCTCTCGCCGGATGTGCTGCTCGCGCGTGGAGAGCGTGAGGCAGAAGGCGCGATTTCCGTTGGCATCCTTGGTCTCACCCGCAAGCCTGCCGGGAAGCTGCCGGATGAACTTCTCTTTCGTCGCGATGATGCCGGCGAAGGGACCACCATAGCTCGGCGGGTGCGCGAACGATTGCAATTCCCCGGCGACGATATCGGCATGATGCGGTGGCTCCAACAGCCCAAGCGACACCGCTTCCGTGAATACGAAGCCCAGCAGCGCGCCCTTCTTGTGGGCGAGTTCCGCCGCCGCTTTCGAATTGTCGATCACGCCGAAAAAGTTCGGCGACTGCACGATCACGACCGCCGTGTCTCCATCGAGCTTCGCTTCCAGATCGGCAAGATCGATCTGGCCCGTCGCGGCATCATAGCCAAACTCCACCACCGGCAGCCCCTGATACTTCGCGTAGGTTTCCAGCACCCGGCGGTATTCCGGGTGTACCGATTTCGCGATCAGTACCCTGTCCTTGCCAGTGATGCGGCATGCCATCATCGCCATTTCGGGAACAGAGGTCGAACCGTCGTACATGGAAGCGTTCGCCACTTCCATGCCCGTGAGTTGGCACACCATCGTTTGAAATTCGAAGATCGTGGTGAGCGTGCCCTGCGCCATCTCGGCCTGATACGGCGTATACGAAGTGAGGAACTCACCCCGCGACACCACCACATCGCACATCACCGGACGATAGTGCGCGTACACGCCGGCGCCCAGAAATGAAGCATAGCCGGCCGCGTTGCGGTCGCCGCACGCGCGGAAGAAATCGACGATGTCGTACTCGGACTTGCCTGGCTCGATATCGAGAGGCCGCTTCAACAACACTTCATCGGGAAGGTGAGAATAGAGCTGATCCAGAGAGTTCATGCCGAGCGCCGCCAGCATCTCACGGCGTTCGGAATCAGACTTCGGAAGGTAACGCAAAGCGGTGACTAGGCTCCTATATAACTTTGATACTCAGATGAGCCCATGAGCTGGTTTATTTCATCTGCCGCGGAGAGGCGGATCTTCACAAGCCACGCGCCACCGTGCGGATCCTGATTCAGCAGTTCGGGTGTTTGCGCAAGGCTCTCATTGATGGCGATCACTTCGCCGGAAACCGGAGAGTAGATGTCGGAGACCGCCTTCACTGACTCGACGGAACCGATGGTCGAGCCCTTCACGGCGTTCGTGCCGATCTTGGGCAGATCGACGTAAACAATGTCGCCCAATTCGTTCTGGGCGTGATGAGTGATGCCCATGGTTCCGGTATCGCCTTCCACCAGAACCCACTCGTGCTCTTTGGTGTACTTGAAGTTCTCAGGGTACATGCTAGCTGGCTCGCTTATAGAAAGGGGTTGGCCGGGTGATCGCATCCACCGGCTGGTTTCGGACCATTACCTGAATCGTCTGCCCGGGCTGCGAATGGGTAAGCGGCAGGTAGCAGAGTCCAATGTTTTTGCCAAGAGTCGGCGAAGGGCCACCGCTGGTCACCCAGCCGGCCGCCGCGCCGTTGACGTGAATCTCGTAGTCGTCGCGGCCAATGCCGCGGCCTGTCATTTCAAATCCGGTGAGCTGGCGCGTGATGCCCTTTTCCTGTTGGGCAAGGAGTGCGGCGCGGCCAACGAAATCGCCTTTGTCGAACTTCACAATGCGCCCAAGGCCCGCTTCAAACGGTGTAATGCTTGCCGTGATCTCGTGGCCATAAAGCGCCATCGCGCATTCCAGCCGAAGCGTGTTGCGCGCACCCAGGCCCGCCGCCTTGATGCCGAACTCTTCCCCGGCCGCGAGAATTTCGTTCCACAAACGCTCGGCCTGATCCGGTGCGATATAGATCTCGAAACCCGTCTCACCCGTGTAGCCGGACCGTGCAATGCGCGCCGCAACGCCACTCACTTCGCCGTCCGCGAAATGGTAGTACTTGATGGCGCTCAAGTCCGTCTTGGTGAGCTTCTGCAACGTCGCCGGACCTTGCGGCCCTTGAATCGCGAGTTGCGCGTAGCGCGGACTGGAAAACTCCACCTCGCATTGGAACTTGTTGTGCTCCACGATGTGCTGATAGTCCTTGTCCTGATTGGACGCGTTGACGCACAGGAAATAGTGGTCATCGGCGACCTTGTGGACCAGGATGTCATCCACGAAACCGCCATGCTCGTAGAGCAATGCCGAATACTGCGCCTGCCCGTTCTTGAGCTTCGCAACGGCGTTCGGCGTGATGTAATCAACGAACTGAAATGCCTCCGGTCCGCGCACATCGATCTCGCCCATGTGGCTCACATCGAACAGCCCTACAGCTCGCCGCACCGTGTGGTGTTCGTCGATGATTCCGGAGTACTGAACGGGCATGTCCCATCCGCCGAAGTCGACCATTTTGGCTCCCATGCGGCGGTGGACGGAATTGAGCGGAGTCTGCTTCAGCGGCGCGGCGGTTTCACTCATGAAACCTACAATCTAGCACGTTGGGGCATGTTTCAGACAGGCGGGTGAGCCTTGAGAAACGGAACAATTGCCGCGAGATCGCCGGTCAGCAGCAGGTAGTCCTCAAAGCCCTTCTCCGCGGCGAGCTTCCGCAGCAGCGGATAGGCTGGCTTGCGCCGGTCATTCGGATCACTGTAGACGGGTTGCGCGGGATTCCAGTAATCCGTGTCATACAGAATCATGGGGCTCTTCTTCTTCGCGTAAGTCCGGTAGTAGTTCTGGCAGCCATCCTGGAAGATCTCCTGAACCGTACCCGCATTGCCGGGAGCGAAGACCACGCCACCCAGCGCCACCGCAAGCAGTCCCTCTTCCCGAACGCTGTTCTCGAAATACTTGGCAATGTGCGTGGCGAAGACATTCGGAGGCTCGTGGCCATAGAACCACGTAGGCACACCGAAGTTCCGGCTCAACTCCGGACGCGCGGGAACACCCATCGCCTTCCACGCGGCGAAGCCGTCCGCTAGCCATCGCTCATGCTTGTAAGTTGGCGCCGCTGCCAGTTGCGAAATCACACGAAGAAGCAGCGCATCCGCGTCATCAAAGCCCGCCGCATAGGCGCCCAGATTGGCCGCCTCCATCAAACCAGGGCCACCGCCTGTGATCACGATGAACCCGTTGCGCGCGAGATCGAGGCCGAGGCGCGCCACTTCCCGATACACCGTATCCGTGCGGCTGCGGTCATGTCCGCCCATGATCGCGACGCAACGCAGATGCGCCGCGGGATCCAGCACATCGTCCAACGCCTCCGCCACGCAGGCATCATGCAAGCGCCGGAACAGCATCGTGTCTACGTCTGCCGGCAACATCTCCCCCGTCTGTGGATTCTTTAGCGACGCGTAGACGTGGTAGTCCATGCAATCCCGATATGATGCCGGATTCGTGGGATCGAAGTGATCGTAGAGTTGATCGGGCGTGTAGATGTGTGGCGTGAACGGATCGAACGGCAAGCCCTCCACCGGCGGCATCACCAGACATCCGGCGTGCGCCGCGGCATCTTCCAACTGCTGTTCCATGCGGCAGCCGAGAAACACGCAGCCTTCGATCGGACGGCTTGCGATTGCGGCGGAGTGCCGGCGCAGGTCGATGCCATGGAAGACCGCGGGTTGCGGAGCGTCCAGCCACGCCGCCAGTTGCTGCGGACGATCGATATCGAGCTTCATGAATCTACAGCGTAGCGGCTCCGATGAGCGCAAGTCCCGCGGCGTATCCCGCGAACATCAGGATGATCAGCGTGTTCGTACCCGCGGGCGCATCGCGAAACTCGCGCCAGATGAACACTCCCCAGATCGCGGCCACCAGCGTCGCACCCTGGCCCAATGCATACGAAATCGCTGGTCCGGCAACGCCCGACGCCAGGATGTTGAAGCTCAGCGCGAGCATCCAGATCATTCCGCCTGCAATGCCGAGCGAGTGCAGCTTCGCGCTCCCGCCGAAGTATTGCGCGTAGCTGACATTCTCCGTGCGCATGAAGATCGTATTCACCGCGAAGTTGCTCAATACCAGGCCAATCGCGAAGAAGAACAGTGCGGTGTATGGTGTCAGCCCGCCCGCTTCCGCCGAGATGCTGCCGGCCAGACGTGGATAGAAGAAACCCATCAGGCATCCCGCGACCACCGCGAAGACCAGGCCCTTCGCCGACCCCTGCCCTTTCCTTGGCAGCTTGCGGTATGCCAGTGCCGACATCACCATCGCCACCACCACCAGCAACACGCCCGCGGACAGCAGCATCGCGTTTCCCTTCGGCGCTTGTACATAGCTGGCCACCGTGCCGATCACCAGCGCGAGCCCCACTCCCACAGGGAACGCAACGGACATGCCCGCCGCGTCAATCGCCACAACCAGCAGAATGTTCGACACGTTGAAGATCACGCCGCTGGCGGCCGCCTGCAGCATGTTGGATTGCGATGCCGACTCGAGATTGTCCATCGCTTTCATCCCCGATGAGCCCATACTCCCGAGCGTGAACAGGAACACAATCGACAGCAGCAGTACGCCGATTGCGTAGTCCCAATAGTAGAGCGGGAATTGCCAGCGATCCTTGCCCGCCAGCTTCTGCGTATTGGCCCACGAACCCCAACCGAGCATCGTCATCACACAAAAAAGGATTGCAGTGCCGAGATCAGTAACGGTGAACATGCTTGATGAAACCCGGCTCCGAGTTTATCGCAAGGGATCATCCAAGGAATCATCCGCAGTGCCGTGCAGGGCCCGCTCGGGATAGAATACGGCCAAATGCTCTCCCGTAGAACTGCGCTCGGTGCGATGGCTGGTGCCGCTGCTGCACCTGGATTGTTGCGTGCGAAGCGCACGCCCGGCGACAAACCGAACTTACTCTTCATCTGGACCGATCAGCAGCGCGCCGACACGATGGCCGCCTATGGCAACACGCGCTACCGCGTACCCGCGATGAACAAGCTCGCATCGGAGAGCGTGGTGTTCGACCGTTGCTACGTCACGCAACCTGTCTGCACGCCCAGCCGATCCTCCATCATGACGGGCTACTGGCCACACACGAACGGATGCGTGCGCAACAACATCCGGTTGAGTTCGACCTACCAGACCTTGCCCGAACTGCTGCACGACTCGAACTATCGCACGGGCTACTTCGGCAAGTGGCACCTGGGCGACGAAGTGTTCGCCCAGCGCGGATTCGAAGAGTGGGCTGCGATTGAGGACGGCATCTACCAGGAGCACTATTCCGAAGGCCGCGACAAGAACGCCCGTAGCGCCTATCATCATTTCCTTTTGAAGATGGGCTACAAGCCCGACGGCAAGTCAGGCTTCTCGCGCGGCTTCTGCACAAAGCTGCCGGTGGAGCATTCCAAGCCGAGCTTTCTGGCGCAGGAAGCTTCGCGATTCCTCATGAAGAATCGCGCCGAGCCCTGGATGCTCTACGTGAATTTCCTGGAGCCGCATACTCCGTTCGGCAGCGCGCTCAACGATCTGCACTCGGAGCAGGAAGCGCCGCTGCCCGCGAACTTCGAGAAAATTCCTGACGGCGGAAAGGAGCCCGAGTGGTATCAGGCGCGGCGCCAGAAGTTTCATGCCGGGCGAACGGAAGGCTTCGACATGCGCACGCCGGAGGGCTGGAAGCGGGCCAATCGCCACTATGCCGGTCTGTGCTCACTCGTGGATCAGGCGCTGGCGAAGATCTTGTGGTCGCTCGAAGCCTCGGGACAAATGGAGAACACCATCATCGTCTACACGTCGGACCATGGCGAGATGATGGGCTCGCACGGCCTGCTGACCAAGCAGGTGATGTATGAAGAAGCGGTGCGTGTGCCGTTCCTGTTGCGCGTGCCGTTCCGCAATCAGAAGCCGGTGCATGTGCCGCAGCCGGTGAGCCATATCGACACCATTCCCACATTGCTCGAACTATTGGGCCGCAAGGACTGCTGCGGGCAGCAGGGCGAGAGCAACGTCGGCACCTTGACCGGCACGCGCAAGCCCGGTGATGTCTTCATCGAGTGGAATCAGGAGCGCGGCAACACAGGGCCAAACGCGCGCACGGTGCAGTCGCCGGATGGATGGAAGCTCGTGCTTCACGACCAGGATCATGCGATGCTGTTCAATCTGCGCAACGATCCTCTCGAATTGCACAATCTCTACGGGGCGCCGCAACACTCCGCGATCACGAAGCAACTGCGTGCCAAGATCGAAGGTTGGCAGAAGAAGACCGGCGATAGGATGCCGCTGCCTGCCTAATGGCTACCACGCGTGCCGGTACTTGGTGACGCCGCTGCCGCCTGACTGGTCACGCCAGGTACCTTCCGCCGGCTTGTACAGTGGCGGAACAGGGAGCGGCCAGTGTTCCGTGACGCCGTTGGGCCACTTGAGGATGACGTTCTGATCGTCGGCCTCCCACGTGCCCACCACCTTCTTGCCCTTCTCGACGTAGCTGACGTCCTTCGCGGTAAAGGTGTACGCGCGTTTGGAGCCATTCAACTCAACGTTCCAGGCGCCTTTCAGCGACTTCCGCAGTGCATCCTTCTTCTGTTCCTCCGGGTCGAGCCAGATGTCGATGTTCACCCAGCCAAGGACATCCTTGGGATTGAACTGCCGTTTGCTGCGGCGCAGGATGTCGAAACCGGTACTCTTGCCGCCCTGGCCGGCTTCAAGGACAGTCCATTCCGCGCCGTTGCAGTCCAGGCAGACGCCGACATGGAGTTTCTTCATGCGAAACACGTCACCGAGTTGAGGAAGCGCCACGCCGTCCGATAGGACGAAGGCCGATCCGCCCACGCCGGGAAGATCGAACACTCCAAGCCCCGCGCGTCCCATGGTGGCCGAATACCAGCCGGTGAACCCGTTGCAGGCGGTCATGATGCCACCACCATCCCAGTTGGCCTTCATCGTCGCATGGGAAGTGTTCGTGAAGCGGGTGAACAGGTCCTTGTCACCGCTGGATGTAATGTCGCGATTGGGAATCTGGGCCAGAATCGCCTTGGCTTTGTCTCGTGCAGCGCTCATCACCCGTGCAGGCGCAAAACGAGGCTCCTTTCTGTCACGCCGCCCGGAGATTTTTCGGGAGGAGTCTCGCGGACGCTACCACCCCGGGGGGATTCCCGGACCGTAAAGAACGGCGCTTCAAGCCGCACCGGCAAATGTGCTTGCTACTGTCGCGGCTCATTGCACTACCGTCGCGCACCCGACCCAAATCTCCGCACTTGAGTCCAGCGTAAAGCCGAACTTGTAGACCCTGCATGTCCAACCGGAAGCAGTGGGAGCCGAGTTCTCGACATACACCTCGTGTGCTACGTCGTTGTCATTGCGATGGCCGCACCCTCCGCTCACTGCGAACGAACCCGTCGGGCACGATAGCGAGTATGTCTGTGGGTTCTCGTTCGGCGTATCGAACCGGAGCGAGCGCCAGGTAATCGATAAGGGTGGGCCGAGTGGACCAATCGGTCCTGGCAAGCCGCGTGGACCGGGTGATCCCAAGCCTCCGGCCGGGCCCTGGATACCCTGCGGCCCTGTTGGACCTCGTACTCCCGCCGGACCGGCGGGGCCTTGTGGTCCAGCGGGGGAACGGAACCACAGCAGTAACTGCGGAGGCTGGCTTGTCCCCACGCTTTCCTTACTATCGAAGTACACGTCTCCCGATTGCGCCGTCAACTCGAAGGTAAGTGGCGCCGTAAGAACCCGTCCGGCCAGAAGTGTAGTAACATCCACGGTGACCCACTGCCCGGCAGCCGTCACCGGGAAAGTAACCCGAGGTTCGGAGCAACTCCACAGCGGCCGTGTGCGTGCCGTCAACGACGCCTCGGAAATCGCGGTGCAGGTGGGCGCCACCGTCACAGTCGCCGGCGACACGACGCGGTTGACATAGAGACGCAGACGCGCCGAGACCAACTCGTCCTTGGTGAGGTGGGCCGGAAACTCGTTCCAGTCGAACTGCAAATAGGATGCAGCGCCGCTGCTGACATTCAATTGGGGCAGCGAACCGCCCGGCAGATCCATTTGGGACGTGCGCAAGGTGGTGTCGGCAATCAGGCGCATCGGCACCTGGGCGTGGAGGGTGCTTCCTGCCAGAATCATCAAAAGCCAGTAAGTGAAAGTCATATAGTCTCCTCTTCACCTTTGGTTATCGCCGTCCGCAAGCAAGCCAGATCTCGAAGTCGCGCTTCGAAATGGACGTATTGGTCAAATGACAGCGCCAGCCGATGACTTCGGATCCGACATCAAGGCGCGAGCCGCGGATTCGCGGGCCGGAGTAATTCACCTTGATTTCACTAGCGGCGGAGTTATTGTCACGATGTCCGCAGCCGCCGCCAACCACAAACTCCCCTGCGAAGCACTCCAGGTAAACCCGGGCATTGCCGTAACCGTCGACCTCATGCCGGCGTGAACGCCACGTGAGCCAGACCGGTAAGCCCTGTTCTCCGATAAAACCGATAGGCCCCTGTACACCCTTCGCACCCTGCGGTCCCACCATGCCCGTATTCCCGCGCAGACCCTCCGGTCCCTGTGGCCCCGCGGGACCAACCGGACCCTGTGGTCCCGGGGGCTGCCGGAAGTCGAAAATGAGTTGCGCAGGCTGGCTGGTGATTACGTTCTCCTTGCTGTCGAACGACACATCGGCTGTGGTAGCTGTCAGTTCGAACGAGAGGGGGACAGCCTGGAGACGGTCAATAAGGAGCGAGGTGACGTCGATGGTCACCCACTGCCCGGCCTGAGTGACATCGAAAGAGACACGCGGCTGCGAACAATTCCACACGGGCCGCGTTCGCATGGTTAGTGTGGCTTCGGGAATCGCGTCGCAAACCGGTGCAATCGAGATACTGCCAGGCGTGGCGGCACGGCTTACATAGAGCCGCAGCCGGGCGGAAACGAAGTCGTTCTTGGTAAGGTGGCCTGGAAATTCACTCCAATCGAATTGGAGGTAAGTGATCGCCGTGCTACTGACGGCAAGTTGGGGAAGAGTGCCCCCAGTGGCGTCGATTTGTGTTGTGCGCAGCGTGGTGTCGGCAATGAGCCTCATCGACGTCTGCGCGTAGACGGTTCCGGCGGCGAAAGTCAGAATAAGCGCCATGCGATGCATCGAGTGTCTCCTTGTCCAGTAGTTACGAGTTAGCGGGCGGCACACATGATCCAAAGCCTGTAGGCGCGTGTGGATAGGGCGGAATTCAGAAAATGGCAGCGCCAGCCTACCACTTTGGAGCCGTTATCCTCTCTGGAGCCTTCAATCATTGGGCCGGTGTAACCGACGGTGATGCCCCTGGTATCGTCAGGGTTGCCGCATCCGCCTGAAATGACAAGGTCCTCGGAGTTCGGACACTCGATGGACTGGTTGGCATAGTAACCGCCGCCGTCCAGCGTGCCGACTTTCGCGTAGACCTGTATGGACAAAGGCCTACCGGCAGGCCCCTGCAACCCCAGCGGACCCGGATCCCCAACCGGTCCTGCGATTCCCTGCGGGCCTTGTGGCCCCTGTGGCCCTTGCCGGCCGGGAGGGCCTTGCGGTCCCTGCACTCCCGCTGGTCCCGGCGTGGGACGGAACATCAGAATCAATTGAGCCGGCTGGCTGGTGCTGAGGCTCTCCTTGCTGTCGAAGGACACATCGGCGTTGTTTGTACTCAACTCGAAGGTGGGCACGGAGCCGAGGAGCACGCTCTGCAACATCGCGGTGACATCCACGGAAACCCACTGATTGGCCTCGCTCACCCGCACCTGCGCGACTGGACCTGAGCATCCCCATCGTGGCTGGTTGCGGAAGGTCATCGCCGACTCCACGAACGCATCGCATCTCGGCGTGATCACAACGTCTCCGGGCGTTACCACGCGGTTTACGTAGAGCCGCAGCCGCGCCGAGAGAAAGTCGGCCTTGGTAAGATGGCTTGGGATTTGTGTCCAGTCAAACTGTAAGTAGGATACGGCCGTGCTGCTGACCGAGAGTTGCGGCAGCGCGCCACCTGCCAGGTCGATCTGCGTGCTGCGGATCGTGGTATCTCCCACCAGGCGCATGCTCGACTGCGCGTGTAAGGTCGTGGCTACGAGTAGAGTAAGTGTCAGACGTAACATCGGTGTCCTCCTCAGTTCCGGCGCCGCACGGCGCGAAGCAGAAACATTACAGCGAAACCAGCGGCGGTGAGCGCCCCGGCCGCCGGCTCAGGAACGTCCGCGACCGCGTCGCCGGAGATGGTGATGTTCCAATCTCCCGTCTTCTGTGTTCCGTCGGGCTCCAGAAAAGGCCCCGTGCCTCCGAACATGGAAGTGAAGTTGCCCGCCCCATCAAACAGGAAGCCGGTGGCCCGATCCGGTCCCAGCGGGAGGTTGGGGTAGACCGTTAGTGTTGCAAGATAGGTGCCCGGCGCCAGAATTCCCGACCAGCGGATGTCTTCACAATTCGACTGGCCGGGCGGCGGCGTCATGCCCGGGTCGCAGACACCTAGGTTGCCGGCCGCGGCGAGAATCAGATCGCCCGGAGCATCAGCGAGGAACAACGTGAAGACCGGGAAGAATCCGCCAGTCCCGTAGGAGCTGGTGGTAACGGAAACGTTGGATTGCGTGAGCACCGCAAAGGTGACTGAGGCGATCTCGTCGTCGGTGTGGAGCACGCCAGAGGCCTGGATGACCGCGCCTTCCAGCGGTCCCGTGCATAGGAGGACGAGAGCGGCCATCGGCCAGGACGGCAGTCGAAGCCGGGGAGTGGCTTTCGTTCGGGGCATGTTGGCAGCATAGGCGGCCTGCCGCGAGCTACCAAAGTGGATTGGAGTGGTCCGGGCATCCCGGGCAAGGGTGGTCCACCCCTGGTAACGTTCTGAATAAACGGCAGTTAGCTTCCGAATCGAGAATGCACGCCAACCCGTCTTTGAGACACCATGCCAAGGGCCGGCCCAGTTGCGGGAGGACCGCCAAGTCGGCCCCTAGGGCTTTGATGGGGCAGGTAGCTCCACGGCTGATAAGGAGAGACGCGGGCTTGTGGTGCCGATTCCGGAAGCTGAAAGCCGAAAGCTGAAGCCTGACGGCGGCTACCGGTAGAACGGCTTCCACGTCAGCCAGCGCGGGCCATAATGGGGT
Organism: Bryobacterales bacterium; assembly: GCA_016789785.1. The sequence continues at coordinate 12,162 of JAEUQE010000164.1, forward strand.
TCGGGTTTGCCCACTTCGAGCGCGCCGAGGTCGGGAGCCCGGCCCGCGAAATCCTCATTCACGGTCGGGATTGCGACGCCCGCGTCCACCGCCTTACTCCCCGCCTTCAGCCGGAAGTTGAGGTCCGTCGAATGATAAACGGCGTGGCGTTTCGAAGGATCGGGAGGCGAAAGCTTTTCGAAGATGTCGAAGTCAACTTCCATGCTGTGCTTCTCCTGGCCCGTGGCTGCGCTGAAGGCAGCCAGCGTTGGGAAGACCTGCCAATCCGTCTTCGCCGGTTCATACAGGATCTGACCCGGCTTCGGTCCCAGGAACCGGTACTGAGCGGCGACATTGCGATTCGGACGGTAGCCATTGTAGTCCGTGCTGTAGCGGTCCGTGGCGTTGGCCAGCATCAGGATGCCGCGGTCCGGCGTATCGCGCCCGAGAAACAGGTTGTTCCGGAAGTGCATGTTCGCCGACGGATCGCCCACCAAGTGCTCGCCGATGATCGTGTTGTGATAGACGAACAGCCCCGCGGGCTTGGCGGAGAACTTGAACGCTACCCCGCTCGGCACGTGGTACAGGATGTTACGGATGAAGTAGGCTGGACCACCGAAAATCGGCTGCGAACTGTATCCGCCGTGAGCCGCGTTGACGCCGCGATTGTCGAAGACGCGAATGTTGTGCACGCCGCCGTCGGTCTCAACGAAATCATCGTTGAACATGTGCATGTCGTTGTTGTAGATATCGATGGCGGAGGCGCGCCGGTCCGGATCCTGCTCCGGTGTGCCGTAAGTGGAGATCGAGATGGCGTCATGGAAATAGGCGATCGCGTTGTGTGCGATGACGTGCCCTTGTCCGTATACTTTCACAGCATAGTAACTGGTGAGTAAGTGCGATCCGTAGGGACCCGCGCTCGCCCACAGAGGCCCGGTCCAGCCGACCAGGCGGAAGCGGTCGTCACGGCCGAGGAACAGGTTGTCCGCGATATAGAAGTCGCTGGAATCGGCGTTTTCGGTCCACACGCCGAAGCCCACATTCTCGAAGCGGCAGTTCTTCACCGTCAGGCCAACCGCGCCCAACACCTCCTTCTGGCCGGCGAAGATCGCGACGTCGGTGTTGCGGATGGTGAGCCCCTCGAAGATGTGATGCCGCGAGGCTATCACGTCGAACACCCGGTGATTCCCCGCGCCGTCGATCACCGCCTCGCCGTCGCCCGCGCCCTTGATCGTGATGGGCCGATCCGGCGTGCCTTTCAGAGTAAGTGACATGGTGCCATCGAAGGGCGTCATCATCGGGTCGACGTAATTGAGCCTGTCGTTCTTGTACAGCCCTTGGTGCACGAGAATGGTGTCGCCCGGCTTGGCGCGCTGTTCCCATACGACACTCCAATCCCCGAGACCCGCGCCGTAGTAAGCCTGTAGGATACTCGTGAAACTGGGTTCCTGCTTCGGACCTTGATGATCCGGCGGATAGACATGCAAGGTCCGGCCACCGGAGTAGGGCACTGGCTCAGTGCGCGTCTTCACTTTCACCACGTGCGCCGCCTGGCCGCTGACACCGTCAGGGTCGGCAAGTTTGAAACTGCACTCATACTCTGTACCCGGTTGTAAGTTGAGGATGGAACCGGCGAAGCCGTCGGGAATGCTGTAATCGAGGTTCTCCCGGCGCCGGTAGACCTTCTCGCCGCCGCCTACGCGAACCAGCGGTAGACCGTCGCGCCAGCGCGCTTCACCCACCTTGCGGAACTGCACGGCGACGGTGGCGTTGCGATTGGCGTCGCCTTTGATGGCCCACTCGAAGCCCAGGTTCAGGAGCGTCGGATGCTCGACGTGGAAGCGTCCGGCCTCGGTGGCGTTCTGTGCAAGCAGAGCCGTGCCGAGGAGAAAAGGAGTGACGAGGATCGGGGTCAGTCTCATGATCGGGAGAATCATAACAGAAGCCGCGCTGGGTGATGTGACGAAGGCCACCCGCTTCTTGAGTAACCAGATGAGCGGAGTGCTTGCTTGGGGTTCGAAGACGGGATGGCTTGTCTGTCCCGGCGGCGTGCCATCGGGACATCAGACGCTGCCTGACGAGTTGCCTCTCAGTGAGCCCTAGGCCCTTTCGCCGCGCCTACGCCAGCGGATGGCAGCCAGACCAACGATGGCTAGGCCTGGAGAGCATGCAGGTCCCCGGTTCTGGCGCCTCGGCAGACAACTGAATGTTATCGATGTAGTTCACGGGTGTACTGGTCGCTTGTATGTACCGGCGGGTGAACTCAAATGCAAACTCAAAGCTGCCAGCCGAGCCGATCACCACCGGAACCGAGAACGACGACCGTTCGACGGCGAGGCCCTCTATGGAGCCAAAGTCGAACGAGTAAATGTTGCTTCCATCCAGGAAGACCGAGAGGATGCCTCCAGAAGAATTCGCAATCGCCCAGGGTAGATGAGAAGCAATGTCAGCAGTGAGGGTATAACTTCCAGGCAACAGGAGGAGAGATTGGCGGATGCCTGCGCCTGCCGCTGGGCCCCCAAAGAGCGCCTGGCCTATGCGAAAGCGCGCCGCCGGACTCGCACCGCCACCCGTCGTGTCAAACGAGGACACATCTCCGAAGCCGTCGTCGCCATTGGTTGTCAGATAGTAGGCCCATCCGGTCAGGTCACTGGTCGAAAAATCTCCGTTGATCAGAGCCGCCGCTGCGAAGTTCGAGGCTGCGACTGCGACGAAAGCGAGTTTGACGATCTGCATTTGGGGCATCAAAACACGAAGGCGCTGGGAGGCGGGCGACTCTATTGAAGATGAGCGTCAAGGCAAATAAGGCAAATGATCGCCGTCGCCAAGCCGAAAGAGAGAGCGGTGCGCGAAGTGGTTCATGCTCGTGAGGCCCGAGGGCGAAGGCTGGGCCGCTGGCGATAGAGGGCGCGGCAAGGGTATCGATCCGCTATATGCTTGTTCTCGACTTTAATCTGCATGTGTGACTTGGTATGGCCGCTGGGCACTGCGGGGAATCTTACGGCGCACGCCCATCTGGCGGCTTTGGCCATTGACCACGGTGCCGAGCTTTGCCCAGCGGACAACGACTTCGGGCGATTCGGCTGGTTGCGCTGGCGAAATCCGCTGAGCAAAACCCATTGAGTCGCTGGACGCCATTCCAGTGCGAGAAGGTTGGTTTGGCGCGCCACGCCGGGGCGGGTTAGCGTGGGACGGCGCTGAGCCGGTGGCAAGCGATGACCTCAAACGTGCTGGGTGAACCGGCCATCGTGCGGACCTGCAACAGAATCTGGAAGTAGCAGGGCGGGCCGGCTGGATCGATGCCGCGCGATTGGAGCGCTTGGACGAGTTGGGCCGGGTTGGTGACGAAACGGCCCGCGGCTTCCGTGCCTTCGGCGTTGGTGCCCGCCAGCAACAGCACCTTGCCGCTCTGGCCCGGATTTGCGACCAAGGCAACCGTCGCCAATGCGTGTCCGGTGCCCCATCCGGCAGCCGTGGGGACATAGGTCGCCTGCTCCCCCGGCTGGACGCGTTTGTTGCGGAGGAACTCCCGTTTCGCTGATGGATCGGGCACGAATTCGAAATCCAGTTGGTCCCCGAAGAGTTCGCCCCAGGGATTGGAGCGGGGGCTTCCGAGAAGAATGAAGTTGTCGTCGGTTTTGAAGCTGCCCAGTTGCAGGCTTCTGGCGGTATGGGTCTTCAAGCGCGCTGAATCAGTGGCCGCCAGACGGGCCACGTCGAGCACAATCCCGACATCCACGGCCGCGACATTTACCCCGCGCAGCAAAGTAAATGCCCGTTGCATGTCGGCACTGTAGGAGCCCGGCTGCTTAATGAACTCGCGGTTGGCGTAGTCGGAAAGCGAGATGGTTGAGCCGGTGAGTGCCTCCATGGCAGGGACGTCGGGATCGGCGAGAATCAGTTGGACCTGGCGGCCGTCGCCGAAAATTCCCGACCAGGGGAGGATGTTGCGGAGAGGAAGGCTGGCGTTGGCACGATACCCGCGATACCACCAGGCAGCGGCAATGGCGATCGCCAGAACACCCAGCAGCGTTGCGGCCAGGGCCAGTTTCCTGGGGCGCCGTTGAGGAGGCGAAGGGGGCGCGGGCGCGGGGTGGGATTCGCGGATGGGCTGCACCCGGAACTCGGGGTGGTAGGACCCGGAGGGCAGATCAATCCGAATCGCGGATTCCTTTTCGGAATAATACTGATGCAGCCGTTTGCGTACGTCGGAAGCCGTGACGCGGACAATGGCATCCTGGCCTGTATCATAGGTGGGCGAGCGGCCGAAAAGGGCGACGCCGAGCGCCCGCTCCTTGAGGTCGTCGAACTGTCCGGCCAGGGCCTTGTTGACGATGTATTGAAGGAACTCCTGGCCACGCCGGCTGCCCCGGAAGGCGGAGCTCTCCACCAACTCGCGCACGTGGTCGTGCAGCGACGGCAGCGCTTCGGCGATTTCCGGCGGTAACCCGTCCCGATTCGACATCTGACCCCAATCCGCAAACAGCATATCATGACGTAGCTACCGTTAGAAACTGGGTGAGCAGTTTAGCGCCTTCTTTTCAGAAGGTTAGCTGAGCGTTAGAAGCGCGGCTAACGTTGAATGCAAGGGGCAGTCCGATATATCTTCAAGGTGCATACGAAGGCTAGGGGTAGAGAGTTGCGGTCCCCCTGACCTCGGGAAAGAAGGTCGTCGGATGTTTGAAAACAAGCGACTGCTTGTCCTTTTGGCTGCCATGCTACTGACGGGATCCTGGTGCTTTGGCCAGGTGGAGAGGGGCGGCATTTCCGGGTCCGTTACCGATGCGACCGGCGCCTCCATGGTGAAGGTGAGGGTCAGCGCGACCAATGAAGAGACGGGCGCGGTGAGCCGGGTGGATACGACCGATGACGGCCTGTACAAAATCCCGTACCTTCCTGCCGGCAAGTACAGCGTGTCGATGGAGAGCGCCGGATTTGCCACGCACAAGGTGGCGGCGGTGCCTGTGCTGGTAGGCCAGATCACCACGGTGGACGCTACCCTGAAACCCAGCACCCTGCAACAGGAGGTGACCGTCACGGCGAACGCCTTGGGAGTGGAGCAAGTGAGTTCGTCGCTGGGCTATGTCACCAGCGCTCAGCAGATTATCGAGTTGCCCACGGGCCGAAGCCCATACTCGCTGTTGAGGCTCTCACCAGGCGTGATCGATGTGGGCAACGCAGGCACAGGGCCGATCGTCAACGGAGGCCGTTCGAACACATCGGCCATTCTCTTCGACGGTCAGGACACACGCAACAATTCGACCTTGGATAATGCTTACACGCCCCCGCAGGAGGCGGTAGCGGAGGTGCGCTATATCACCAACAGCTTTTCGGCGGAATACGGGCGGTCGGCGGGTGGAGTGGTGGTGGCGGCTGGCCGGTCGGGCGGCAACCGGGTGCGAGGCAGTGCATACAACTACCTACGCAACGACAAGCTGAACGCCAACACCTGGGCGAATAACCGCAACAACGTACCACGCGGGCGGCAGCGCCGGAACGACTATGGCTTCAGTATCTCGGGTCCCGTTTACCTGCCCAAAGTTTACGACGGGCGCAACAAGACGTTCTTCTTCTTCAACTGGGATGAGTCCAACAACCACGGAGTGAACACTCCCACCGCGAACGTGCCCACCACGCTACAAAGGAACGGCGACTTCTCGCAGACCATGACCAGCGCAGGGGCGCTGATCCGCATCTACGACCCGCTTACGACTGTGGCGGACCCCAGCCAGAGCAGCGGCTTCAGCCGGCAGCCCTTTCCGGGGAACGTACTGCCGGGCAGCCGGATGGACCCGATCATGAAAAAGGTGCTCGCGTACTACCCGGAGCCAACCCTTCCGAACTCACCGACGGTGAATGTGAACTGGTCGCAACAGTTCTCTCAGATTGTCCGAACCAGCCGCTGGTATGGACGTGGCGACCACAATTTCAGCGACCGGAACAAGCTGTTCTTCCGGTACGGGTATGAGACGACGCCTCGACAGAGCCCCTTTACGAACATCGCGTTTCCCGGCGAAGGCACCAATGGGGGAGGGAACCAGGAGTCGCGAGCCCGGACGGCCGGCCTCAGCGACACACATACGTTTTCGCCCAACCTGATCGGGGAGTTCCGGGCGGGGTTCACGCGGAGGATCATCACGCTCACGCCGCTAAGCGTCGGCTTCGACTTCACTTCGCTCGGTCTGCCGCAGTACATGATGGCGGCCTCCGGCGCTACGCGGTTTCCGCGTTTCAATATCAGCGACTTCACGGCGATCGGTCCGGACCGGGCCTCGCACAACATCACGGCGGAGACGACTCCGCAATACCAGGCGCACGTGACGTGGCTGAAGGGCGCCCACGCGGTGAAGACAGGCTATGACATGTTGATCTGCTACTTCAACACGTTCCGTCCTGATTATCCGGCGGGGCTATTCAGCTTCGGGCGCGGCTTCACGCAAGGGCCGAATCCCGCCACACCAAGCGCCACCGGCGGCTACGGTCTGGCGACCGCGATGCTTGGCGCCCCGGATGGCGGGCAGTTCACGGTTGGCCCGTCACTGGCGCTGGTGCAACCCAGCAACAATTTCTACCTGCAGGACGATTGGAAGGTGCGGCGCAATCTGACGCTGAACCTTGGATTGCGCTTCGAGTATCAGACGCCGTTCCGGGAACGCTTTAACCAGATCGCTTACTTTGATCCCTCGGGCACGGAGCCAGTGACCGGACAAAGGGGCGTGCTGACGATGACCAGCGCCAGCCGCCGTTATCCGAGTGATCCGAACTACAACTGGGCACCGCGCATTGGACTGGCCTGGACCTTCCTGCCCGCGACGGTTTTCCGTGCCGGTTACGGGATCTTCTTCGCACCGGGGAGCGGGGGCGTCGGCACCAGTCCGGGCGACCTGGGCAGCGGATCTTCGGTTGCGACTGGCGTCTTCTTCGGCCAGCCCCCGGCGGCGCCCAATACGCCAGTGGCCGGTGCATCGTTGGTCAATCCGTTTGTCACAGGCCTGCGGCCCTATCCGAATTCTCTGGTTGGCGGCGGCGTGAATGCGATTTGGCCCGAGTGGCCCACGCCATCGAACCAGATGTGGAACGCGAACGTGCAGCGCACTTTCGGGTCGAACCTGCTGGTGGAGGTTGCCTACATCGGCAGCCGCGGAATGCGGATCTGGAACAACTACAATCGCAATGCGACGAACCCGCAGTTCCTCTCGCTGGGTTCCCAGTTGAACAGCCTTGTTCCGAACCCGTTCTTCGGCAAGGTGACCATCGGGACGATGAGTACGGCAACGGTGCGGCAGGGCATCCTGCTGGTGCCGTATCCGCACTATGCGGGAAACGTCGGGCAGCTTCGCGCCTCGGTGGGCGATTCGGCCTATCATGGCTTTACTCTGCGGGCGGAGCGGACTTTCTCCAAAGGCCTGATGTTCCAGGTTTCGTTCACTGGCGCGAAGTTGATTGACAACGTGAATGAGCGCTTCCTTGGTGGAGCGAACTTCATCAACCCGTATGATCTTTCGATGTCGCGGTCGATTTCGGCGGCGGACATCAACCGGAGACTGGTGACGAATTGGGTTTACGAGCTGCCTTTCGGCCATGGGAAGCAGTTCCTCTCCAAGGGCATTGGCGGAAAGATTCTTGGAAACTGGCAGGTGAGCGGAATTCTTACCGCGCAGTCGGGCACGCCGATCTCGATCGGGGCGGCTTGCACGATGCCAGGTGTTTCGGGACTGGGTTGTTACGCCGATCGCTTGAAGAGCGGCCGCCTTCCTGACGGTCAGCAGAACATGGATCGATGGTTCGATACGACCGCCTATGTCAATCCCGGACCGTATTCGTTCGGGACCGGCTCGCGCACCGAGCCGAATGTCAGAAATCCGGGGATCTTTGACTTCGACTCGGTTCTGAGCCGCTGGCAGCCGATCCGGGAGAGGATGCGTCTGCAGTTCCGGGCTGAGATGTACAACCTGATGAACCACCCCAACCTGGGCGCGCCGAGCACGGGCATCACCTCCTCCACCTACGGGATGATCACGGCGAAGAACGGCAACCGCACGATGGTGATGGGTCTGCGTCTGGAGTTCTAAGCGGAATCGGAGGCGAGTGATGTGGATTTCCAAGGTGCTGCTGGCGGCGGCGGGCGCGCTGTGCGTAGCGGCCGCGGACGGCCCCGATCCGCGGACGCTCGACAGGAAGGTGCTGCTTGGCTACCAGGGATGGTTCAACTGTGCGGGCGACGGCGCGCCGGAAAACAACTGGCGTAGCTGGTCGCGCGGCGTACCGGCGGCAGAGACACTCACCATCGACATGTATCCGGACTTGAGCGAGTTCGACAAGGATGAGCTTTGCGCGGTTCCTGGAATGACCATTGGCGGCAAGCCCGCGTACCTCTATTCGGCCTGGAACCGGAAGGTGGTGGCGCGCCATTTCCGGTGGATGAAAGAGTACGGCCTGGATGGAGTGCTGGTGCAGCGGTTCGTCACGACCATAGCGCGCAAGCGGGCCTCGGGCGATGTTGTGCTGAAGAATATCCTGGCCGGCGCCGCCGAAGCCGGCCGCGTGATCGCCATTGAGTACGATGTTACGGGCTCGAACCTCGCCACATTCGCCAGTGTGATGCGGGAGGACTGGAAGTATCTGGTGGACGAATTGAAGGTCACCGCGCACCCGGGTTATCTGCACCACAACGGAAAGCCCGTGCTTTCGATCTGGGGCCCCGGACTGCACGAAGACCGCCATGTCCCGCACGACCCGGCGGCCGCCCTGGAGATGATGGAATGGTTCCGCACTGCGGCGCCACAGAAGTATCAGGTCACTTACATGGGCGGTACACCCTCGCGGTGGCGAACGCTCACCAACGACGCACGGCCGCAGGAAGG
>JAEUQE010000165.1 GCA_016789785.1 Bryobacterales bacterium
ACTGTGGACCGTGCGGATACATCAAATGGCCCGTTGGGGCTCGTACCCACCCATCGGGGTCCAGACTGTGCCTTCGCAGCCTTTGGGGCCGCGAACGTCAGGCAGAACATAGCAGCCAGGGGTAAGGCTGCCGATGCCCAAAGACGCTTCATTTCCCTCCTCCAAGACTCAAACACTAGAATTGAAACTCAAAACCAAAAAACGTGCGACCCACCAGGGGATACAACACACCATGATGATTCGTAAACGACACTTCTATCTCAAACGGCATGGAAAGTCAAGACTTGTGCGCTAAGATGCAAAGAAAACGGATTCAAGCGTACCCGCTCCATCACCCATGCCCCTCTGACGGTCAGAGGTTATGAATCGGCTCCGCCGTTCCTGCCTGCTCCACGGGCGCCCTCTTCTCAATCGAAGAAAAAGTGGCAACGCGTTGGTCCATCGAGCTGACAGCCGGCCGCAGTCCCGACCTCATCTTAACAGCTTACACGTGCGCCGCTTCCGCGCCAACCAGAAAACAACTCTCAGCCGCCCAAAGAAAGAAAAAACGCCTGCCTCGCGGGCAAGCAACGCCGCGAAGCAGGCGAGGGAAGAAGAGACACACAACTCGAAAACTCTTTCGGACGGGCCAAACGGGTTATCGGGAACGCCCCATGCCGCCGCTCATGCGTCCACCACCTGCGGATCCGCCACCCATGGAACCGCCGCCACGCATGCCGCCACCGGTGAAGCCGCCGGAACGGGAGCCGCCGGAGTATCCGCCGCCACCACCGCCCGAATAGCCGCCACCCGAATAGCCGCCGCCCGAGCCTCGGGATTCCATCCGCGGTGCGCTTCCACCGTAACCGCGAGAACCGCCGTCCATCCGGGGCGCTTCGAATCGCGAAGAGCCGCGCGATTGGCCGAATCCAGAGGAACTGCGCGCGCCGTAGTCTGCCCGGCTGACGCTCTCACTTCGACCCGAGAAGCCGCCATAGGACTCTCTGCGGCTGCTCTCGCTACGGCTGCCCCGATCGGAAAAACCACCGCGGTCCGACCCGCGGTGGTAAAAGCTCTGATCCTGATTGCCGGGCGCACGTTCACGAACAATCGGCGGGTCGACGCGCACGGGCTCACCGCCGCCGCGTGGCGACTCCATTCGTGGTGACTCCATCCTCGGCGATTCCATTCGCGGGGACTCCCTCGGCGACTCCATCCGGGGAGACTCCATCCGCGGGCTCGGCGAATCCGTCCGCGGCGACGACCGTTCGAAGCCACCGCTCCGGCCACCAAACCCACCACCCGTGTTCCGGTCCCCACTTCCGGGGAAGCGCTGCCAATTCGTGTCGCGGCCGCCCATGTCCGCACCGCCACGATCGACGCTTCGATCTCCGCCGCGGCGCTCAAACGTGGAGTTCGAACGTTCCGGTTCGAGCGACCGCCGGTCCTGCATTCCGCGGTCAGTGCTCCGGCTGGCGCCCCGCGATTCTCGATCGTCGGATCGCCAACCAGCCCCGCTTTCGGAACTTCGGCCAGCACCACGGTCCGACCCGGCAGTCCCGGTGGATGCGTCCCCGAAGCGGCGCCAACCACCTCGGTCGCGAGTGGAACCAGATCCGTCGCCACTGTTCATCCGGGTATCGCCAGTGGTTCTGGCATCCGTCGAACCGCGCGCCTCGGTGCGACCGCCCATACGGGTACTGCCGGAGTCCACACCCCGTGCCGGGTCGGAGGTCCGAACATCGTTCTCACGTCCGGTCCCGGTTCCGCGCGGCTCACCAAATCGCCGCCAGCCACCGGACTCCGCTGAACGCTCCGCAGCACGACCGCCCTCGCGTCCAGTGGACACCTCGGGGGTAGCCCGATCGGAGACACGGCCCGGATCCGCAGCGCGGCCATTCTCGACTCCGCGTTCGCGGCCCCGATCATTCAGCCCGCCGGCAGTACGGCCTTCCGCGCCCTCGGCACGTTCCGTCCGCGCGCCTTCCAAACGCCCGCCTTCGCGGCGATTCGGATCGGCCGTCCGCGCACCGTCGGCACGAACTCCCTCGCCCCGGTCACCGAATGTCCGCCTGCTCATCTCCTCGACACCGCGCCTTTGGTCCTCGAACGAGACACGTTCGACAGGCGACGGTGAGCGGCGGCTATAGAAGCGGCCGTCATCGTTGCCTCCACGAGGAACGTTGGTGACATCGCGATCCGCAAACCGCAAACTCGTCCGATCCGGAGTTACCGGCAGATTCCCGCGGACCACCGAAGCACCGCGAAGGTCGTTGTCGCTCAGCCGGACCACGCTATTGCCGCGGCCATTCACAAAGTCGGCGGAGTTCAGGCCGCTCACCGCATTCTGCACCCGCGCGTTGCGGTAGACATTGGTGATATTGACGTTGTTGACGATGTTGACCGAGTTATCGATGTAAGTGCGATTTCCCCAACCGCGGTAGTTGCGCCATCCGTACCAGGGGTAGAACGGCTCGTGAGGCGCGAGCGGAATCCAGCCTACGTTGCCCCAGCCGACACCGATCCCACCACGAAATCCCGCGCCACCACCGAAACCAATCCACGCCACAAGCCCAGGACTCCAAAAGTGCCGTGCGCCAATTGCGCCCGGAAACCAGCACCAGCCACGCGCGCCCCAATACCAGCGGCCATAATGGTAAGGAGCCCATCCCCAAGGATCGTAGCTGACCCAATTCCAGCCATACCAGTCGATCCACGACCAGCGGCCCTGACGATAAGGCGCCCACCCAGCCGCCACGCGCGGCGTCCACACCCAGCCGTGGGGTGGATCGTAAAACCAATCGCCGTGGGCGTCCAGATCCTCCGCACCATAAATTGACCGCGATACGTAGCGGTACGAGACCGAGCGTTCCAGATCGCGATCCCGGCGCACATTCCAGCGATCCCAATCGTCTTCGCGCAACTCACTCACGAACTGAAACTCGGGTTCCGCCTGCGTTCCACGCACAAGCATCGTGCGTCCCGCGCGCAACCGCTCGGTCCCGCGAGGAGTGTAAATCTCCACTTCGCCAGACCGCACCGTGATTTCGGTGGTATTGTCGGGCAGCACGCTGATCCGGTAGGTTCCCCGCTTCAGCGGCCGTACCGACACGCTCGGAGTCGCCACTTCGACATCCGCCTCCAGGTCGCGCAAAACCCGATACGTCACCGTACCTGCCGCGAGCTGAATCGAGAAGCGCTGATACTCCAGTTCGGCAAACCGGATCTCCGCATTCGATGCGAGCCGGATGAAGTTCGCATAGTCCAATTGAATTTCCGCCCGGGAGGAGGCGCCGGTCAACACCCGGTCCTGCACAACCATCGGCACGTTCGGTGCTGCCGCCACCCAGTCACCCGAGTCGCCACGGCGGATCGACACGTCACCCTGCAGCAGTGACACACGGGCGACCCCGCGGCCCGGTCCGTCGTCATTGGCTCCGAGAATCGCCGGCATTAAAAACGCTGCCAGCGTCATTCCGAACATCATCGGCCTCACCCCGGCCGATCTGGCATTGTTTGTCCGCAGCATGGTTGCCTCCTAATCAGGCTCACTAGTCCGGTTGCAATCTGAAATCCAAACGCAATCTCATTGATTCCCAAGCACATGTGATATCATGACGGATCTCGCGAGATGGCCGAAAACCACCACTCTGTCCAGATTGCACCACGCCGGTGGTTCCAGAGCACATGGATGGGACTGCTGCTTCTGGCGGTGATCGGGACCGGATTTTACTGGAAGCTCACGCTCCTGCGCGACCAGTTCATTTGGTTCGACCACCCCGACATGGCCTACCTCGAGATCCCTCGCCTGCAGTTTCAGGCCAGCGAGATTCACCAGGGGCGCTTCCCGCTGTGGGATCCGCATATCTGGTCCGGCCAACCATTGATTGGTCAAACCCAGCCCGGACCTTTGTTTCCCGGCAACCTGCTACTTTATTTGCTCCCCCTCCGCGACGGATACCTGCGCTTCGGGTGGCTGAATCTCTACTGGGTGGCGATCCACATAGTCGCGGCATGGCTGTTGTATCTCTGGGCTCGCGATCTTGGACTTAGCCAGCCTGCTGCGATACTCGGCGGCGTGACTTTCGGATTCGGCGGCTTCATTGGCACCGTCGCATGGCTCGACGTGGTGAACGGGATTATCTGGGCTCCCGGAGTCCTGATGTTCACATTTCGGGCGGCACGCGGACCTCGCCTCTATGGCAATGCGGCGGCAGGTGGCATCCTGCTGGGCATTTCCTGGCTGAGTGGCCACCACGAAATGCCGATTCTGCTCTCGACCACCGTGCTGGTCACCTGGGTATGGCTCGCCACACGCGACCGCCGCCTTATCGGCCCAGCGCTCGTGTTTCTTTGCATTGGCGCGATGGTGGCCAGCGCGCAGGTACTCCCAACCTTCGAATTCGGGCGTCTCTCGCGGCGCTGGGTGGGCCTGGAGGAAACGGTCGGCTGGAACGACAAGATCCCCTATCGTGTCCATATTCTCTATTCGCTGCCGGCACGAGGCCTGCTCGGCACGGTTCTGCCTCACCTCGGACGGTTCGCCGACTCGAGCCCTTATGTCGGCTGGATCGGGGCGAGTTTCGCGTTTCTCGGCGTCGTTGCCTGCTGGAAAGAGCGCGTTGTTCGTTGGGGGCTCAGCCTCGCGGCCATCGCAACCGTGTACTCGCTGGGCTCGTTTGCGCCACTCAACGGCATCATTTATTCCGTGGTGCCCGTGCTCGACAAGGCGCGCATTCCATCACGAGGCATGGCCCTGCTCGGTCTGGCGATCTGCGTACTGGCGGTGTACGGGTGGGAGCATGTATTGCGCGATCCTTCCTCGGCGTGGCTGCGAAAACTCATCCAGTTCCTCGTCGCAACCGGAACGCTTGTTCTGCTCGCAACAATCGGATACTCCTTTGCGGACAAGCCTCTCGATGAGCGGATCGCACTCGGAGGGCTGGCATGCCTCGCCTGCTCAGCCTTGCTGTCCGCATGGAAACAAGGAACCATCTCCCGAAACGCCTTCAGCGCGGGACTGCTGATCATCGTGCTCATTGAGCTGACCAGCGGCGGCCCGTCGCTCTACCCGAGCCGGTTCGACGAGAACGCATGGCCGTTTGCGAGGAAGTTGGCCGCGCACAACGACGTCGCCTCCTTCCTGCGACAGGAACTCACCGCGAATGGGCCATTTCGTGTCGCGGTCAATGACGAGGAAGTTGGCATCAACTTCGGTGACTGGCACGGCATCGACACGTTGCACGGCTACGTCGCGGGCGCGACAGAGAACATTGTTGCGCATGAACTCCACACAGCCCGGACGCAGGATCTGCTCGGTGTGCGCTACTGGCTCGGCACCAAAGCCGACCGCCCCGATGGAATTCAGCAGGAGGTTTTCACGGGCACTTCCGGCATTAAGGTGTATCGCAATCCCACGCCCTTCCCACGTGCATGGATCGCGCACGAGACCAAGGTAGTGCCCGACCGCGCGTGGATGCGCGTCACGGTTCAGGACGCCACGGTGGATCTGCGCTCCACGGCGGTCCTGATTGCGGACGCGCCCCAACTGGAGCGATGCGGTTCACCTGGGCAGGCCGCAATCGTCTCGCGCAGTTCCGATCGCATCATTCTCTCCTCGGACACGGAGTGCGCCGGCATGCTTGTGGTCAGCGAGACCAACTATCCGGGCTGGGAGGCGACTGTGGATGGCCAGCACGTTCGCATGTGGGAGCCATACGGGGCGTTGCGTGGTGTAGTGGTTCCCGCGGGCAAGCACCGCGTCGAAATGCGCTTCCGGCCACGGTCGGTATATGCGGGACTGGCTCTGTGCACCGCCGGAATGCTGCTTGCGGCCGGCATCTGGATTCGAAGAAAGTAAACTCATGATCTGCATCACCGGCTCCATCGTGCTCCCTGACCGGATCCTCGAATCGGGATCCGTGCTCGTCTCGGGCTCGCGGATTGAACGAGTCTCCAGGAGTACCCGAGTGCCGCGAGGCGCCCGCCATATTGATGCCAGCGGGAGTTACGTCGCCCCAGGCTTCATCGACATTCACGTGCATGGTGGCGCCGGAGCGGACTACATGGATGGCACTGACGCTGCTGTACGCCAGGCGAACCAAGCGCATCTGCGGCATGGCACCACCACCATCTTTCCGACGACCACCACGGGCAGTTTCGAGGAAATCCACGGAATGATGGACGCCTGTACGCGGGTTCGCGAAAGTTGGAGTCCGGCCGACGGCTCACGAATCGCGGGAGTCCATTTGTACGGACCCTATTTCGCGGAGACCAAAGTCGGCTGCCACTCACCTTCAGGAAGGCGCGACCCCGAACCCGACGAATTCCGCCGGTACTTCGAAGGCAACCTGGTCCGCATTGCAACCTGCGCCGCTGAATTGCCAGGGGCGTCGGCGTTTTACCGGATGGCCCGGCGCAAGCGATGTCTCATCACATGCGGGCATTCCGACGCAAGTTGGCCGGAAATGGCCGCGGCTTATCGCGACGGGATGCGGCACGTCGATCATTTCTGGTGCGCAATGAGTTCGGTTCCCAGCGTTCGCGCGCGATGCGGCACCCCGATGCGGGGCAGCATGGAACAATTCGTCATCGCTCATCCGGAAATGTCGACGGAAGTGATTGCCGACGGCCAGCACCTGGCGCCAGAGCTACTGAACTATGCCTATCGCATGCTCGGCGCGGACCGGCTTTGTCTGGTTACGGATGCCAACCGCGCGCTCGACATGCCTCCCGGAAGATACCGCTTTGGGCATCCCGAAACAGGCTCCTGGTTTGAGAGTAACGGATTGGTCGGTTTCGTACCGGGCGACGGTTTGGCGAGCAGCGTGGTCGCTCTCGACTCGATGGTGCGGACCATGGCTCGCGATACCGAAGCACCGCTCCATGAGATCATTCGCATGGCCAGTCTGACTCCCGCGCGCCGCACTGGGATCGCCCATCAGACCGGAAGCATCGCGGCAGGAAAACGCGCGGACCTTGTATTGTTGACGAAAAAGCTGCACGTACAGGGAATCATGATCGGCGGCACACTCACCGATTGACTCCCGAACAACGGCAGTACTAGTCCTACCGCGTCTTCCATATTGGAAAATCACACCGCCAGACTTCCCGAAAAGTGAAAATAGGAGTTCCCAAACGGCGTTTTTTCGGATATTGGTATTAAGAGCCTCTCCGTAGGCGGAGCGTACGGAGACAATCCGCAGTCATCCATGACGGATTCGAAGCACCTTTTTGTTGTCGGCGTGGGGGCGTCCGAAGCAGGACATGCGGCCCTGCGCACGTTGCTGGCGAGTACTCCGGCCTCGTCAAATGCATCGTTGATTGTCAGTGAGCACTTCGATCCGCAGCGCCCCCGGCCGGAAGCGCCCGGCGCGGGAACCGGGTGGAGCGTGGTTGAGGCTACCAATGGGATCGCACTCTCCGGCGGCTCACTGTATTTCGCACCACCTGGCCAAGGCCTGATGGTTTGCGGTGACCGTCTGTTTCACGCCGCATCTCCCTGGAAGGGCAAACCGTCGCTGGACGGGCTATTCCGGTCCCTCGCCGCGAGTTGCCAGGACCGCGCGATCGCCATCCTGCTTGCCGGCAGTGACGGCGACGGACCTGGTGGCCTTGTCGACATCCGTCGAGCGGGCGGAACCGTCATGGTTCAGGACGAGGCATCGGCCCGCAGCATCGGTGTGCACTCCTCCATAAATCCAAGGGTGCGCCCCGACTATGTGCTGCCTCCGCAAGAACTCGCGAGAGCATTAGCGAACAAACTGAATCACGTCCACCAACACGGGAACCATGGCGTGAGGGACTCGATTCGCGACCTTGATTCCTTCCGGCAAACGCTGGAAGCTCCGATGGCCGTGATTGGTCCGGGACTGCTCCTGGCAAGCTTCAATGCGGCGGCAGGGTCGTGGTTTGGACTCCGTCCCTCTGACCTTGGCAAGCCGATCCATAACTCCTCCACCTCGCTGAATTCACCAGGACTTCTGCGCATGATTCGCGAGGTAGTCGAGCACCGCAAACGTCTTTCGATGCTGATTCACGAGGATGGCCGGCCGTACCGGATCCGCCTGCACCCCTACTCGCCGGATTCGAGCCACACTCCGTCCGTCATTCTTACGGCAACCGATGCACTCTCGGAGCCCGTCGCACGAAGGACTCCGTCGCCGAAGGAGAAAAGACCCTTCTCAATCGCAACGCCTCCCGAGCATCTCCCGCCTCTATCCGTTGGCGGGGATGGCATGGATTCGCTGAGCACTCCGATCGCCAGACTCGACTGCACGGGAGTGATCGTCCATGTGAATCAGGCTTGGTGCGAGTTCGCCCATGCGAATGACCCGGCAGTCCGCGACAGCGGCTGGATCGGAGTGAACTACCTCGATCTTTGCAATGAGAAGGCCGTGGGAGCCGAACCTTTCGCCCGGCACGCTGCCGCCGGCATCCGCGCGGTGCTCTTGGGCGACCTCTCGGAATCCGGCTTCGAATACTTGTGTTCCGGTGAGAAGAGGCGATTTCACTGCGCGGCCGCAACGGACGCAGGCGAGTCGGGCGTGGTGGTGATGCACATCAACGTAACTGGCGCCGCCGAGTCAGGCAATCGCCTGAAGCTTCAATTGGCCGCGCTCGAATCGGTGGCGAACGTCGTCTTCATCACGAATGACCTGGGAACCATCGAGTGGGTGAACGCCGCGTTCACCACGGCATTCGGCTACACCAAACGGGAGATCGTTGGCCGGCCCGCCTGGACGGTTCGATCGGCGCGGCAGGACCGCTCGGGAAGAGATAGCCACTGGACGTCGGCCTTACGGGGTGAATCGAACCGCAGCGAAGTGGTGCTGTTCCATCGCGACGGCACACAACGCACCATGTTGCAGACCCTCACGCCAATCCTCAGCGCGGCGGGCCGGGTGACACACTGTGTCGCAATCCAGGAAGACATCACGCGCAGGAAAGAAGCAGAATGGCGCATTCTGCACATGGCACAGCACGATTCGCTGACCGGTCTGCCCAACCGTTATCTGTTCCATGACCGGCTTCGTCAGGCCATCGATTCCGCGATCCGGCGCAACCGGAAACTGGCGCTGATGCTGTTGGACCTTGATCACTTCAAGCACATCAACGATTCGTTCGGTCACCTGGCAGGCGACTCCCTCCTGGTCGAAGTGGCCAGGCGCCTCGAGTCGGCAATCCACGGTGGAGATACGCTGTGCCGGCTGGGCAGCGATCAGTTCGCGGT
Organism: Bryobacterales bacterium; assembly: GCA_016789785.1. The sequence continues at coordinate 9,212 of JAEUQE010000165.1, forward strand.
TCTTGCACAGGACACTCGCTCCTTCGAAGAAACCACGGAACTCGCTCACCAGGTTCTTGCGGCCCTGCACCGACCGTTCCAACTCCAACACCATCGGGTCCCAATCAACGCACGCATGGGGATCGCGATTCAGTCGCCTGACTGCAATACCGCGGAGGCTCTTCTGCGCGCCGCCGACCTCGCGCTTTATCGCGCCAAGCAAGGCACGCGGAACTCCTTCCATGTCTTCGATTCCGAAACCGAGCGTGAATCCAGTGACAGGCTCCAGATCACGCTCGATCTGCGCCATAGTCTCGAAGCTGGCGAGTTGTGGGTCGCGCTGCAACCGCAGATCCGGTTGCGGGACGGACGGCTCGAAGGTGCGGAAGCGCTGTTGCGCTGGAATCATCCCAAGTGGGGCAGCGTTAGCCCTTCGCGCCTGATTTCGATTGCGGAAGACAGCGGACTGATTCATCAGGTGGGAAGTTGGGTGCTCCGCCAGGTGTGCCGCCAGATTCGAGAGTGGCGCGCTCTCGGCCTGCCTGAGATCACCTTCTCCATCAACCTCTCGGCAATGCAATTGATGGATCCAGGAGCCGCCCGATCCGTTCTCGACTGCCTTCAGGAATACGGCATTCCTCCTTCCTGGTTGCAAGTGGAGATTACGGAATCCGCGCTGCTGCGCAATACCGACCGCACGCACACCGAATTGGCCGAACTCGCCACGGCAGGCATTCCACTTGTGCTGGACGATTTCGGAACTGGCTACAGTTCGCTCACTTATCTCCGGCAATACCCAGTGCGCTGCCTGAAGGTTGACATGGCATTCGTGCAGGGTGTCGGGATCAATGCAAGCGACGAGGAGATCATCACCGCAATCATCAGCCTCGCGCACGCTCTCGGCATGGTGGTAGTGGCCGAAGGAGTGGAATCGGATGCACAGATGCAGTTCCTTCGCCAGCACCAATGCGACGTCGCTCAGGGCTACTACTTCGGGCGTGCGATGCAGCCGGGAGAGTTGATGCGCCTTGCGGCATCCCGTGACGGTTGGCTGAGCGGCTCAGCGTCGCAGGCAGGGCAGTGTTAGTTCATGCCTGAACCAGCCTGCGCATGCGCCAGACGCTGGAACTGGAATTTGCAGCCTTAAGAGGACGCTGCGCGAAACGGATTGAAGTCCGTGTTCGTGTCGTAAACGTCGATCCCTTCGGCCCGCTTCAGTCCATTCACTACCGCGTACGTGAGTGGAGTGGCTAGCGCTTCGTAGATCACCTTGCCGAAGTAGCCCGAGAAAATCAGGTTCAACAATTCGCTGCCGCCCACAGTCCCCGCAAACGCCAGCGTGATCACCACGGTGGTATCCACGAACTGCCCGACCGCCGTGGAACCGATCGTTCGAACCCAAAGCATTCTGCCCCCGGTGATCACCTTCAAGCGCGCCATCACGAACGCATTGGCAAACTCACCGCACCAATACGCGATGAGGCTCGATATCACGATGCGCGGCACGAATCCGAAGACAATCTCGAACGCTTCCTGATTCTTCCACTCCGGAGCCGGGGGAAGAGCGACGATGGTCAGTCCCATCACCGCAAGCAGCGCCGATGCAAGAAAACCAGTCCAGATCGCCCTGCGGGAGGCTGCGTAACCATAGACCTCCGTGAAGATATCACCGAAGATGTAGGTCACCGGGAACAGGATCTGAGCGCCGCTCAACCGCAAAGATCCAATGGCCACCAGTTTCGGCGCGACCAGGTTGGAGATGATCAGCACCACCACGAAAATATTGATGAGGTGATCCAGGTATTTGAATCTTGGGACTAGGGCTTGAGGGGAAGACGCCATGAGCAATCCAACAATTGTAGCTGTTCGATACGATGTAGTGAGGACCCCCTAATATGCAACTTTTCTTGATGATCCTGCTCGCGTGGATGTTCGTGCTCGCCGGGTGCGGTTCGAAAACGGCCGAGACCAGCAAGTCCGAGATCGACGAGGAGCTACTCGCGAACTTCAAGGCCGCCCCAGCCGTGATGATATCGGAGAAGAACCCGGTCACCGATGCGAAGATCGCACTTGGACGCATCCTGTACTACGAGAAGCGCCTTTCCTTGAACAAGGATGTCTCCTGCAATACCTGCCATCTCCTTGACAAGTACGGAGTGGATGGCACACCGGTCTCCACCGGCCACAAGGGACAGAAGGGCAACCGCAACGCACCGACCGTTTACCATGCCGCGGGCCACATGCTTCAGTTCTGGGATGGCCGCGCCGCCGACGTCGAAGAACAGGCCAAAGGCCCTGTCATGAACCCCGTGGAAATGGCAATGCCCAACGCCGCGGAAGTGGAAAAAATCCTGCGTGCGATTCCGGAATACGGAAAGCTCTTCAAGGAGGCCTTCCCGAATGAAAAGCAACCGGTAACCTTCGACAACGTGGCTCTCGCCATCGCGGCGTTCGAACGGAAGCTAGTGACACCGTCCCGTTGGGACAAGTTCCTCAATGGCGACAAGAACGCGCTGACACCGGAAGAAAAGCAGGGCTTCCTGGCCTTTTACAAAGCCGGTTGCCACGTTTGCCACAACGGTGCGCAGATTGGCGGACGCATCTTCCAGAAGGTCGGATTGGTGAAGCCATGGCCACAGCAGTCCGATCCAGGGCGCTTCGCGGTTACCAAGCAGGAACAGGACCGCATGGTGTTCAAGGCGCCGTCCTTGCGCAACATCGAGAAAACCGGACCCTACTTCCACGACGGCAGCGTCGCCGATCTCCAAGCCGCCGTCAAGATGATGGGTGAGCATCAGGTAGAGAAGCCACTCACGGATTCGGAAGCCAGAGCGATCGTCGCGTGGCTGAGGACCCTGACTGGCGAACTGCCGCTCGACTACATCAAGGCTCCCGATCTGCCAAAATCGTAAGCTGTACGTGTCGATCTCTGCTGATCAGGAACGCGATTTCTACGACGCGCAGTACCAACGGTTCCTCTCACTCCCGGATGAACAACTGGCGGTGAGCCGGGAGGTAATGCTGCGCACGCTCGCCGATCCGGCGCAACCGGTATATGAGCGCCGGCGCCTGTATTCCGCCGTACTTGAGACTCTGACCGCCATGCCGCTGGCCCAAATGCGAGTGTTGGACTACGGCTGCGGACCCGGCGACTGGGGAGTGTGGATGGCGACCGAAGGTGCCGCCGTGACCTTACTGGACCTTTCTCCGAAGGCCATCGAACTCGGGCTTCGCAGAGCGGCCGCGAGTGGCGTTGCCTCGCGCGTACGGGGCGAGGCTCGTGATGCGAGTGATCTCAGTTGCTTTGTGACCGGGGAGTTCGACCTTGTCTACGCCAGTGCCGCGGTCCATCATACGCTTAAGTATCCTCATGCGTTCGAGGAACTGATCCGCGTGATCCGGCCCGGAGGATGGATGGTCCTTGCCGAAACCTACGGAAACAATCCGCTCTTAAGTCTGGCCCGGCGGTTGCGCGCGTGGGCTCAAGGCGAAGTTGAGGAACAGGGCGAAGAGATCGTGTTCTCCGATCACGAGATCGCCATGCTCCGGTCGCATTTTCGTTCAGTCACTCTGCGCGAGATGCATCTGCTGTCGATGTCGAAGAGGTTCTTCCGCGGCCGTTTCGACCGGGGTTGGGTGAGGGCCTTCGTCAGCGGCGTTGAGGCTTCAGACAGTTTGATCCTCAGCGTGCTTCCCTTCCTGAAACGCTATTGCGGCGAAGTGCTGATTGTCGCGCAGAAATAGCTTTGCGTCGAAAAACCGAAACCTTGGGCGCGCTTCCGCGCATCTACAGTGCTAGTGAAACTGGGCGTCCTTTTCCTGTTCGTCAGCGCTCCTCTGTCGGCAGGCGATCCATCGAACATCGGCGCGAAGCCGGCTTACCGGCCCTTGACCACAGCCGAGCGCTGGCAGCTTTATCAAAAGTCTGCCTTCGGCGCAGGATCGGCCCTCCGCGCCGCAGGCACTGCTGCCTATGACCAGTACGTGGACATTCCCGAGGAATGGGGCCAGGGCGCGGCAGGCTATTTCCGCCGCTTCGGAAGCCGTGCAGGCCGGTTCACCGTGCAGGATTCCATCGAGCACTCACTCGCGTTTGGTTTGAAGCAGGACGTCCGCTATGAGCGGTGCACCTGTAGCGGCTTCCTTCAAAGAACCGGGCATGCAGTGAAACTGAACTTCGTCACCCGCAATGAACGTGGGAACTACGTTCCGGCCGTGGCACGCGCGGCGGGCTACTTCGGCGGCGAATTGTCGGCGCTTGCCTGGACCCCGCCGAGCTACACCTATCGCGACGCGCTCCTGGCGGGCGGCGGACGCTATGCGCTTGGCATCGGATGGAATCTATTGAAAGAGTTTTGGCCGGAGATCCGCCGGCCGGTCGCAAAGGCCTTTGGGCGGTAGCTCTGATAAGCTGGAGAGACGAGGATCAACCCATGGAACTGACCTTCTCGCCCGAATTCCAGAAGGAACTCGACGATCTCGCGGAGCGGAGCGGATTAAGCACGTCCGATCTGGTGACGGTCGCCGTCAGAGGTTACGTCGAGGCCCAGCGCGACGTGTCGAGCATGCTCGACAGCCGGTACGACGACATCAAGAGCGGGCGCGTCAAGCTGATCGATGGAGAAGAGGCGTTCGCGCGGCTTGAGGAGAAGGCCCGTGCCAGGCGTGCAGCGCAGGGCGCATGAGCGGCTACTCGCTTCATCCGGAAGCTTACGCGGACATCGATCAAATCTGCGACTACATCGCATTCGACAGCCTTGATGCTCCGGATCGAGTGCGCAAAGAACTCTTCGCCACTTTCGACCTGCTTGTCCCCTTTCCCAATCGCGGTCACCGCCGGCCTGACCTGTCCTCCCGGCCACTGCGATTCATCGTCGTCCGCGACTACCTGATCGCCTACGCTCCCGAAGAGCGGGCGATCTGGGTCATTGCGGTGATGCACGGCCGTCTCGACCCGCGCGTGATGGCTGCGATTCTTCGCGGACGCGAAGACTTCCTTCCCCGGACATAGCAAGTTGCCGACGATACCACCATCCCTCTGCTAGACTGAGGTTTCGATGGACAATCTTCCCCCAGGCGTGGAACGAATCCTGTTCACCGAGGAGCAGATCCAACAGCGGATCCGGGAGGTGGCCGCTGAGATCAATCAGCGTTATCGCGGCCGCACGCTCAAGCTCATCGGGATCCTCAAGGGCTCCATCTTCTTCCTTACCGATCTTGCTCGCGCCCTCGAAGTCCCCGTCAAGATCGATGTGCTTGGCATCTCGAGTTTCTCCAACCATTCCGGCTCCAGTGGACTGGTCCGCATTTCAAAAGATCTCGATGAGAGCATCGAGAACGAAGACGTCCTCATCGTGGAGGACATCGTCGACACAGGCTTCACCATCCGCTACCTGATGCAGAACCTCGCTGGCCGCGGCCCCAATTCGATTGGCCTGTGTACCCTTCTGGACCGGACTTCGCGTCGAATCGTGCAGGTGGCGGTTGATTTCCGCTGCTTTGAGATCGGCGAATACTTCGTCATCGGCTACGGACTCGATCACAAGCAACTCTACCGCAACCTCGGCTATCTCGCCGTCATGAATCCGGAACGCATCGCATGAAGCTTGTTTGTTGGATCGCCGCCTCGCTGATGGCGGGCTCGCTCACAACGCCTGCATTGGCGCAGAACCCGCAGCGCACCTTTCCCATCGTCAGCCTGAAGGTGGAAGGCAACCAGAACTTCTCCGAGCAACAGATCCTCTCCGTCGCCGCACTGAAGATTGGCCAGCCCGCGGATCCGAAAGCATTCGAAGCAGCTCGCGACCGGCTGATGGCGGCGGGCTTCTTTGAAAACGTCGGCTACAAGTATGCCCCCTCCGCGGACAAGACGGGCTATGCAGCTTCGTTCCTTGTCACCGAAATCCAACAGGCGTATGCCGTAAAGTTCGACCGCTTCGCGCAATCCGACGCGGAGCTTCGCGCGGTTCTTGCGAAGAGCGATCCACTGTTCTCGCCAAAGGTGCCCGGGACACAGCAGTTATTGAAGCGCTACGCCGCATTCCTTGAGCCCGTGGTGAAAGAGAAGGTGGTGGGCAAGGTGACGCCGGATCTCGACACGAAGGAACTGATCATCGTGTTTCAACCGGCGACGTTGCCGCCATCCATCGCCGAAGTCACCTTCACGAAAAACGAAGTGCTTCCGACGACCACCTTGCAGAACGCAGTGGCAGGCGCCGCGGTCGGCACAGTGTGGGAAGAGAAGCGATTCCGCCAGATTATCGAGAACAGCATCCGTCCGCTCTATGAAGCCCGCGGGCGCATTCGCATTGCGTTTACGAACATCACCACCGCGCCTGTCACCGACGTCAACGGTCTGCGCGTGACCGTCGAGGTTTCCGAAGGGGACGTCTACAAGCTCGGTGAAGTCGACATCCCCACCGCGGGCGATAGCCGGCGCGATCTGATGAAAGCGGCCGACCTCAAGCAGGATGACATCGCAAACTTCGATGCCATCAACGCGGGTCTGGAACGAATCCGCCGCGTCGTGCGCAGCAATGGCTACCTGCACGCGAAGGTTCACGCCAGCCGCACGATCGACGACAAGGCCAAGGTAGTGGCTCTCACCATCCACATCGAGCGCGGCGAGCGTTACACGTTCAAGAAGCTCAACATCGCTGGCCTCGACATCCTGACCGAGCCGCACATTCGCAAGATGTGGGCAATCAAAGATGGCCAAGCGTACAACCCCGACTATGCCGAGGTGTTTCTGGCACGGCTGCGGGAAGAAGGCATCCTGGAGAATCTTGGCAAGACCAAGGCCGACGTGAAGACTGACGACAAGACCTACACCGCGGAGGTGACGCTTTACTTCAGCGGCGAGCCTCCACCGCCGAAGAAGCAGTTTCCTTGAATGCCCGCCTCCGCACAGACCAGCAGTTATCTCACCTGAGACACGATCGCCAGCCCAAGAACGAGAGCCAGCACGAATAGGATGATCTTGATCACGCTGTATGGCCGCTCGCCCTGCACCTCACCAGTGCGCGCATTCACCATGATCTGGTAGACCTTGTTCTGAAAACGGTACGCCCCGATCCAGGCCGGCAGCAGCAGGTGGCGGAAGGTGACGTCGAAGTAACTGGTCGCAACGTGATGCACCTGCTGTTCATCGCCGCCAATCGCGCGGCGCACCGCAACCAGAATCTCCGGCTTCATCATTTCCTTGGCTTGTTCAAACGCGGGTTCGAGTTCCAACTGATAGCGCTGCGCCTGAAAGCCAGCAAGATATCCCGGCTCGTAGGGCTCCAGTTTCGGCAGATCCCAAGGTTCAAGCTTTGCGAGCCTCTTCGCATCCACAGCTTTGGTCGCCGGCTCCAGCAGATCATCGAACACGACTTCCACCGAACCTGACGCCGGATACCAGCGCACCTTGCGGACCTGTTGAATCCGCCGCTCCTGGCGGCCGTTCACGTTGACCCACACTTCTTCATTCACGAAGTAATACTCGCCACGCTGCCCCCGATAGTCGCTCTCGGTGCGCGCATCGAAGCTCCAGAAGGGCAGGTACATTCCGGTGAGTCCGTCCGGCTTCGCCACCCGCTTCAGCGCGTTCGGCGCAAACCATCGCGACTGGAGCCATGTCCCAACGGAAGCGGCCGCCTGCTGCTTCGGCAACTGGAACGGCAACACGCCCTGCGGCGCAATCAACGGGTCCGCGGACTTCGCTTGCGCCACCACTTGCGCCGCGCAGAACGGGCAAGTCCCCGACACTTGCGGTGGTTGAAATTGCACGGTCGCGCCGCAACTCGCACACGAGAACTGCAAGGCATCGCCGGCGATCTTCGACAGATCGTTCGCCTGCGCATGCGCGTAGCGGTCATACGGCAGCTCGGGCACGCCCTCCGCTGAGGCATCCCGGCGCACCGCCACCGCCGTGGCGCAGTAAGCGCACTTCAGCGCTTTGCTGGCCGGATCGAACTCCATGCCCGCGGAACACCCCGGACACGGAAAGCGGGTCTGCTCCGGATTCGTACTGGCTTCACTCATGGGGCGACCTTCGAATGTAGCAGAGACCGTCCGCCGGCATCACCCCGGACACCCCGTAGCCGATTGCAGAGAAACGCGACATAATGAAGTCACGGTTTTGTAGCTTTGGAGGTTAGATGAGCCGAATCCTCGGGCGTGCCCGCGGGAGCATCTCGGTCTCGTGCGACGAAACGCGACGACAGTCCGTTTCTTCCTTCATTCCATCCTCTGTGATCGGCGTTTGCCATGCTCTGCAAACAACCACAAGGAACTGTTTCCCATGTCATTTAAGAATCTCCTGATTTTCCTCACCCTCGTGTGCCTGCTGGCCGCGACGGGTTTCGCACAATCTCAAGATGCGCGCGGCAACATTGTTGGCCGCGTTACTGATTCCACCGGAGCGGTTGTGCCCGGCGCCGACGTTCGTGCGCGCAGCATTGCGACGGGCGTCTCCGTAGTATCGAAGGCGAACGAGGGCGGCAACTATGTGTTGCCATTCCTCATGCCTGGCTTCTACGAAGTCACTTCCGAGTTCACTGGCTTCCGCAAGTTCGTTCGCGCCAACGTGCAAGTCCGCGTGAACGAGAACGTGGAACTCAATATCGAGATGACCATTGGTGATGTGACCGAAAGCGTCAACGTCACCGCGGAGACTCCGCTTCTGCAGACCGCGGAAGCGAGCCTCGGTCAAATCGTCGACGAGCGGCGCATCATGGAATTGCCGCTGTTTGCCGGCAACGCGATGGATCTTGTCCACCTCGCGCCGGGCACCGTCAACGGCACGGACATGCGCCTGCGCAAAGCGCCGTTCAACAACGCGCCTTCGCAATTCTCCACCGACGGCACCGGCAACTACGGCAACTCGTTCACGATCGACGGCGTTGCCAATATCTATTCCGACGGCACCAGCCCGCGCGTGGCATTCTCCCCTCCGCAGGCCTCTCTCTCGGAATTCAAAGTGCAGACGTCGTCATTTGACTCCGCGATCGGCCGCACCATGGGCTCACTGGTCAACGTCAGCACCAAGGGCGGCACGAACGATCTGCATGGAACCGCATGGTGGTGGTTGCGGCATTCGGCCTTTGATGCACCCACCATCTACCAGAACCGCGCGGGCTTGAAGCTCCCCGTTTATCGCGATAACCGCTACGGTCTCGCGGGTGGTGGCCCGGTCTTCATCCCCAAGGTTTACAACGGCAAGAACAAAACCTTCTGGTTCTTCACTTGGGAAGCCAACAAATTCGGCGATCCCAACGTCGGCGGGTCGATGATCTCCACCGTGCCGTCCGCCCCCTGGCGCAACGGCGATCTTTCCGATCTGTTGAAAGCCGGCGCAAACTATCAGCTTTATGACCCCGCGACCATCGCCACAGCCTCGGGTGGCCGCTTCAGCCGTCAGCCGTTGCCAAACAACATCTTCCCCGCGAGCCGCATTGACCCTGTTGCCAAGCGCCTGCTTGCGCTGTGGCCGCTTCCCAACCAAACAGGCACCGCCGATGGGCGCAACAACTTTTTCTACTCGCTGCCCGCGAAGGAAAACTACTGGACCACCATCGGCCGCGTGGACCATGCGTTTTCCGAGAAGAACCGCATGTTCGTGCGCTGGCATCGCGACTTCTGGGAGGAAGACAAGAACCGCAGCTTCGGCAACGATGTGAACGGCGTCATCCTGAACCGCGTGAATCGGGGCATCGCGATTGACGACGTGCACATGCTGACCTCGACCATGGTGCTGAACTTCCGTTACGGGATCGCCGCGCAGGAGTTCCCGGAGCGCCGCGTGAGCAAGGGCTTCGACCTCTCCTCACTTGGGTTCTCTTCTGCCCTGACCGGCCTCGTCGATAAGTCACTGGCCACCATTCCCCGCACTGCCGTTGGATCCCTTACGGCACTCAGCGGCTGGGAATCAGGCGATGGCGTCACCTCTTCCATCAGCCACAACCTGGTAGCCAGCGCGACGTGGATCAAGGGCAACCACAACGTGCGCTTCGGCCTTGATTTCATGGCCTTCCGTGAGTTCCGCAACCGCTATCCCAACCAGGTTTCACCGGATTTCAGTTTCAGCAATCTGTGGGCACGCGGCGAATTCGATACGAGTGCCGCACCTCCTGTAGGCGCGGAGTTCATCGCGCTGCTTGCGGGGATTCCGGGCGGCAGCATGGCGCTCAATGGCAGCTATGCCGAACAGGATCTCTACTACGGATTGCACTTCCAGGATGACTGGAAGGTGTCGCGCAAACTGACGTTGAACCTCGGCATGCGCGCGGAAATCGAAACCCCGATTACCGAGCGTTTCAATCGCTCTGTCACTCAGTTCGACGGTACAACGGCGAATCCGATTGAAGCCGCGGCGATCGCCAACTATACCCGCAACCCAATTCCTGAACTGGCCGTGAGCGCATTCCAGGTGAAAGGCGGCGTGACGTTCGCAGGCGTAGGCGGCAACTCGCGCAACTATTGGGACAACCAGGGCGTGCAGTGGAACCCGCGCCTTGGCTTCGCATATCAACTCACGCCAAAGACGGTGCTGCGCGGCGGCTATGGAATCTTCTTCTCGCCGAACGGCATTCTGCGTACAAACTCGATTCAGGCGGGCTTCTCACAATCCACACCGATCGTCGCGTCCACGGACAGCGGTCTGACGTTCATTACGTCGCTCGCCAATCCATTGCCGACAGGTCTGCTGCCGGTACGCGGCGCCGCGGGAGGACTGATCACCACATTGGGCCAGGGCACCTCCGGATTCGCAAAGGACCGCAGTGCCGCCTACGCGCAAAGAGCGTCCTTCGGCTTCCAGCGGGAATTGCCGATGGGCTTCGTCACAGAGGCTTCCTACGTTGGTAATCGCAGCACGCGGTTGCCGATTTCGCGCAGCGTGAGCTTCACGCCACGGCAGTTTCTGAGCACGTCGCCGGTGCGTGACCAGGCCACCATCGACTTCCTTGGACGTAACTTCACAAGCCCGTTCTTTGGGCTGAATCCGCAATTCACCTCGGCCAACATTTCGCGCGGACAGTTACTTACGGCGTACCCGCACTTCAGCGGCGTCTCGTTTGAGGATCCGGTGGGCTACGCGTGGTATCACTCGCTGCAGGCACGCACCGAGCGGCGCTTCAAGCAAGGCTTCACCCTCCAGTTGTCGTATACGTGGTCAAAGGCAATGGATGCCACCACGTTCCTCAACGCGCAGGACCCGATGCCGTATGAGTCGCTCAGCGACATCGATCGTACCCATCGCATTACCGGCAGCGGCATCTACGAACTCCCGTTCGGGAAGGGCCGCCCCTATGCAACGAATATGCATCCGCTGTTGAACTTCTTCGCGGGCGGATGGCAGATCACGGGCGTGATGCAACGTCAAAGCGGCGGGCCGCTCGGCTTCGGCCAGGCGCTGTTCACCGGCAATAGCGCGGATATCGTGCTCGCGAGCCCCAATCGCAACACGGACCGCTGGTTCAACACCGATGTGTTCTACAAGGACACGCGCGGCCAGTTGGGCTCGAACATCCGCAACGCGCCCCTGCGCTACTCCAACATTCGCACCGATTCACAAAGGCGTTGGGACTTTTCCGCCAACAAGACCTTCACCCTCACCGAGAAGCTGAAGATGGTCTTCCGCGCGGACACCTTCAACGCGTTGAATGAAGTGGTGCTGCGGGGACCGAATACGGATCCCTACAACTCGGCATTCGGACGAGTGACCGCGCAGGAGCCTCCTCGCTCCTGGCAGTTCTCGCTGACCTTGAAGTTCTAG
>JAEUQE010000166.1 GCA_016789785.1 Bryobacterales bacterium
AAATCGTCCGCCGTGACAGGCGACCGGGACACGGTGCCTTTGGTGGCATCCGAGGGTACCGCGGTCACTCTGAACTGCGTGCGGAAGTTGGCGCTGTAGGTGGATGCCGATGCGGGAGCGGTGATGGTTTGGGTCTGCGCTCCACCATTGCTCCACGAGGTGAAGATGAGCCGCCGTGTAGTGGTGGAGGAATTCGGGGCGGAGATGGTGTGCGAGCTGCCGACGGCCCAGGTGACCGATGCGGGGGTCACCAGAGTCTGGCCGTCGATGACGAGGGCCGCGCCGGTTGGGCTGGAAGTGAAGCTGACCGTGACGTTGCTGCCGGTGCCGCCACTGGTGGAGGGCGGATAGACGGCCTTGATGCCGTTGACGTCACCGGCCGAGAGTCCGGAGCGCTGGCCGATCGGGATTCCGGCGGGAATGGTGACAATGGTCGCCTGCCCGTTGCTCGAGAAGGCATAGGCCGGGTAGTGCATGATCGAGCCGTAGTCGTAGGCGCCAACCCGGTTGCCGTTGGCGATGCTGAAATTGCCGAGCGCTGAACTGGTGATGTTCTGTGTATATACAGTCACGTAGGTGTCGCGGTCGGGCCGGGTGTGCTCATGGTAGAGCCCGAGCGCGTGGCCGATTTCGTGGATCGTGTTGCCCGTGCTGCACGAATCGCCGATGTTCACAGGCTGCGCCGCCCAGCCAGTGTAGCCGACATAGGAAGAGCAGGTTCCTGACGAAGCGGGACGCACGAAGGAGAGATAGGCGCTTTCGCTGGTGCGAGGAACCAGTCTGATGTACCCCGCCAGATTCGTGTTCCAGTGATTGACCGCATCCGTGACCCGGTTTTGCGAAGGCATAGTGGGATCGATCGTATAGGCGACCACACCTCCAGGCCAGCGGCTTCCGGTGGTCGTCAGGCTGAACCGCGCCTGATCCTTCTCGCTGATCGCCTGCCCGCGGTAGGGCTCCATTTCCTCGGCGCGGCCGAGCAGGATGTCGCCCTCCCACACCGCATATCCATCGATCACTTCATGTTCAACCGGCATACCGCGATACAGAGACGTGCGCCTCTCGATGACAGGCGCTATCCGCGGCGCGCTCGTCCCGATTGCAGGCATCGCATCCAGCGAGGCAATTTCCGGGATGCGGAAAGGCAGCGAGCCCTCTTCCTCAATCATGTGGAGCTCGACAACCGCGACCGAACCGGGCACGGGGTCCGCCCAGAATTCGCCGGTACGCGTGGGCCCGCTGGCCGTATAGGGGCCGGCCATTCCAACAGCCTCTCCATGCTTCACACCATAGACAAACAGACTGGCGCCTTCCGGCAGGTGGACGTCCTCAAAGTGCAGGCGCAAGGCTGCGGCGCCGGGCTCTTCGATGCGGAAAACCAGCACGGAGCCCGTTTCGGTGGAGTGGAGGACCATGCGCGAAAGGTCAGGGGAGGGAAGGGCTCGGATCGCTCCTTCGGCCGTCTGACGGAGCGCTTCCTCGCGGACGGCGAGTGTTGGCGCACTGGCAATCCACAGCGCGCGGGCACTGGCCGCCTGGCTGCGCAGGCCGAGAATTTCTGGGGCGCGATCGTCGCCGGGACGTTGTTGAGCTGTGAGCGCACTATCGTTGTGTTGTCCGGACAAAACAGCAGTGAACAGACAAACGGAGGCGAGTAGGAAGGTGGGTCGTTTCATTGAGATTATGGCTCTCCAGTAGTACTATCGGCAACAAGGTTGGGGTCGAGTAAGGGGTGCAAAGCCGCAGGCGAAGCGCGTAAAGAAACTTACGCGCCCTTAGACTTTCCCGGTCAGCGATTTGCCGGAGGGCTAGGTAGGGTGATCGGCTGTGCATAGTCCTCTGCCCGGGTCCCTGAGGAAAGGGGAGACCTTGGGCGGCTCGGATTTTTGGGGAGATGCACCGCTCGTCAACAGATGCGGTTGCGTGTGTGACGATGAACTGCCGTTACAACCAACGGTGACAAGGCCGACGGGCTCTTTTCAGCCGCACGGCCTACGGGGAGAGAACTGCTCTGATTCCAGTGTAGCAGAGAGCGCTCAGCGCTATCCTCGTGCGTGCCTGACGCATCGGAAGAGTCTTGCCGTGCCGCAAACAGGTTCAAAAAAGTACTAGGCCGCCGGTCCCAGGCCAAGCCGCTTACACCTTGCATCTTGTTGAAACAATGGCTGATGCATCGAACGTCCGTGATCTTCAGCCATTGAATCTGTCCGCAGGGGAAGCTTGTAGTAGAGGGCGCCTCACCCTTATACTTGAATCAATCCATTCCCTCGCTGGCTCTGGTTGAATCCGCTCATCTGCCATGACCAAGGGCGCCGTGTGTGCGTTCGTAGAGCGAATTCTGTTCATTACAAATGGGAAAGTGTAGGTACCCGATGGCTGTTCAAGCATCATCACGGATAGTTCGCCTGCTCGGTCTGGGGCTGGCATTGACGGCTGTAGCGGCGTGGGCCGGGCCGCTGCCACCACTGACAACGACGACAGGGACAGATGTCACCTTGGATTTCAATGGTTTCACAGGCACGCCTTCTTCGCAGTCGGTGATCCAGGGGCTCACCAGTAAAATTCGATTCTGGAATTTTCAGTTCTCATCTGCAAAGCCAGGGCCAACGTTCAGCGACGGCACCAATACGTTTACCTATGCTGGAGGAAACCTCACGAAGCTGACCTTCCAGATGGAGATTACGAACAACTCCTCGATTGTCTCCCGGCTGAGTGGCGTCGGTTTCGACTATTATCAGGATCCCTCCACGAAGTTGCCCGATTTGGTTGAGTCTGTGGACGCTTCCAGAACATACTTGAAGACCAACGGCAGGAGGGCGACGACTGTGACGGAGACGAAGACCTTCAATCCGAATACGGCATCCGGAGACTTCAACAATGTGGACGTCACGGTCAACAGCTTTTCGAATGGCATCAAGAACGTCGATTTCTGTTTCTCGAATCAATCTTGCCCCGGGGGCGCCGGTTCTGGCATCTGGAACAACACCAACGGTTCTGTGACGGCCACCCTTTGGTTCACTCCTGACAATATCAAAGCGCTCACGTTCAACAATTTCTATGTGCGGTATCAGTCTCTCACGGTTGCCGGGGGCTCCGCCGCCGGGATGCCCGTCTGCGTCCCTGGTGTTGATCCGGACTGTACGAGCGACTTCGTTCCCGAACCATCGTTCTACGGACTCCTCGGTTTGGGAATGGCGGGGCTGATTTTCGCACGGCATGCTGCGGGGCGGCGCACTCAAGAGTGATCAGGAAGTGGATCGCCGCACTGGCGATTGGTTGCCTTGGGTGTAGCCGGTCACCGGAAGCATACACGGCCAGATGTACGGCTGAATTTGAGGCCGGGCGCTTCGGCGAGGCGGTGCTGGAATGCCGCAAGGCGATTCAGAAGAGACCGGATTTCGCGGAAGCGTTTCATTTGCTAGGCCGGGTGTATGTCCGGCAGGGCAAAGGGACTCAGGCCTACGACGCCTTCAGCACCGCACTGAGGCTCCAGCCCGCCAACGCCGCGTTTCACGAGTCTTACGGCGACGTCGCTTTGGCTGCTCTCCAGAACAGCACGGCGCCACTTCCCAAGCTGTACGCCCAAGCGTTGGAATCCGCGGACTGGCTTCTTACCAGGGATCCCAACTCAAAAGCCGGGCTTCGACTCAAGGGCGCACTTGCCTTGTTGGACCGGAGACCCAACGACGCTCTTCCGTTCTTCCAGAAAGCTCACAGTCTATGGCCGGACGATTCCTCCATCGCGACGGCCCTCAGCCAGGCGCTTTTCGAATCAGGGGATTTCAGCAATGGCGAAAGAATCGCCCTGGGAATCCTACGCAGGGAGAAAAGCCATGTGCCCGCATACGACCTGCTCTACGCGAAGTACTCAGGTGCGGGCCGTTGGACGGAAGCGGAACGGATTTTAGTGGAACGTGCTGGCAACGTCCGAACTGCCGAATCCATTCTGAGACTTGTCGCGCATCATCACCGGCAAGGCCAGATCGCGGAGCGTGATGCCGCCATTGGACGGTTGCGAAATGGCCGCGCCTATCCTGGCGCCGTGTTTCTCATCGGAGATTTTTACGCCTCTGTCGGGAATACCCTTGATGCCGTCCGGGAGTACGAAAGCGGGATTACCGCGTATCCCGATGCCCGGCTTATCTACGGCAAGAAGATCGTGAAGCTGTTCCTGGAGTCAGCCAAGGATACCGAAGCATTGGCCCGCGCGGAGTCGCTGTTCAAAGACTTCCCTAAGGATAGTGAGCTTCGCGCGCTGCGCGCGACTTTGCTGTTCGAGCGTGGCAGTGTACAGCCGGCGTTGGCGGAGTTTCGGGATTTGGTAAAAGCCCAGCCGAACGATGCGATCCTTCACTACAACTTCGGCCGGGCGTTGATCGCCGCAAAGGACTGGGAGGGCGCGAAGGTCGAGTTGCAGCACGCCGCCCGGATCCAGAAGGATATGGTCAATTCCCGAATGCTATTGGCAGAGGTGAGTTCCATGCTCCGGCAGCCGCAGGAAGCCGTTCATTGGGCGCAAGAGGTTCTGAAGATAGAGCCAGAGAGTCCGAGGGCCCGGCTGGTGCTTGGCATTGGACTTGCCGAGGCGGGACAAACCGAAGCGGCTCACCGGGAGATCCAGAGTCTGTTTGCGAAGTATCCGCAGTCGTTCGATGTTCGTCTGCAACTTGGGCTGATGGAGTTGAGCCGGGGCCGCTTTGCGGAGGCGGACAAGATATTCCGCTCGCTGAATAGTCCTGGCTCCAACGATGTACGCCCACTGATGGGCTTGTCCGAATCGCTGTTCCTGCGCAACCAGGTGGATCAGGCTTTCCGGCTCTTGGACGAAGGTCTCAAGGAAGGTCCCAATCCACAGCTCGCTCGAACCTACGCGATTCTGGCGGGTCGCGCTGGCAAGCATGATTTGGCGATCGAGAAGTGGAAGCAGGTGCTTGCCGCGGAGCCCTCATCTGTCGAGTCCCACCTCATGCTGGGAGAAGCGTACCGCGCCAAAGGTGAATACTCTGGCGCAATCCGGATCCTGCAAACGGCGGATCAACTCAAGCCCAGGAATCCGGCGGTGCTCTCCCAATTGGCGTATGCCTATCAGTTGGCGGGTGACGCAAAGAGTGCGAAGGATCTGTATCGTCAAGTGGCTGTTCTGCAGCCCCAAAACGCCATCGTGCAGAATAACCTTGCCAGTCTCCTTGTGGAGGGTGACCTGAAGGAAGTGGACGAAGCCTTGAGTCTCGCCCAGAGAGCCGTGAAGGATGAACCGAAGAACCTTGAGTTTGCCGATACGTTAGGGATGGTTTATCTGCGCAAGAACATGGCCGACAGTGCACTCCAGATCTTCAGCAATCTTGTGCGTCAGAGCCCCGGCAATCCGAGCTTCCGTCACCATTTGGCCCTAACCTTTCTGCAGAAGGGGGACAAAGAGAAAGCCCGGACCGAGTTGCAGACGGCGCTCACCAGGAAGCCGGCGCCGGAGGAAGAGAAGAAGATTCGCGACACCCTGGCGCGTCTGTAGAAATCTTGATTGCTTCGACTTCGTGAACCTTGGCGCTGTCGGCCTTAATTTCCTGCGAATAGCGGTGCTCAGCGCCAGGCGGCGAGCGTGTCGCGGATCTGCTTTTCAACCTGCTGTGGCGGGCGTTTTTTGAGTGCCAGTTCCAGGCTTGCCCGAGCTTCCGGTTTCTGCCCTTTCTCCCACTGCGCGGCGGCAAGATGCTGCAAGTAGAGCGGGTTGCTTGGGTCCATTCTGGTGAGCCGTTCGAACACTCCCAAAGCCTGATCCGTGGCCTTTGATTTCAGGTAGACATAGCCCAGCGTGTCGAGATAGTTGGCTTGTTCCGGATCAGCTTTCATGGCTTTTTGGGCGAGGTCGAGCGCTTCCTTCAGATCGCCGCCCGTGTCCGCCAGCAGGTAGGCCAGATTGTTCATCATGTTCGCGTCATTGGGCTGGAGTTTCAGGACCTGGCGAAGCACAGTGGCCGCTTCGGCGTTGCGGCCTGTCTCCTGAAGAAGAAACGCAAGCACCGATAGTGGTATCGGGTTGGCCGTGTCCATGTTCGCGGCCGTTTGCAACTGGGCGATGGCGCCGGAAACGTCACCCTTGGCGCGCAGTGCCTGTCCGAGAAAGAAGTAGTCGCGGGCTGTTTTGTCGGGGCCAGTGGACAGGGTCCGGAAGTGTTCAACGGCCGCGTCGACGCGATTCATGGCGAGGCTCATCTGCCCGAGCAGCCGCCGTACCTGTGTGGCGTTGGGGCGCTGGCGCAACTCCCCCGAAACCAGATCGTAGGCCCGCTGCTGCTGGCCCTGTGCGGCGTAGCTTTCGGCAAGGCCTTTCAAGGGCGCGATGTCGTCCTGGCCGGGCTTGTAGAGCTTCTCGAAGATGCGTTGCGCCTGGGGAAATTGGCGTTCCGCCAGAAGCACAACGCCGAGTTGCAACTGTGCGCTGGTGAGTGCGGGGTAGGCTCGGGTCAGCAGCGTGAGTTCTGTCCGAGCTTCTCCCAGACGGTTGGACTGAACGAGTGCATTCGCCCGGAGGAGACGGTTTCGGGGATCGGTGGGATCGAGTTCCACCGTACGCTCGGCGTATCGGAGAGCGTCGGTTGCCAGGTTGGACTGGAGAGCAGTCGCCGCCAATGCGGACCATGCTGTTGTTAGCCCTGGACTCAACCGGACCGCTTCCTGGAACGAGGAAATCGCCTTCTTGGAGTCCTTCTGTTGGAGATGAGCCTGCCCGAGCAGAAACCAGTACATGGACTCGCCCTTCTGCCGCTCGCGAAGCTGCTCGAGTTCCTTGATCACGGTCGCAGCGCCGCCCTGCTCTTTTGTATCAAGCAGCAGGGAAGCGCGTGCTGACCGGATTTCATTGTCGTCAGGAAACTCGCGGATGATCTCATCCGCTTCCCGCAACGCTTCCTTCAACTGTTGCTTACCGGCGAGGGCCTGAAGTGTGAGTTTGCGCGCGGCTAAGCGATTGGGCGGCTCGGACCCGGCGGAACGAAACGCAGCCAGCGCATCGTCCCACATCCGCGCCTTGACGAAGAATTCCCCAGCGTCCAGCTTCCCCCTCGGAAAGGACTTCGCGTCCTCGAATAGTGGCTTGAGCGTGTTCCGCATCTCGGGTTCGCGCGACGAATTCAGATAGTGCGCGGCCAACTGCAGCCTGTAGGCTGGGATCCCTGGATTGTTGGTTACCTTTGTCTGAAATACGCGGTCAGCATCCGCGGTGCGCCCGCGCGAGAAGTGGAGGGCAAACAGATCGTCATAAACCTGGCCTTGTGTCTTGTCTTTGGCGATCATTGCCAGAGCTACCTTTTCGGCCTCATCGGGCTGGCGCATCTGCGCGAGAGAGATGATGAGGCCATGAACCACACGCGGGTCGAATGGTTTCACTTGATCGGCTTTGCGGAAGGCAGCCACCGCATCGCCCGGCCTCCGGTCGACCAAAGCGAGGTTCCCATCCATGCGCAAGCCATCGAAGGAGTTCGGATCCTTCGCCAGCAGATCCGACTTCCACTGCTTGAGCTGGTTGTAGATGGCTTGGGGACGCTGCGGATCTACTTCAAAGGCTTTCCAGGCGAGGTCGAGCAGTTGCGTCTTGATATCGACCCGGTCCGGCGCCACTACTGCCGCACGACGCAGGGTTTGATAGGCATCCGCGGCCTTTCCGCTCTTGAGCAAGGCCAGTCCAAGTTGATAATGAGCCTCGGCGAGATCGGGAGCTTTCTTGATCGCGTTTCGATAATTGAGAATCGCTTCCTGGTAGTTGCCTGCGGAAGCGAACTCGTTGCCTCGTTGTACGTACCCTTCGGCGCTCTTTCCACACCCCCCCAGAAGGAGGTGGAGGGTACTACAGAGCGCGAAAAGTACTAGGCCTATCGGTCGTTGGTGATGAGTGTACATCGGATGTGTTGATTACAATATACTTAGTATCGAAGCCACGTGGAATACCAGCGCAAAGAATGTGAGTACTGGTACCGTTGTCTACGCGACCGCTCTCTATTAAGCTATGAGAGGTCCCAGAAAAAATCAATTTCGGAGGTTCTCCGTGTATCGGCTATTAGTCGCGACCGCTCTGATTGCAACGAGTTCAGCGTTTGGATACGTGGACTGCACCGCTACTGGCAACATCAATCCCCAAGGAATCAAGGATGGCTCCACCTATGTAGGAGATTCTAATCGCACAGGTTGTCTCAAGGCGACGACTGGGCTCGTACCAGATCCGGATCCGACAGCTTGGGGCGACGCATGGATCGCGTGGAACATCGAGCCTATTATCAGTGGTGGTTATTTCAAGTACGAATACACGTTCAACGATCCAGGCGGAACAAACACAAGAGAGATCAGTCACTTCATTCTAGGCTTGAGTCCAGACTGTTCTACCGTGACTGTCACGCAAACGCAAGGCGGATGTATTTGGGGTATCACTTCTACTTACTTCCAAGCACCCGCAGTCGACCCAATCAAGACCTACGAGCCGGATCCGCCCACTACCGGAGACCAGCCAGGAATGCCTGCTAATCTCTATGGAATCAAGTTCGATCGAGTCGCTCCAGGAGCCGCTGGCAGTGTATCGTTTTATTCTGCAAGAACCCCGGTGTGGCAAAACTTCTATGCCAAAGATGGTAATTGTTGTGGTCAAGGAGGTGCTCCAACCTACGTCTACAATGCAGGTTTTTCGGCTACTGGCCTAAGTTACTATGTTGCGGCCCCAGACACACAGTTCGATCCGCCTGAGGTTCCCGAGCCGGGCTTCTATGGCGTCCTCGCCGGTGGCCTCGCTGGCCTGTACTTCTACGTACGCCGCCGCCAGACCGCCTGATCCGCAAACGTTTTTACCTCCGAAACACTCCGCGGGCTGCTGTCTCAGCAGCCCGCATTTTGTTTCCACCACACATCCCGCTTTGCACTTGGAGTAAGGACATAACCCTTCATCCCCTGGCGCGTTTCCGTTCCTCGCTGCGCTCGCGGATTTCAGTGAATGTCTCCTCACCGTCAACAGACTCGCCACGGCCGGCCTCGGCGCTACCCATCGCGATTTCCTTGCGCAACTCCGCAAGACGTAGCTGCCTGACCTCTTCGCGCTCCTTGAGGAGCCGCAAACCTTCCCGTACGACTTCACTTTGCGTCTGGTAGAGGCCGGTCTTGAGGAGATCGGCTACGAACTGGTCAAACATCGGGCCGAGATGCACGTTCATAACAGCACCATACTGTCAGTAACAACAATTGTCAACGATTGACAGTTCGGGCGGAGGAACCTGCTCCTTGTCGGATCAGGTAATTTCATGTAAATTGAATGTTGTGGCAGTGCATCTCTCCGACATCCACGCTCTCAGTGACTTCCAACGCAACACGCGAGAGCACATTCAACACCTGAAACAGTCCGGGAGGCCCATTGTCCTTACCGTCAATGGGCAAGCGGAAGTTGTGGTGCAGAGTGCCGAGGCATATCAAAAGCTTCTCGATGATCAGGAACTCCTGGAAAGCATCCGTGGCATCAGCAGGGGCCTGGAACAGGCGAAACGCGGTGAGGGCCGTCCAATGCGCCAGTTCCTGAAGAGCCTTGCTAAGGAGCAAGGAATCTCGCTGAAGTGAAGAAATTCGAGGTCATCGTCACACCGGAGGCGCAAGCAGGCATCCGGAAGTCCTTCCTGTACATCCATGAACGCTCCCCTCTCAACGCCGCCCGGTGGATCGAGGGCCTTTACGATGAGATTGACACCTTGGAGCGTTTTCCGGAACGGTGCTCCTACGCCCGGGAAAGAGAATACCTCGAAGAGGATCTCCGCCAGCTCGTCTACAAATCTCATCGCGTCGTCTTCTATGTGGACAAGCCGAAACACACCGTCTACGTGCTTTATGTCCGCCACGCAAGGCGGCGTGCCGTCGGAGAGTCCGAGGGGACCGATGATGATTGAGCACGAAGCGAGGCGCTGAACAGTGTTCCACGCGGCGCGATACAGGCCGTGCTGAGGAAGCGCCCCCCCGCACCGCCCAGAACTTTCGTCACTTCCCCTTTCCCCCTACATCTGCTAAACAACACTAGGGGAGAGGAGTGCCCCAATTCCGTGAAGATTCGCAAAGCGGTGATCACCGCCGCCGGCAAGAACCAGCGCAGCCTCCCGCTGCAGACCCTCATCGATCGCGACGGCCACGAAAAACCCGTCCTCCACATCCTCGTCGAACACGCGCTCACCGGCAGCATCGAAGAGGTCTGCGTCATCACCTGGCCCGGCGACGAGGAACGCTACCTCCAGACCGTGCCCAAGTTCTCCGGCAGCGTCCGCTTCCTTCCCCAAACCGCGCCGCTCGGCTATGGTCACGCCATTCACTGCGCGCACCCCTTCACCGGCGATGAGCCGTTTCTGCACATGGTCGGCGACCACCTCTACATCAGCCCCACCACCCAAAGCTGCGCGCAACGCCTGCTTGAAGCCGCGGAGGCCGAGTCCTGCGCCATCTCCGCCGTCCAGGCCACGCGCGAAACGGTCCTCCATCGCTATGGTACGGTCGGCGGCCGGCGCAACGGCGCGCGCCGTGATCTCTACCGCGTCGAAACCGTGCTCGAAAAGCCGACACCCACCGAAGCCGAACAGCACCTCATCTCGCCAGGTCTGCGCGCCGGGCACTTCCTCTGCTTCTTCGGCATCCACGTGCTCACTCCCACGGTGATGGAGACTCTCGGGCGGAAGCTTGCGGAGCAGCCCTCCGGCGGTGTCACCCTCTCCTCCGCACTGGCGCTGGTGGCCCGCCAGGAACAGTATCTTGCTCTTGAAGATCCCGGCCGCCGGTATGACATCGGCTCGCGCTATGGACTGCTCACCGCACAACTGGCGCTGGCGCTCGGCGGACCGGAACGGCCCGAAGTGCTGGCCCAATTGC
Organism: Bryobacterales bacterium; assembly: GCA_016789785.1. The sequence goes on from JAEUQE010000166.1 coordinate 10,873, forward strand.
TCGAGTTGCTCGCCGACCGCGAACTGGCCGCGGCCGCCAGGAGCGGGCAATGAGCCGTCTGCTGCCCATTGTCACCAGCCAGGATCCGGCGGTCCGGAACCGTTCTCTCGATGCGGAGTGCGGGCCGCTCACGGTTGCCGAGTTGTTCGCTGAGTGCGAGGCGCTCGACCGCTTCCGCCGCAATCACGACAACCTCTATCAGCGCGTGCGGGCGCTGTTCTTTCTTTACGGCATTCACCGCTTTCACTTGCCGGCGCGGCAGGCCAACGGCGGTGCGCAGGCCAGTGCGCGGGCCAATGGCGGCGCGCAGGCGGGAGCGAAGATCCCGTTTGCCGGCTACAACCATCTGCTGAAACGCCGCTTCTCCGAAGCCATTGATGTGTTTCTCGATGCGCAGTCGGCGCAAGGGCCCGGGCCTGGTATCTCAAGCGCACTCGCCTCCGCTTATCACTCGCTCGCGTTTCAAACACTGGCCGACCAGGTGCGCCGCAGCGTACGATCGGTGCGCGGCAATCAGTGGATGTTCCGGATCGGGCATCCGGCGGACTATCCGCTGCGCATCCGCCGCGAGCTGCTCGAACGGCGCGACGGCGAACCGCTGTTCCCCATCCTGCATGAAGCCACGCCGGTACGCATGGACCTCAGCCACAGCGGCTGGAGCGACATCTTTTTCCTCGGCATGGACTACCCGGAAGGCGCGCGCGTGCTCAACATCTCCATCGATTTGAGTGTGCGCGGGACCGGGGCGCCGAAGCCCCCCGTGGAAGCCTATTTTCGTGTCATCGATCAGCCGGTGTTGCGGCTGGTGAGTGTGGATTTGAATGCCAGCGTGGAGATCCGCTCCATTGCCGAAGTCTTCGACTTTGCGCGCGACTATCTCGGTTTGTTGAAGGCCGCCGTGATTGCGTCGGGGCTGATTCCTCCAGGCATTGAAGGCGCCACGCAGCCGCTTTCCGAAGTGCTGGCGCAACTGGTGGGCCTGCCCGGGCATGGCATCGAGATTGTCAGCAAAGTGAACGATATTCCGAAGGGCTCACGGCTGGCCGTTTCCACCAATCTGCTGGCATCGCTGATTGCGGTGTGCATGCGTGCGACGAATCAGATTCACACGCTTTCCGGAGGTCTGGAGGAAGGCGACCGCAGGCTGGTTGCGGCTCGCGCCATTCTCGGCGAGTGGCTGGGCGGATCCGGCGGCGGCTGGCAGGATTCGGGCGGCGTGTGGCCCGGCATGAAGCTGATCCAGGGCGTACCGGCCATGGAAGGCGATCCTGAGTTCGGAATCAGCCGCGGGTGTTTGCTGCCGCGGCACCGCATTCTCGGCGAAGAGGAGATCTCCGAACAAACACGGCAGAAGCTGCAGGAAAGCCTGGTGCTGGTGCACGGCGGAATGGCGCAGGATGTGGGCCCGATTCTGGAGATGGTGACCGAGAAGTATCTGTTGCGCTCGGAGCGGGAATGGGAGGCGCGAGGACAAGCCGTTGCGCTGCTCCAGGAGATGCTTGGCCATCTGCGGGCAGGCGATATCCAAAGCATTGGCGCCGCGACGCAATCGAATTTCGACGGACCGGTCCAGACCATCATTCCCTGGGCGGCCAACTTCTATACACGCCTGCTGATCGACGGCGCGCGCAAGGCCATGGGCGAGGACTTCTGGGGATTCTGGATGCTCGGCGGAATGGCCGGCGGAGGGATGGGCTTCCTTTTCCGGCCGGAAGCCAAGGCCATGGCGCAGGATCACATGCAGGAGTTGATGAGCGCCACCAAGCGGCGGCTGCAGCACGCGGTCGCGTTTGCCATGGAGCCGGTGGTGTACAACTTCGCCATCAACAGCCGCGGCACGCAAGCGCAGCTTCTGGAAGGCCACACGGCCATGATGCCCGCCGGTTACTACACGCTCAGCGTGCCCGGTTGGCTGCGCACCGAGCCGAGGCTGCTTTCTCCCTCCCGGCGCGCCGAACTCGACCGGTTCAGCGCGGCTTGCCGCAATGTACCTGAGTTTCGCGGCATGGTGGAACGCCTGTTTGATCATCTGCTGCCGCAAGGGCGGGGCGGAGAGCACGAGCAGTCGCAGAGTCTGGACAGGCTGCTGCAGCAACATGGCTTTGACCGTGTGCAGCATGAGCAGATCCAGAATGCTCTGCGCAATGGACACATCGGGCTGGCGCAGAACCGCATGCCTGTCAGCACCACCATCAGCGATGTGGCCGGGGAGGACATCAACCACGCGGCCGCGCTCAAGGAGCATTACCGGAAGACCGGGATGGAGGTGCTGGCGGCGGGCGCCGTGGCCGTGGTGTCGCTGGCGGGTGGCGCCGGCAGCCGCTGGACCAAGGGCGCCGGCGTGGTGAAAGCGCTCAGTCCGTTTTGCCGCGCCGGCGGACGGCACCGCACGTTTCTCGAAGTGCATCTGGCCAAGAGCCGGCGAATGAGCAAAGCCTGTGGAACGCCGGTCCCGCACATCATCACCACCAGTTACTTGAGCCACGATGCGATTGCATCTTATCTCGAGGCGGAAGGCAACTACGGCTACTCCGGACCGCTGGTGCTCTCGCCGGGTTGCAGCATCGGATTGCGCATGATTCCCATGGAACGGGATCTGCGTTTTGCCTGGGAAGAGATGCCGCAGCAACTGCTTGATGAACAGGCGCAGAAGGTGCGCGAGAGCCTGCATGCGGCGCTCATCGGATGGGCCCGGCAGATGGGGGAGGGAAGCAACTACATCGACAATCTGCCGCTGCAGTGTCTGCATCCGGTGGGGCACTGGTATGAGATCCCGAATCTGCTGCGCAATGGTGTGTTGCGCGATCTGCTGGCGGAGCGTCCACAACTGCGCTACCTGATGGCGCACAATATCGATACCGTGGGTGCGGACCTGGATCCGGCACTGCTCGGCCTGCATGTGGAGCAAGGGGCGGCCATGACCATGGAAGTGATCCCGCGGCATCTGGAGGACCGGGGCGGGGGATTGGCGCGTGTGAATGGCCGGCTGCGGCTGGTGGAGGGTTTGGCGCTGCCCGATGATGAAATCGAGTCGCGGCTTTCCTACTACAACAGCGCAACGGCTTGGATCGATGTCGACCGGATGCTTGAAGTATTCGGCTTCGAGCGCCAGGATCTCGGAGATGAGCGGAAGGTGACCGAAGCGGTGCGGCGCGTGGCGGCCCGCATGCCGACCTACATCACCCTCAAGGACGTGAAGAAGCGCTGGGGCAAGGGTCAGGAGGATGTCTACCCGGTGGCGCAGTTTGAGAAGCTGTGGGGCGATATGACGGCGCTGCCGGAGTTGGATTGCCGGTTCACGGTGGTGGCGCGGGAGCGGGGACAGCAGCTCAAGGATCCCTCGCAGTTGGATGGATGGCTGCGCGACGGGTCGGCGGACTTTGTCGCGTCGTTGTGCGACTGGGGAACCCGGAGTGAGACTGTTCGCAGTGCCGGCGGATAGTTCTTATGCGGACGCATTCTCGCCCAGCTGCTGGCTGGCCGCGGGTTCCGCCGAGTCCGGCTTAGGAAGCCGAAACACTACGCGCGCAGGGTTACCCATGGCGACCGAGTAGGGTGGGACATCGCTCACTACAACGCTGTTGACGCCAACTACGGCGCCCTCGCCGACGGTGACGCCTTTCAGGATGAAAGAGTTCTGTCCAATCCAGGCTCTCTTGCAAATGCGAATCGGCTTGATGTCGTCGGGGTTGGGCGGAAGCTTCTTTGCGCGCTGCTCGGGATCTCTTGGATGGGCGTCGGAATCCATGAAGCGGCAGAAGGAGGCGATATTGACTTCTTCCTCAATCACCACCTCTTTGTTGACCAGGATCTGGACATTGTGGCCGATGTCCACGCGGTCGTGAATGATCAGTTTGGGCTCGTCAAAAACGCGGCCACTGGTGATACCGAGATGCCCGAATAAGTTTACGTTGTTGCCAATGTGGATTTGAGGATGGCCTGTGATGTCCACCATCAGGGTCAGGTGCAAGTTCCGTCCCACGGAGGCGCACCGGCTCCGGAACAGCGGTTCCCGGTAGAAGAAATTGATCAGCCACCGTCCGCTGAATAGAACGAAGTAATGGAAATGGTAGAGAAGGCGGAAAAGCGGATAACTGAATTTCGGCAAAGGAAGGCGTGCCCGCATCGCACCCGTAATCAGCCGCCGCAAAGTGCGATAGAGCGGAGTCTCACCACGCTTGATTTTCAGGATCCATTGCTCAATCATGCTTCCGCCGCTCCTCGGCTGCCGTGCTTTGGGAGTTGGCTTCCGGCCGCGGGAGGAAGTGTTTCAAATGACGACACTTCAACAGGTTAGCGGTCCTCCCAAAGCAGGTGCAACTCCGGAAGGCCGCTAGCCGCCCCGGGTCATCCACCCCAAGGAGCTAGCGATGATAGCGGTGGACCGAGCCGTTTCCCGGGAGGAAAGGTGCGTCTGCATTAGAATGAAAGGGATCGCCATGACTCTTGGCCAAGCTCTCGCGCTAGCCCAACGGAAACCCAACCATGGCCCGGGCCGCAAACTCTTTCTGGCCTGTGGATTCCAGCCGCTGCACTTGGCCACCTTTCTGAAAGCACACTTCGCGGAACGCTTCCCAGACAGCTATGCGGAAATCGAGACCGGACTCTATGGCGACCTGATTGGCAGCCTGAACTGGGCGGCGGGTTCCGAGGCGGAGGCCATTGCCGTTGCGGTGGAATGGAGCGATATCGACCCCCGCCTGGGGCTGCGGAGTACCGGTGGATGGGCCTTCTCGCTCCAGGATGAGATTGTGGCCGGCAGTGAGGCGCAATTTGCAAGACTGGCCGCTGCGATCAGCGGCGCCGCTTCAAAAAAGCCAATCGCCTTGATGCCCCCGGCTTTGCCACTCCGGCTTCTGGGCCACACCGCCGGCTGGCAGTCAAGCCGCCACGAATTAGCGCTTCAGCGGCAGCTTGCCACGTTTCTTGATGGCGCCGCCGCAATTCGTGGTGTGAGCGTGTTCAGTACGGCAAGCCTAGCACGGGTGAGCCCCGAGCTCTCCCGCCAGGACCCGTTGCTGGATTTGCAGGCAGGCTTTCCCTACACCATCGCGCATACATCGGCCGTGGCCAGACAGTTCATCCAGATCCTCTTTCCACCTGCTCCGAGGAAGGGTCTCATTACGGATCTGGATGATACGTTCTGGTCCGGAATCGTTGGAGAAGTGGGAGTGCAGGGCGTCACCTGGAGCCTTGCGGATCACGCACAGGTGCATGGGCTGTATCAGCAGATGTTGCGGCATCTTTCGGAAATGGGGGCGCTGCTGGCGATCGCATCAAAGAACGAGGCCGAAGTGGTAGAGGAGGCTTTGCGCCGCGAAGATCTGCTGGTCAGCGGACAGTCCTTCTTTCCGGTGTGTGCGCACTGGGGGCCAAAATCCAACAGCATTGCGGAGATCCTGCGAGCCTGGAATATCGGTCCCGACAGCGTGGTGTTCATTGATGATAGTGCGCTCGAGATTGAGGAAGTGCGAGCCGCATTCCCGTCCATGACCTGTTTGCAGTTTCCGAAAAAGCAGCCGGCCAAAGTGGTGGATTTGCTGGAGCAGTTGCGTGACTTCTTCGGCAAACCGGAAATCCATCAGGAAGACGCTCTGCGCCAGGCCAGTATCCGGGCGAATGCGGCTTTTGAAGTGGCCAGGGCCGGCGTGGTGGATGGAGATTTTGTGCGCAGCCTTCAGGGGCGGCTGACGTTTGACTGCCGCAAGGATCCGGAAAACCACCGGCTGCTGGAACTGGTCAACAAAACCAACCAGTTCAACCTGAACGGAACCCGGTTGAGCGAGGGTGAGTGGCGGAAGCAGTTGGAAGATGATCACGCTCTGGTGGTGGGAGTTTCGCACGACGAGAAATTCGGGCCGCTGGGTACAATTGCGGTCATTGCGGGACGCAAAGTGGACCGGGAAATTCAACTCACCAGTTGGGTGTTGAGCTGCCGTGCCTTTTCACGCAAGATCGAACACCATATGATGGACTTTCTGTTCGGTCATTGCCAGGCCGAGTGTGTCCGTATGGACTATCGCCGCACCAGCCGCAATCAGCCATTGCAAAGCTATCTGAAGACGCTCGGCCTGAATGCCGATGAAGATGGAGAGATGCTTCTTTCCAGAGAGCATTATTTGAATCATTCCGAGGATCTGCCGCACCAGGTGCGCTACAAAACGAATGACTGACATCGAATCAAGAATCGCCCAGTGCTTTCAGAACGTGTTTCCGGACGTTACACTGGAGGACCTGCCACGGGCAAGCCAGGCCTCACTGACGCAATGGGATTCCGTGGCCCACGTCACATTGCTGCTATCCATTGCCGAGGAGTTCCAGATCGAATTGGATGAGGAAGTGTTTCCTTCCTTGACCTCCTACCTTCTTGTCCTCGATTTCGTGGAGAGAAGCGTTGTCCGGACCTGAAGCCCGCGTTCTCTCATCCGCGGATCTCTCCGTTGGTCTGCAGGCGAGCTTTGAAAGGCAAATTACCGAAGCGGATATCGAGTTGTTCGCGAGGCTGTCGGGCGACTGGAACCCTTTGCATACCGATGCCGGTTATGCCGCGCAGACCAACTACGGGCGGCGAATCGTGCACGGGGCATTTCAACTGGGGCTGGCATCCACAATGGCCGGCATGTACCTGCCTGGACGGAATGTTGTGCTGGGCTCCATGCGGTCCCGGTTTCCAAGTCCGTTGTTCTATCCTTCCACGGTCGCCGTACAGGGTGAAATCACAGCCTGGTTGCCGGGGCCGGGAACAGGTTCTCTGCGAGTGCGTGTTACCGAGACCGCGCAGGCGGTGCTGACGGCTGAGATCCATGCCGGTTTCAGTCTGCATGAGCAGCGCGCCAGCCAGGCCACGGCGGACATCCCGCAAGCCGCTCAGGAAGGCCATGACCGCCCACTGGTATTGTTGACCGGCGCCGGCAGCAGCCTGGGGCCTGATCTGATGCGGCGATTGTCGGCACGGTATCAGGTGGTGGGTCTTGTGAGATCCGCGTCTCGCGCAAGCAAGTTGTTTGGAGGAGAAACTGCTCCGGAGCTGGTGGAATGCGATTTGTCGGACGAGCGTTGGGAATCGATTGTGGATGCGGCAATTGGCAGCCGGCTGGTGTATGGTCTGGTGCATGCCGCATGGCCGGGAGCGCCACAAGGGGGATTGCTCGGGTTAGAACCGGAGACGGTTCTGAGGCAGGTGGAGTTCGGCACGCTGACCACGATCCGGCTGGCGCGCTGGCTGGTCCGTCATTCAAAGGGCAATGGCCGCATGGTGGTCCTTGGCACAACAGCCGCAACCATCAAGCCGGTTTTGCACCTTGCGGCGTATTCTCTCGGCAAGGCCGCCATGGAGCAGACGGTCCGTTTGCTGGCGCCAGAGTTGGCCGGGAAGGGAATTACGATCAACGCGGTACTGCCATCGTTTATGCCGCAGGGGATGAATCTGGCAAAGACACGGCAGGCGATTCTGGCCGAGACCGCCAAGGTTCCGCTGGGACGGTTGTGTACCCCTGAGGATGTGGCAGGCAGCATCGAGTACTTATTGTCCGCTCAGGCCGGGTTTCTTGCGGGGCAGATCCTGCCGCTGACCGGCGGCCAGCAGTAGCGCTTTCTAGCGAGGGCAAACCATTGTTTCGACTGCGATCAGCCGGGACCGCTGCTTTGCGGCTGCTTGCCGCGGCGGGCGTGTTGGTCCTGGTGGTCACTTTCTCTCCCGTCACGCTCTGGTACAGCGAGTTCCTCGCCGGCCCCTGGACGGACCCGAAAGGCGAGATCCTGATTGTTCCCAGCTCCGACGGTGGCCCGGATGGCCTGTTGGGGGAGTTTTCTTACTGGCGGACGGTTTACGCGGCGTGGGCGTGGCAACAGGGCGGCTTTCAGCAGGTGGTGCTGACCGGAAGTCCCGCCACCTGTGAGCCGATGCGCCGCTATCTGCGGTTTGAAGGGGCGCCGGAAAGCGCCATCCGCATGGAGCTGGCTTCGGCCAGCACGCGCGAAAACGCCTTGCACACGGCTGCGATGCTGAAGGATGTTCCCGGCAGAAAAGTGCTGCTCACCAGCGACTTCCATACCTACCGGGCGCATCGGGCGTTTCGTGCGGCCGGGCTTGAGGTGCTGCCTCGCCCGATTCCCGATGCGCTCAAACGGGCGCAGCGCCGGACCATCCGCTGGAGCGTGTTCCTGGATTTGATGGTGGAGACGGCGAAGATCGCCTACTACCGGGCCCGGGGCTGGATCTGAAGCAGGTGCGGCCGGCCGGCGATGCTATAATCGACCTGAATTTCCGGCCTGCCCTGATGCTCGTCCTGGCCGTAAGCCCAGCTCCTCATGATCCTTGCTACGGCTGTGTTCCTCCTCAGTAGCCTGGTGGTGCTCTATGTGCTGTTTGGGTATCCGTTGCTGCTGCATCTTCTTTCCCGCCGCGGCGGCACGCCGGTAGACTCCCGTTTCGAACCAAGAACAGTTACTCTTCTCATGGCTGTTCACAACGGGGAGCGATGGCTGGAGCGCAAACTGGAATCGATTCTTGCCCTGGACTACCCTCGCCAGCTCCTCCAGATCCTCGTGATTTCGGATGGATCCACGGACCGCACCGAAGAGATCGTAAGGCGCTATGCCTCGCGGGGCGTGCAACTGCTCTCGGTTCCGGCGGGAGGAAAAGCGCAGGCCTTGAATTGCGGATTGGCCGAGGCCACCGGAGAGATCCTCTTTTTCACGGACGTCCGGCAGCCGCTCGATGCCGGCAGTTTGCGGCATCTGGTGGCCTGTTTTCACGACCCCGCCGTTGGAGTGGCAAGCGGAGAGCTGGTGATTCTGGATGCGGCAGGCAGGGAGGATTCCGGCGTCGGCTTCTACTGGCGCTATGAGAAGTGGATCCGCAAACGGATGAGCGCCATCGACTCGATTTTCGGAGCCACGGGATCCATCTATGCCATGCGGCGGGCGCTGGCGGCTCCCCTGCCGCCAGATTGCCTGCTCGATGACGTGCACCTCCCCATGAACGCTTTCTTTGAGGGATACCGGCTGATTGTGGAAGAGAAGGCGCGGGCTTACGACACGGCGATTTCGCTTGGGCAGGAATTCCGCCGCAAGGTGCGGACTCTGGCGGGAGTGTATCAACTGATCGGCGCCTATCCGCGGTTGCTGACACCCCGCAACCGGCTGCTACTCCACTTTCTGTCGCATAAGTTCGGCCGCCTGATGCTGCCATTCGGTCTGTTGGGGGTTGCGGGGAGTATGTTTGGCCTGCCCGAACCCTGGCGGACGTTCCTGATTGCAGCCCACGCCGGAATCTACGGGGTGGCGATTCTCGATCCCTGGTTGCCGCCGCTGATCCGTCGCGGCTCGTCACACGTCCGGGCGTTTCTGATCCTCATGCTTGCCACGTTGAGCGCGACCGCGATTCTGGTTGTTCCCGCGCGGCGGCTTTGGAAGACTGGTAGTTAGTTTAGGATAGCCATCAGCTCTCAGCTTTCGGCTTTCAGCTTCCGAATCAGCGCGGCGGGCGCCGAACTTGGCACGCGCCCACGCCTGCCGTGCCGGCTCTCAAGCCGACACCCCGGACTGCGAAGAGTTGCGTGGTGGCGTAGGCTTCAGTTTGCTCGCGGTAAGTCCACAATCTCAAAAAAGGGCGCAGTCCAGACGGGTTGCTCTCCAGCAGAGCCCGCCTCCGCTTCCCCGGCTATCATCAACCTCACACGAGCAGCAATCCTGGGTCCAGGAATTCCCATTGAACGGCAAGTGTTGAAATCCGGTTCTGTCTCAAAAAAGGGCGCAGTCCAAACCCACCCATTCATCACTTTTCAACACAATTCATCACTTCGTGACATCCCTGCTGCTAGCTTTTGGCGCCGCGCACCTCGCCGTGGCGCTAGGCTTTAGCCTGCCGCACCGAGATTCGTCTCGGTGCAGGGCGAGGTGAACGAAAATGCGCGAGCCGGGCGGAAGAATGCCGGTGGTCGAGCGCTTATGATCCACCAGCGGCGATTCGCCGGCCCTGAGCAC
>JAEUQE010000167.1 GCA_016789785.1 Bryobacterales bacterium
ATGGTCTGAAACAGATGATCCAGCAGTTGACCGAAGGCAAGCCAGTGCCGCAGGACTGAGCGGTGCACCTAACCCGCTGGCGCCAGGTGATACGGCCCGATTGCCCTGTATCATCAGTAGACAGAGGAAATCATGATCGATATCACCTGGCTCGGTCACTCCAGTTTTCAGTTCCAACTCGCCACCGGCGAGACGATTCTCATTGACCCCTGGCTTGACGGGAATCCCAAATACCCTGCTGATTTCAAAGTGAAGCGATGCGATGCGATTCTCGTCACGCACGGGCACTTCGATCACATCGCGTCGGTTGTGGATTTGGCGAAGAAGCACAACTCGACCGTCGTCGCAATCTACGAGATCGCCTCATGGCTGGGATCGAAGGGCGTCGCGAACGCTGTGGGAATGAACAAAGGCGGTACGGCGCAGGTGGCTGGCATCTCCGCCACGATGGTGCACGCCCTTCATTCTTCCTCGATTCAGGATGGCGATCAGATCATCTATGCGGGAGAAGCCGCTGGCTACGTCATCACGTTCCCGGACGGACGCCGCGCCTACTTCGCCGGCGACACCACGGTCTTTGGCGACATGCGGCTCATCGCCGATCTCTACGAACCCGAACTCGCGTTTCTTCCCATCGGCGACCTCTATACGATGAGCCCGAAAGAAGCGGCGCTTGCCTGCCGCATGATGCGGCCGAAGAAAGTCATTCCGATGCACTGGGGCACGTTCCCGCCGCTGATTGGCCGCCCCGAGCAGCTTGCCGAACACATCAAAGATCTGCCCGGAACTTCCGTGTGGACTCTCGAGCCCGGCGTCACGGTGCAGTGGTAAGCTTGCATTCCGAATGATTCGCATCACCTTCCTGCTTGCCTCCATCGTGGCTCTGGTGTCCGCGGCACAGCCGGTCGCCGAGCAGAGCCTGCGCATCCCGATGCGCGACGGCGCCGTGCTTGCGGCCAACCTCTACCGGCCGGCGGTGAATCAGCGCTTCCCTGTGCTTCTCGTTCGCACGCCGTATGGCAAGGGCAAAGCGCTTCTGCCCAATCTGCGGCCATTCGTCGAGGAAGGCTACGCGGTGGTGATTCAAGACGTACGTGGCCGCTATGATTCGCAAGGCGTGTTCGATCCGCTCCGCCAGGAAACGCAGGATGGTGACGATACGTTGCACTGGATCGCGAAACAGCCGTGGTCGAACAGCAGGATCGGCATGCTGGGCGGATCGTATCTCGGGATCGTGCAGTGGAAGGCTGCGCTCGCGGGCAATCCGCACTTGAAGTGCATCTTCCCGGTCGTCTCTGGCTACGACGATTACCTCGATCGTTTCTACTCCACGGGCGGTGCAATGAAGCTCGGGAACCGCCTGCTGTGGATGGCCGCGAACATGCGAGCGGCCGGCTTCACGCCACCAAACTTCTCCGCGTACACCTCCCATCTCCCTTTACGCGACGCTGACCGCATCGCCACCGGGCAACGCACCACCTTGTTTCAAAACGCAGTGGAGCATCCCTCGTATGACGGCTTCTGGAAATCAATGAGCACCAGGCAACAGCTTGCGAAAGTGAAAGTGCCGGTGTTCAGCGTGGGCGGCTGGTACGATAACTTCGTACAGAGCGATTTGGAAGCTTTCACGGAGTTGCGGCGATTGGGCCGCGACGCACACACGCTCATCGGGCCCTGGCCGCACAACATGTCGGTGGGCTTTGAGAACTTCGACTTCGGTCCAGACTCGCGAGCACCCATCGGCATGTTTCAGATGCACTGGTTCGACCGTCATCTGCGAGGCCGCGATACGCCGCAACCCGCGCCGCTCCGAATCTTCGTGATGGGCGCGAACAAATGGCGCGACGAACAGGAGTGGCCGCTGGCCCGCGCGGTCGCAACACCGCTCTACCTCCATAGCCGCAACAGCGCGAACGGTCTGGAGGGCGATGGGCGGCTGGTGAAGGCAGAGCCTCGTGGTCACCAGGATCGCTACACATACGATCCCGCGAATCCTGTGCCCGCTCATGGCGGCAGCACTTGCTGCAATCCGAAAACGTTTCTCTGGGGACCCGCTGATCAGGCGGCCATTGAGAGGCCGAAAGATGTTCTCGTTATACACCAGCGCGGCGCTCGACCTTCGTGCGTGCCCGAGTCCGGGACGACCGTGATGGACTGCATGGGGAGGCCCTGGTTCATCGTGCTGCTGTGTTGCAGCACGAAGCTTCCTTTGCGGCCTCGCAGCGTAGCTGTGACCAACTCGATTGCCACAAAGCCCGCCGGGTTTTTCACGGCGGTGCGTGCGCTCAGCATCTGCCCCTGGCTTCTCCCTTCCAACTCCCCGTGAAACTGCTTTTCGATCGACATACGTCCAAGCAGAGGGCCGGGGTCGTACGCAAGCGGCAGGGGCGACGGTTTGACCTCGAAGGTTCCAGTAACGCGAGTGAGCATAGAGTTCCGATGTGGGTGCTATCGCACAACGGGCCTGCGAAGGGGTCAGCAGATGCGGGGCAGTTGCTCTCCGCTCAGCATCTGCAGGATCCGGAAGCCGCCGGCGACACTGCGGATGTGGACCATGCGTCCCTGCTCTTCGGTGACTTGTCCCACGAGGGTGGCGCCGCGGGTGGCATGGCAGCCTCTCAATACATCCAAAGCACGCTCCGCGTCCGCTGCCGGCAAGAACGCGACGAATCGCCCTTCATTGGCGACATACAACGGATCGAGCCCCAGCAGTTCACAGGCGCCCCGCACGGTCTCCTGAACAGCAATGCGGTTCTCATCAATGCGCATCACGAGTTCGCGTGCTTGTGCCAGCTCATTCAACGCGCTCGAAAGACCGCCACGCGTGAGGTCGCGAAGGCAGTGCACGTCAATCCCCGCATCGAACAGCGCAGCCACCGGTTCCCACAGTGGCGCGGTGTCGCTGACAATCGGCGATTCGAATTCGAGGCCCTCGCGCACGGAGAGAATCGCCATGCCGTGTGTGCCGAGATCGCCGCTGACGAGGATGGCGTCGCCTGCTTCGATCCGCGAAGCTGCAATCGGATGGCACACTTCGCCGACGCCCGCGGTGGTGATGAACATTCCATCCGCCTTGCCGCGGTCCACCACTTTCGTGTCGCCTGTTACCAGTTGTACGCCCGCGCGCTCGGCTGCGGCCCGCATGGACTCGACAACCGTGCGCAGGGTTGTCATCGGCAGCCCTTCTTCTAGAATGAACGCGCAGCTCAGATACTGAGGCCGGGCTCCGCACATCGCGAGATCATTGACGGTGCCGTTGACCGCGAGATCTCCAATGTTGCCGCCGGGAAACAACAGCGGCCTGACCACGTAGCTGTCCGTGGAGAGGGCCATGCGCGCGGAGCCGGGAAATATCGCGCCGTCGTGACGCTCATCCAGCAGCGCATTGGAAAACGCAGGCCGGAAGACGCTCTCGAACAACCGCTGCGAGAGCCTTCCCCCGCCCCCATGTGCCATTACGACCCGGTCGCCTGGCTCGGAGGGCAATGGGCAGTGAAGGACGAACTCCGGCTTAGCTTCGGGCATAAAGGTAGTATGCCGAGCAGGCGCCTTCGGAGGAAACCATGGGCGCGCCGAGGGGGCGTTCGGGAGTGCAGGAAGTACCGAAGGCCGGGCAATCGCAAGGCTTCTTCACGCCCTGGAGCACAAGGCCGGCGATGCATTCGTCAGGCTCGGGCAGGGACGCCATTCGAATGCCAAATCGCGCCTCCGCATCAAAGGAACGGTAGCGCTCGCGAAGTTTCAGCCCGCTGTTCGGAATCCGGCCGACGCCTCGCCAACTGCGATCACTCACCTCGAAGACGCTGCGGACGAGATCTCGCGCGGCGGTGTTGCCTTCCCGATGCACCACGCGCGCATATTGATTCTCGACCTCGGCACGGCCACTTTCCAGCTGTTGCACCACCATCAGGATGCCTTCCAGGATATCCACGGGCTCAAAGCCCGTAACGACCACCGGCACGCGGTAATACGCCGCTACCGGCTCATAGTCGAGATAGCCTTCCACGGTACACACATGACCTGGCGCAAGAAAGCCTTGCACGCGGCAGTTTGGCGAACCCAGGATCGATTCCATGGCGGGTGGCACCAAAACGTGCGCCACCAGCACAGAGAAGTTGTCCACTCCCAACTGCTGCGACTGCCAAACGGCCATCGCGTTCGCCGGCGCCGTGGTCTCAAAGCCGACGGCGAAAAACACGACTTGCCGGGCAGGGTTCTGACGAGCGAGATTCACAGCATCAAGGGGCGAGTAGACAACGCGCAGATCGGCACCCATTGCCTTTGCGTCCAGCAGACTCCGCTGGGATCCGGGCACGCGAATCATGTCACCGAAGGAGCAGAAGATGACCTCGGGCTTGCCCGCGATGGCCACCGCCTTGTCAATGAGTTCCACTGGGGTAACGCAGACGGGGCAGCCCGGTCCGTGCACCAGCGTGATGCCCGGCGGCAGCATGCGATCGAGCCCGTTGCGAAGGATGTTGTGAGTTTGCCCGCCGCAGATCTCCATAAGGGTCCAGGACTGCGTGGTGATGCGATGAATGGCCTGTGCGAGGCCGGCCACCGTGGGCGCGTCGCGATACTCGTCCAGGTGCTTCATGGCGATTCGCTTCTTACTGGCCCCTCGTCATCCGCCTCACCCTGCAGGCTGGTCCCGAACTCCTCAAGCATTTCGGCGATCGTCGCGCGGTTGCGCTCAGCTTCCACCTCGTCAATGACGCGGAGCGCGAAGCCGACATGCACTAGCACGTAGTCTCCCGGCCGCACCTCGGGAGTAAAGGCAAAGCGGATCTCTTTGCGGATCCCGCCAAAGTCGACCTTGCCTGACAGAAAGGCCGGATCGTCGCCGTCGACGTTGAGCACCTTGCCGGGAATTGCTAGGCACATCGTCCGTGCTCCCTGCGCATGCTGAGAACCGCGTTGCGAAACCACTCCACCCATTGCGAAACGCCGTCGCCGGTACGGCAGGATAGCGGAAATACGAGTGCCTCCGGATTCACGTCGAGCACATTGCCGCGCAGTTCCTCCAGCGATACTCCGGAATAGGGCAGCAAGTCGATCTTGTTGATGATCACAGCGTGTGTGGTGCGAAACATCACGGGGTACTTCTTGGGCTTCTCCGCGCCCTCCACGCAACTGTAGACCATGACGCGCAACTGCTCGCCGAGATTGAACTCAGCGGGACACATCATGTTGCCGACATTCTCGATGATGACGGCATCCAGCGATCCAAGTGAGAACTGATCCAGGGCGCGCGACACCATCTTCGCGTCGAGGTGGCAGCAGGTGCCGGTGGTGATCTGGTGCGCGGGAACGCCCAGCGCATGAATCCTCTCGGAATCGAATGAGGTTGCCGGGTCACCCTCAATCACCGCCATCCGCAGATCGTGCTTCAGAGCGCGCAACATATGTTCGAGTACCGACGTTTTGCCCGCGCCCGGGGCCGACATGAAGTTGATCGCCGCGATGCCATGTTGATCGAACAGAGCGCGATTCGCAAGAGCGGCCTCATCGTTCTTCCGCAGAACCTTGGTTTCGATCACGATACGTTGCATGCTGCTTCCTGACGCTCCTCCAGTTCGATGAATGCCACCTGCATCTCCCGGCCACTGAGGATCTCCAGGGGCGCATTGCAGCAGGGACAGATGAAGCAGAATTCACGGACCGGTTCGCCGCTCCACTGACACGCTGGGCACTTGGCAGCCAGCGGAACCGGTTCGATATCGAGCACGGCATCTTCAGCGAGCGTGCCGGGCCGCAACGCTTCAAAGGCGAATTCGAGCGACTCACGCACTACGCCCGTGAAGCGTCCCAGCTTCAGCCGGACGAGAAGAATCCGGCTGGACCCATGGCGATGCGCCTCCCGTTCAGCGATGTCGAGGATGCTTGCGGCTAGTCCGGTTTCATGCATCTTGGGGCTCCCGTAGTGTTGGTCGATAGGGGTGCTGACGGCCATCTCCGAGCGGCGTTCGAAGACAGCGCACGCCAGCCTTCGCGATGGAGAATTGAGTGAGATGGACGAACCGTGTCTCGCCGGCCTCGGGAAACCTCGAAACGGCGGAAGCGACTTCAGGCAGGGCAGGCGGCGCATTCATCAGCGGCACTTCTCGACTCCTCGCTCACCTCAGTCACTTGCAATGCACTTCGAGTTCCATATTCCCAGCACAGGGCCGGACGGACCCTTTCCGTGAATCCTCGGGATCAGCGGACAGCGCTCCCTTAGGCGTTGGGTGAGGTGCCTCACGGCGAAGTCAACTTGGGTGCGAACAATGACACACTGGAGACAGAAATGCCAATACTGACTCGCCGCCGTCTGCTGCTCTACGGAGCGGTACAAGGCGTGGGATTTCGACCTTTCGTCTACCGGCTGGCGAACGAATTGGGGCTGCGCGGCATCGTACAGAATTCGGCGGCTGGGGCGTTGGTGGAAGTGGAAGGTGAGCCAGGGCTTGCCGAGGAGTTCTCCGTGCGGCTCCATCGGGAGAAACCGCCCCCGTGCGTGATTCTCTCGATGGAAGTCTCCGAGTTGGATCCAGCGGGATATGCGAAGTTCGAGATTGCGCCGAGTTCGGCGGGCGAGACAAAGTCCGCGGTACTGCTGCCCGATCTCGCCACCTGCCCCGAATGCTTGGCCGAGATCGCGGATCCCAACGCTCGCCGACATGGCTACGCTTTCACAAACTGCACCAATTGCGGTCCGAGGTACACCATCATCGAGTCGATTCCGTATGACCGGCCAGGGACGACGATGCGTGAGTTCGCGATGTGCCGCGAGTGCGAGTCGGAATATCGCGACCCGCACGACCGGCGCTTCCACGCGCAGCCGATTGCCTGTCCGCGATGCGGTCCACAGTTGAACCAGACCGTGGAGCTTGCTGCCGAACGCTTGGCGGCTGGCGACATCGTTGCGGTGAAGGGGATTGGCGGATTCCAGTTGATGTGCGATGCGACGTCGAGCAACGCCGTGAAGAGTCTGCGAATGCGCAAACACCGGGAGGAGAAACCACTCGCAGTGATGTTTCCGGATGTCGAAGCGTTGCGGCGCAGTTGTGAGTTGAATGGCGCGGAACTGGCAGTGCTAACCAGCAGTGCAGCGCCGATTCTGTTGCTGCGTCCAACGGAAAAGGGTGAGCTGGCCCCGGAGGTCTCGATGCACTCGCCGTTCGTAGGTGCCATGCTGCCCTACTCGCCGCTGCACCATCTTCTGCTGAGGCGGTTGGCAAGGCCGGTGGTGGCGACAAGCGGAAACCTGTCCGACGAGCCAATCGCGATTGGGAATGAGGAGGCGGAGCAAAGGCTGAAAGGACTCGCCGACAGCTTCCTGTTGCATGACCGGCCGGTGGCGCGGCCCTGCGATGACTCGGTGGTGCGCGTGACAGCGACGGGCCGGCAGATGGTGCTGCGCCGGGCGCGTGGCTATGCTCCGCTTCCGGTGCGTGTGCCTCGCGAACTGCCGCGCGTTCTTGCGGTGGGTGCGCATCTCAAAAACACGGTCGCGATCGCACAGGGGCAGCAGGTGTTTCTCAGTCAGCACATTGGCGATCTGGAGACGGTGGAGGCCTATCGTGCTTTCGAACGTGCGATTGTGGATCTCTCACGGCTGTACGAGTTCGAGCCGGAACTGGTCGCGTGCGACTTACATCCCGACTATCTATCGACGCAGTATGCCGAGGGCTTGGGTCTGCCGATTGTGCGTGTCCAGCATCACATGGCGCATGTCGCGTCGTGTGCCGCGGAGAATGAGGTGGCGCCGCCGTATCTGGGAGTGGCCTGGGATGGAACCGGGCTTGGGACCGACGGTGCGATTTGGGGCAGCGAGTTTTTTCTGGTATCGGAGAGTGGGATGGATCGGGTGGGCCATCTGCGGGCGTTTCGCTTGCCCGGGGGAGATCAGGCAGCACGGGATTGCCGCCGGGTTGCGCTGGCGCTTCTGGAGCACTGCGGATTGAGTGCGAATGTGGGGTTGCCGGCGGAGGATGTGGCGCGTCTGCAGGCGATGGCCTCGCGCGGGTGGAATGCTCCATGGACGACGAGCATGGGCCGGTTGTTCGATGCGATGGCCGCGCTGAGCGGGGTCGCGATTGCGAATCGTTATGAGGGTCAGGTGCCGATGCGGTTGGAGGCTGCGATTGCAGGGCGCGTGGCGGATGCTTATCCGGTAGTGGTGGATGGCGGGGAGTTGGACTGGCGGCCGGTGGTGGAAGCGGTGCTGCGGGATCGCGGGTTGGGTGTGGATTGTGGGGAGATCGCGGCGCGGTTTCACGAGACGGCGGCACGGTGGGTAGTGGCGATGGCGCATGCGAGCAGGCTGGAACGCGTGGTTTTGAGTGGTGGCGTGTTCCAGAATGCCTGGCTGTCGGGGAGGGTGGTGGAGTTACTTGGGTTTGCAGGCTACCGAGTGTTTACGCACCAGAGGGTACCGCCGAACGATGGCGGCATCGCGCTCGGGCAGGCGGTGTTGGCTGGGTGGAATCGGTAGCCCGGTGTCAAGGGATATGATACGCTGAGGGTAACGAAAGGGTCTGTCTTTTCGTGAACTCCTTGAGCGGGAGTAATTCAGTGGTAGAATGCCAGCTTCCCAAGCTGGACGTCGCCGGTTCGAACCCGGTCTCCCGCTCCAAGAAAATCAACGGTTTGCACGCACCGGTTTTGACCCGTGCTCCGTTTGTGCTCGATCTACATGACGAGCAACCGCTCCTCCAACCGATTGACCGCTTCTCTCCGGCTTTCCACCGGCGATTGCGTATAGACATTCTGATTCACGTCAAGGCTGTGGCCGAGCTGATCGGCCACCAGCTTGCCGCTCACGCCCAGGGCATTCATGAGGCTCGCGTGCGTCCGGCGCATCACCAGAAAGCCAGCGTTGTCAGCCCGGTGCGTGTCCTCATGAATCTTTTCAGCTATGACTTCGCTGATTGCGAAGCGGGGAACAGTATAGCTTCCAGCCTCGAAACAAGCTCCGCGCGGGCCGCCGCCGTAAGGGTGCCGAGATTGTGTTGCCGCCATTCGACGGCGGGAAGTTCACTGGCGACTGGAATTTCCAACAACGCCCAATCCGGCTCCCCGCGCTCAAACGAAACCAAAAAGCGTCTATGGGCTTCCGGCATTTGCCCAACGACCGACGCGATCATCCGTTCGCGCGCGGACTCCAGTTCTGCCAGTGGCACGGAAGTATGGGGCATCCCCTCAAACCCCCTCAAACCCCCTCAAGAATTCCTCGCGGATTGGTTTGCGCACAGGCTCCAGAATCTCCCACATCGGACGGTTGTGGCTCAAGAGATAGACGATGAACGCCCGGCGCAAGGAATCATCGATGCCTTCGTTGGCAAGCAGATCACGCACATCGAAAAAGTCGCGCGGGTGTTGACGGTCAAGCGCCGCCACCAGCTTGCCGCCGTACAAATCGGCAAATGAAACGATGCGCATTTCCGCGAACCCGTACGCATCTTCCACCGTCGGCGATACACGGCGCATTTGCGGCTGGTAAACGCATCCTCGCAGAACCGGCGTTACTTCGATTTTGACCTGCGCCTCCCCTTCCTGGATCAGAAGCCGAACCACCGCGCCCTCGGGCGTCGCTGTTGAAGCGATCTTTGATTTGGGCAGGGCCTTGCGTATCCGATCTGAAATCCGGCGCATCGCCGCGTCAATGGCGGTGAGCGACCTTTCGCGGGACGCAACCGGCAGGTAGGTGAGGTCGATATCCACCGACAGGCGCGGCATGTCGCGGACGAAGAGGTTAATGGCCGTTCCGCCCTTTAGTGCAAAGCAGCTTTCTTGGGCGATGTATGGCAGCGCCCGGATCAAGAGCCGCACCTGGCGTTGATAGATTTCATTAAACGCCATCCAAGTCTCCCGGTACCGTGATCTGGTAGGCGGCGTTCAACTCTCCACCGCGAACCAGCATCCGTTTGCCTTTGCCCAGAGCTATCGCCTCTTTACGAATGCGCTTGAGCCACGCGTGCTGATGGCGGTCGGCGAAGAAGAAGAACAGGCGCTTGACCTTGACGCTACGGCAACCGATCAGCAGTTTTTCAAGGCGTGTGGGGCTGAGATTGGGCAGGCCTTCGAAGAGCTTGTCAACCTGATGGAAGGTTTCATGCTCGGGCAATTCATCCAAGAGTTCCAGAATGGCCCGCTCGGGCGACGAGAGCGTAATCGACCATTCCCATTGCCCCCACTGTTGCGTGACTAGGCCAGCGCGGGAATCACGGCCTCCTGCGGGTGTTTTTCCGGCGGAGCCGAGGGGAAAAAGCGTTTCACTGTTGTGCCACTGGAATTTCACATCCAGCCCCAGCTTGTTGAGCCATCGGGGGGCGCGCGTGGGGCCATAAAGATGCACCTCGCGAGTGCCCTGGGAAAGATAGTGCGCAAAGCCCTGCAATTCCAAAGCGGTTCGTCCACCCACAGTCAGCGGGCAGCCAAGCAACGTTTGGAGCGATATGACGACTTGCTCCCATTTTAGCGGGCCGCGCTTTTTCCTGTACACTTTGCGGGCTGGCTGTTCGAGCCAGCCACGACTCACGTATTGACTGCGCAAGGAACTCGAATACCCGTGCTTGCCGAGCCATGCCGAGTCCACGACCAAGCCCTCGGGTATCAGCCGTTCTAACCGGTTTAGCTTTCCTTCGATTTGCTTAGCCACGCTACGCAATCTAGCACTTGTTCAAACCGGAGTCCAGTTCAATAAATCGTCCGAAAGCGTAGTCTCGCTGCGCAACATAAACCGTTCTCAAACCCTCCTGAAGCGCACACGCTGTTGAGTTTCGTTGAGAGTTCTATGCGAACTATCGACACTTTGCAACAGGAGGGGACGTGTGCTCCATTTGTGCTCTATTTGGAGGGTGGAGAACGAAGGAGGCCAAAACCGGCGTATTCTCAATCGCCAGAACGAGGTGCGGGAAACGCTATTGTCTTTGTTTCCAATCTACCGTCGTCTTCCCAAGCTGGACGTCGCCGGTTCGAACCCGGTCTCCCGCTCCATCTTTTCAAGAGACTGAATCGCCCCACGCAGCCGATTCTTCCAACGGAGTAACGCCATTTCAAGCGACCGGGGCGGAATGGTCTGACGGTTCGCGGGCACCCTGACAAAGTCTCCCAGCACCTCCACCGCCCTTCCCCGTCCCATACGCCGCCTTCCGCTTCCGCATAGCTGCAAAAATCATCCTCCCCACCGGTGTAAGGTCTCCCAGACCTCTCCGTCAGCACCTGTGAACGGCGCAGAAGAAGGCGCTGCTCAAAGGAGGCTCAAAATGCTGGAAATGTTGATTCTGCTTGCCGGTGCTGCCGCGATCGCTTGGGTGAACTGGTACTTCTTCATGGCCCCCAAGGCTGCCGTTACGGCGAAAGCGACGGCCGGCGGAAGCCAGGAAGTGAACATCACCGTCGAAGGTGGCTATTCGCCTTCCGTGGTTCGCGCGAAGAAGGGGCAACCCCTTCGGCTGGTTTTCGACCGGAAGGAGAAGTCCCCGTGTTCGGACGAAGTCGTCATTAGCGAATTCGGCGTTCGCCGGTTTCTCAAGCCGTTTGAAAAGACAGTCATCGACATCACCCCAACCAAGGCGGGCACGTTCGAGTTCGCCTGCGGGATGAGCATGCTTCACGGCGAGATTGAGGTGGAGGGATAACCATGGAATCGAAAACAGCAACGTTCAACCAAGTCACATTTCCTGTTCAAGGTATGTCCTGCGGGTCATGTGTCTGGCACATCAAAGCAGGTTTGGAAGGAAACACGGGCGTCAAGGCGGTGGAAGTGAACTTGGCGGCGGGCGAGGTAAAGGTTTCCTACAACCCGCGCACCACCGAACCGGGCGCCATCGCGGACGCGATTCGAAAGAGCGCTTACAAGCCAGGCACTCCACCATCGGAGTAAGGACAGAGGAACAGAACGGAGACGACCATGACGCAACCCACAACAGCAAACACCGCAGAAGTTACGATTCCGGTATCCGGCCTGACCTGCGCCTCGTGCGTGGGTCATGTCCGCGAGGCGCTGGAAGAGCAGCCGGGTGTGACCGCCGCAAACGTCAACCTGGTGACCCGTGAAGCGAAAGTATCCTTCCAGCCCGGCGACACCAGCGTGGAAACTCTGGTGGATGCCATCCGCAGCCGTGGCTACGGCGCGGAACTGCCCGTCGTCCGAGCCAGTCTGGCCGAAGAACAGGCCGCCCAGGAGGAGGCGCAGGCGGAGGAGTACAACGATCTGCGGCGCAAAGCGATTGCAAGCGGAGCGCTGGGTGCGGTTGCCATGGTTCTTTCGATGCCCCTGATGCCGGGAGGGGATCACGCAACTCATGGAGGAGGCGACCCGATCCTCGGTCCGCTGATGAACCTCATCGAGCCACCGATGCGCACGGCGATGCCCTGGCTGTATTCCATCCGTCCGGCGGCCTTGAAGTGGGCACTTCTTGCGCTCACCATCGCCGTCATTGGCTGGGCGGGACGGCAGTTTTACACGCGTGCCTGGACCGCCTTCCAGCACCGCACGGCCGACATGAACACTCTAATCGCCGTGGGCACCGGAGCCGCCTTTGTGTACTCCCTCGCGGCCACCGTAGCGCCCGACTTCTTCGTCAGGCACGGCGTGCCCGCGGAGGTCTACTACGAGGCCGTAGCGATGATCATCGCCCTGGTGCTTACGGGAAACTCGCTCGAAAGCCGCGCACGGGGCAAGACCTCCGAGGCGCTGAAGAAGATGCTCCTGCTGCAACCCGCGCAGGCGCGCGTCATTCGCAACGGAATCGAGATCGATGTTCCGGCTGGTGAGGTCCAGGCCAACGAAGTAGTCCTGGTGCGGCCCGGGGAGCGGGTTCCGGTGGATGGCGTCGTCATCGAAGGCAGAAGCGCCATCGACGAATCCATGCTCACCGGCGAACCCGTGCCCGTGCAAAAGGAAGTGGGCAACAAAGTGATCGGCGGTACCCTGAACCGCCTCGGCTCCCTTCGCTATCGCGCGACGGCTGTCGGTGCGGCCGGCATGCTCTCGCAGATCGTGAAACTGATGCGGGAAGCACAGGCTTCACGTGCCCCGATGCAGAAGCTGGCGGACCGCATCAGCGCCGTCTTCGTCCCCATCGTCATCTCCATCGCGATCGCCACGTTCGTGGCATGGATCGTTCTGGCGCCGGAAGCCGGCCTGGTCCGTGCTCTCAGTGCTGCCGTTGCGGTGCTGATCATCGCCTGCCCGTGTGCGGTTGGACTAGCGGTGCCCACGGCGGTGACAGTCGCCATAGGCCGCGGAGCCCAGGCCGGCGTGCTCTTCAAAGGTGGCGAAGCCCTGGAGAAGTTGCACGGCGTCGACACCATCCTGCTCGACAAAACCGGCACCATCACGCAGGGGCGGCCTTCCGTAACTCAGGTTGTTCCTGCTGCCGGATTCTCGGAAGATACCGTGCTGGCCACGGCCGCGGCGGTGGAGAGGTTGTCGGAGCATCCGCTGGCCGAGGCAGTCGTGAGCGCTGCGGAAGATCGTGCTTTGATCCCCGCGCCGGCCGCCGGTTTTGAGGCCTCGCCAGGTCTTGGCGCATCCGCGACTGTCGAAGGACGGCGGGTGCTCATCGGCAATCAACGCCTGATGGAATCGCGCGAGATTGACATCACGGCGTTGCTGGCTACGGCGGAGAAGTTGTCGGCGGCCGGAGCGACGCTGGTCTTCGTAGCAGTTGACGATTCCCTGGCAGGTGTCATCGCCATTGCCGATCCCGTCAAACCCACTTCGGCGGCATCGATCCTGAAGCTGCGCAGCAGGGGGCTTCGCGTAGTGATGCTCACTGGCGACAGGAAGTCGACGGCCTTGGCTGTGGCCCGTATGGTCGGCATCGACGAGGTGGTTGCTGGAGTACTGCCGGAAGGCAAGGTAGCCGAAGTGAAGCGCCTGCAGCAGGAGGGGCGCCGTGTGGCGATGGTCGGCGATGGCGTCAACGATGCGCCGGCGCTGGCGCAGGCAGATTCCGGACTCTCGATGGCCTCGGGGTCCGACATCGCTTCGGAGGCTTCCGACGTCACACTGATGCGAAGTGACCTTGATGCCGCCGTATCGGCCATCGATCTCTCCGGCCGAACGCTCCGTGTCATGAAGCAGAATCTCGCCTGGGCGTTCCTCTACAACCTGATCGGCATCCCGGTCGCGGCAGGTGCGTTCTACATGGCGTTTGGATGGCTTCTAACTCCTGTGCTGGCGAGTGTTGCGATGGCGCTGTCTTCGTTCAGTGTGGTGAGCAACAGCTTGCGGCTCCGCCGGTGAGTCTTGGCTAAACTATGCGAACGAAACCACCACATGCTAGGCTTCGGGCATGAGCAGCAGCTCCGTAACGGACAGTGGGCTCAGTCCCGAAGCCATCACCCGGCTTGTCGAAGGACGTCAGCAGTTTCTGTCTTTCTTAGAAAAGAGGGTCCAATCCAAGGCCGCCGCGGAAGACATTCTGCAGGCGGCTTTCGTGCGTAGCTTGGAAAAGGGTGGATCCGTCCGCGACGAAGAGAGCGTCGTGGCCTGGTTCTATCGCGTCCTTCGTAACGCCATCATCGACCATTACCGCCAGCGCGGATCGGCAGAACGCGTTTCCGAACAACTCGTCGCCCATCTGCAGGATCACCAGGAACCCGATGAACTCTTCAAGGGTGAGATTTGCCAGTGTGTCACGGCGTTGCTGGAGAATGTGAAGCCAGAGTACCGCGAAGCGATTCAGGCCGTTGATCTGGAAGACGGAAGCCTGGCGGACCTCGCTGCGAGGGCGAGCATCACCGCAAACAATGCTGCAGTGCGTGTGCATCGGGCCCGTGAAGCGTTGCGAAAGCAGGTAGTGACCGCGTGTGGTATCTGCGCAACGCACGGCTGCATCGAGTGCCACTGCAAGCCAAAGAGCCAGCCGGGCTGCCATTGATGTCTTCACGGCCGGGTGTAAGGTTCTCGCATGCCTCCGTCAGCAACCCTGAGGAGCGACGAACCGATGATCAACCTGATTCGAACCGGCCTGATTCCTACTGGCCTTCTGTTTGCGCTGACACTGACACCTGCGGGGCTTGCGCAACATGTCCATGAGCAACCACCCGCCGAAGTTGCGACGAAAAGCGCCGAACCCGAGAACCACGACCACTATCACCACGCAGAGCACCAAAATGAAGGCGGCGCCAGTCCGAACCGCGGTATTGGTTTTCTATTCGGATTCGGTTCCGGCACGAGCGTCAACCCGGCCTCCTGGCCGATGCCGATGGTGATGCAGACCAAGGGGAACTGGAACCTGATGTGGATGGGGCAAGCCTTCCTGGCCGGGACACAGCAGTCTGGTCCTCGCGGCGGCGACAAGATCTACTCAGCCAACTGGGGCATGCTGGCGGCCGCCCGGAACCTCGGGCGCGGGAGTTTGATGCTGCGGGGCATGGTTTCCCTGGATCCCCTAACCGTTACTGGCAAGCAGTATCCGCTGCTGTTCCAAAGCGGTGAGACAGCCAACGGCAAGCCGATTGTCGATGGACAGCACCCCCACGACTTCCTGATGGAGCTGAGCATTCACTATGCCCGGCCCCTCGGTGAAAAGACGATGATCAACTTCTACTACGCCCCGGTGGGCGATGCGGCTCTGGGCCCGATTGCGTTCCCGCACCGCGCTTCGGCCATGGAACTGCCGCAGGCGACGCTTGGCCACCACTGGCAGGACGCCACGCACATCGCCAACAACGTGGTGACCGCCGGCGTGACCCATGGCAAGTTTCGCCTGGAAGCCAGCGGCTTCCGTGGCAAGGAACCGAACGAGAACCGGTGGAACATCGATCTGGGGCCAATCGACTCCTGGTCGAGCCGCCTGACGTGGCAACCTGGCCGCAACTGGGTGACACAGGTCTCCGCGGGCCGCATTCGCCGCCCGGAAACAACTCATGAGGACGACGTAGTCCGCAGCGCAGCGTCGGTGCATTACACCAAACCGGTCCGCGGCACGCTCGGTTGGTCCACCAGTCTGATCTGGGCTCGGAACTACAAGACCATCGGACGTTATGCGACAAATGCTCTGCTGGCAGAAACGGTGATTCCGGTCACCCGGAAGAATCTGCTTACGGGCCGATTTGAATGGTCCCAGCGCGATGAACTCTTCGCGTACGACCATGATCTTGAACACCGCCTATTCGACGAGACCGGCAAGCGGGCGCACAACGTTTCCGCTTCCACGATCGGCTACACACGAGAGCTCGGGAGTGCAGGCGCCATGCAAGCCGCGGCTGGCTTCAACGTAACAGCTTACTCAATCGCGAGCACGCTGAAGCTGTACTACGGGTCCAGTCCATTCAGTGCGAGCGTCTTCCTACGGTTCCGGCTAAACCGTGGAGAGTGACATCCGACGTGCCGGTCAGCAGGAGTTTCTTGAATGCAGGAAACCCAAATTGCTCCCGATTTCGCGGAAGCCATTGGGGAGGCTCATCTTCCTGCAATTTGTCTGCTACGCGCATCTGGAACCCGGTTATGACGGTGTCAACCTGGTGGCAGCGGCAGGCGTGTTGACGTCAGGTTCACTCGCTGCTGTTGCCCACCTCAGCTTCGCAGGTGCAGTACACTCAGGGACAGGTTTTCTCTGGAGTTGGCCCTCTGAAGTACTCAGGAATAAGCCCGGGGCGAATGTGAGTATCGCACAGTTTGAACTGAGTACCTTTGCTGGCGAGACTGTCAACATTCTTATGCAGTTCGGCAGCGATCGTAGCGCTGTTTTTCCAGGCATCAACATCGACAATGTCATGGTTTCCAGCGTTCCGGAGCCCACCACATTGAGCCTGTTTCTGCTGGCCAGCGGCGCCGGTTGGCCGCAACGCAAGCGCATGAGGCGGGCATCGCTTACAGCTTTCGATGCAACAGGCGGCGCCAAGGTTGGCAGCCCGTTCCAGCCCTAAGCCGCCGGTCTTGCCTTGTTGGTCCAGGTTCGGATCCGCCTTTCAAGACGTGGACGCAGGTTGCGTGGGGCTCCAAGGTCCTCGCCGCTGGCGGACCGGGATTTGCTGGAGACGTTCCGGCACCGAAAGCGGCGAGCTTCGTCACGATCCATGATTTTTCATACCCAAGTGCCAAAGGCAGTCCCAGCGTCGCGTCCCGGCATGCCCCGCGACGTGATACAGTAACGGCCATTGCTGGATTCCCCACGCTGTAGTCCGAGAGGAGCTATCCATGGAATGCCCTGACTGCAAAATGGACCGCAGGCAGTTTCTGAAGAGCACTGCCGCAATCACTTCACTCCCCACCGCCGCGCTTGCTGTCCCGAAGACCGGCACGCCTTCCGAAACACTCACCGGCACGCTCTACAAAAGCCTCACCGAAGAGCAGAAGAAAGTCATCTGCCGGCCTTTCGAGGATGAACTTCGGTCGAAGGTGGACAACAACTGGTTCATCACGCCGGCGCGCGTCGGCAAGTTCTTCACACCCGACCAGCAGGCGATGGTCCGGGAGATCTTCCAGGGCCTCTACAACCCCGACTTCTATGGCAACGTGTCCCGCCAGATCGAGGAGGATGCCAAGGGGCTCGGAAACTACTCCGTGGCGCTGTTCGGTGAGCCTGGCTCCGGCAAGTTCGAGTTTGTCCTCACAGGGCGGCACTGCACCGTTCGCTGCGATGGCGATTCCGTGGAAGGTGTGGCCTTCGGCGGACCGATCTTCTACGGACATCAATCAGGGCCGAGCGGAACCGAGAAGCCCGACCATCCTGGCAACGTCTACTGGTACCAGGCAAAGCGCGCGAACGAAGTTTTTCAGTCGCTCAATGGAAAGCAGCGCGAACTGGCGATCGTGTCGCAGCCGCCGCGGCCGGAACGCGCCACCGAAACCATCTCCCTCAAGTCGCGCACTCAGAAGCTCGATGGGCTGCCCGTGTCAGAGATGTCGAAAGATCAGCGGGTGCTTGTGGAGAAAGTCCTCGCCGACTTGCTGCTGCCCTATCGCAAGAAGGACGTCGACGAGTCAATGAAGCTGATCAAAGCCAACGGCGGCGTGGCAGCGTTGTCCATGGCGTTCTTCAAGACCGAAGATCTCGGCAACGATGGCGTTTGGGACACGTGGCAACTTGAGAGCCCGCGCATGCTTTGGTACTTCCGCGGGTCGCCACACGTGCACACCTGGGTGCACATCAGGCGCTAGCGCCAAGCTTGATCAACTGCTCGGCATGTTTCAGCGCTTCGGGCGTAAGATGCTCGCCAGAGAGCATCCGCCCGATCTCGCGGGTTCGCGGATCGCCTGACAATTCTTCGATGGTGGCCACCGTGCGCCCCTTTGATTCCCGTTTTTCGACGCTGTAGTGGTGATCGCCGAAGCCGGCAATCTGCGCGAGGTGCGTCACGCACAGCACTTGGTTGGAGGCGGCGATCGCTTTCAATCTGCGTCCCACCGTTTCCGCGGCGCGGCCTCCAATGCCCGCATCCACTTCATCGAAAACAAGCGTCCGTGGGACACTGCGCCTGGCGCGTGAAGCAACCGTGATGGCGGTCTTCAGCGCAAGTGCCACGCGCGACAACTCGCCACCCGAGGCGATTCGGTCAAGCGGCTTCGCCTCTTCGCCGACGTTCGGCGCAATCAGAAACTCAACCGCGTCCACCCCACGTTCGGACCAAGCCGCTTCGTGGAAGGCGGCACGAAATCGCGTGCGGTCCATGGCCAGCGATGCAAGTTCGGCCTCCACTCTCTTCTCAAGCTTCCGTGCCGCGTCCTGCCGCACCGCGGTGAGCTTTTCCGCCGAGGACCGGTAAAGCGCGGCCAGCTGATCCGCCTTCGCTTTGCACTCCGCACGGCGCGCTTCGAGATTCTCGGCGGTGTCCAGTTGCTGACGCGTTGTGTCGTAGAAGGCAATCACCTCATCAACCGTCGCGCCATACTTGCGTTTCAGCTTGTCGATCGCGGCCAACCGGTTCTCCACGTGTTCCAGCCGCGCAGGATCCGCCTCCAGCCCTCCGAGATAGTCTCGCAACTCAAACGACACGTCCTCCAGTTGGGCTTCCGACGACGCCATTGGTTCGAGAAGCGATTCGAGCTTCGCATCGATTCGGGCCAGCTCTTCCACCCGCTTCCGGGCCGCCCGGATCTGCGCCAGTGCGGACTGCGGCGAGTCGTAGAGCGCGGCGTACGCGGACGACGCTTGCTCCTCAATTTTCGTGCAGTTCTGCAGAATCCGGCGTTCCTGTTCCAACGCCTCGTCCTCGCCAGCCTTGGGCGCGACGGCTTCGATCTCCTTTACCTGATACGACCAAAGGTCGGCCAGCCGCAGACGGTCCTGCTCATTGCGGTCCAACTGCTCGAGCTCTTCGTTGGCGGCTCGCCATTCGCGATACGCCGTGGCAACGCGAGCCAGTGCGTCGTTTACGGAGGCGAACTCGTCGAGCATGGCAAGCTGTTCTGACTTGTCGAACAGGCGCTGCTGATCGTGTTGCCCGTGGATGTCGCCGAGCAGAGGCGCAAGGTCGCGGAGAAGGGTCGCGGTGGCAGGCCGGCTGCCGACGAAGGCGCGCGATTTGCCACTGGAGAGGATCTCGCGTTCGATGAGCAATTCCCCTTCCTCCAGCGGCACACCAGCAGATTCGAGCGCGGCGCGCAGTTCCGGCGTATCGGCGACTTCGAAGATCCCGGAGACGCGCGCACGATCGCAGCCCGCACGAATCACTTCACTCGAAGCGCGGCCGCCGAACAGTAGCCCAAGCGCGTCGACAACGATGGACTTGCCACTCCCCGTTTCACCGGTCAACACGTTGAAACCGGAGTGAAAGCGAACGCGAAGCCGTTCCATGACGGCGAGGTTTTCCACCATCAACTCGACAAGCATCCTTCGACATCATAGCTTGCCCGGCCGCATCAACGGCGCTGCGACGCAGACGTCGCCGCTACGCACAACACCCGCAATCTGGCCGCGTCAAGGGAAGAGCGTGCTCTCTTCAAACGTCCCCTATCGAGGGGGACGCCACGCAGACTTCAGTCTGCGCGCCCCGGCGAAGCCGGAATGCAGGGATCTGCGCCTGCTCCGGAGGCATCCCCTCGATAGGGGACGCGGCAGGCCGGGGCCTGCGCGCTGCACGCAAACAGGAAAACGTTCAGCGGTTTTTCACACCTGGCTGTCCTGGCCGGTTGAGCTTTGCGCCGCAAAGCGCCAATCTGCAGAGCGTCCCCAATCGGGGAGACGCCTTCCAGCGGGCGCAGATCTATGTACGCCATTCGTGTTTCCGGCCCGCCTCCGCAGGAGGAGTAGGGCGTCCTCCCTTCAAGAACGCCTCAACTCCAGAACTTCAGGTAAGACTGATTCTCCGCCATTCGCTGCACGTAGAGCGCCGCTTCGCGAAGGTGATAGTCGCCCCACATGCTGGATTCCCCGCACGGCACTTTCTGCCCCGCCGGAACGTGATCCCAACCGTTGGGCCGGTGATACACGGAATGCAGCAATAGACCTTGATGCCCGGCGCCAGTGCTGAGATACGGCTCATCCAGGAGCGTCGCGAGAACAGTAAGTCCCGCGTGGCGGTAGTTCGCGCCGGACTCGCCGTGTTGCTCCAGCCACTGTCCCAGGCGCAGCAGTCCCTGTGCACCAATCGCTGCCGCCGACGCGTCCACGGGTTCCCAAGGGTTGTATGGATCCGCGGGGCCCTGCGTATAGTCACCGAGCTTGTGAAGATTCGGCGCGCCGGTATCCCAATAAGGGATGCCATCGGAAGACGTATGGGCGATGTAGAAGTCGCATGTGGCGAGCGCGGCTTTGCGCATCATTGCCGTGACGTCCGCCCTTCCACCAAATGGTTCCAACTCCGCGTCGCTCAGCGTATCGAGAAACTCGAGTTGCTCCGGAAAGCCAAGCAT
>JAEUQE010000168.1 GCA_016789785.1 Bryobacterales bacterium
GAGGCAGGGAAGTACGAACTCCTCAACGGGGAACTGATACCAAAGATGAGCAAGAAGCGTCCGCACTCGATCGTGGTGAATCTGCTGCTCGATCTGCTGAAGGATGCCTTTGGCAAGCGCCACGTCGAGCAAGAGGCAACCATTGATGTTCGTGGGGAGGATAGCCAGATCAACGCTCCTGAGCCCGACTTGATCGTACTTCGGCGTCCGGATCACGAGATTCGTACAAGCTATCCGCAGCCCACCGACATCGCGCTGGTTGTCGAGATCTCCGATTCCAGCATCTCCACCGACCTGCGGCACAAAGCCCAGCTCTATGCGCGCGCGGGCATCACCGACTATTGGGTGGTCGACATCAACGTACGGCGTGTGATCGTGCATCGCAAGCCCACGCCGAAGGGCTACGTATCGGCGCTCATCTACAGCTCAGGCGAATCGATCTCGCCGCTTGAAAAGCCCGGTGCCGAAATCGCCATCGACTCGCTCTTCCAATTCCCCGGCTAACTACGATGCCTTTCGTACTTCTCGATTCCGACATCGGCAATGAAGAGCGCGCCCGGCGCCCGCTGACGCGGGAGGATTGTGCCGCGCTCGAGGCGCAGGGCCTGATGGAGGCAGGGAAGTACGAACTCCTCAACGGGGAGCTGATACCAAAGATGAGCAAGAAGCGATGGCATGTCATTGTGTTGCGCCGGCTTGCAGCCCAGCTTGAAACGGTCTTCGGCCCGGATCGCATAGACCGTGAAGCACCGATCGATGTTCAAGCATCGGATAATCGCACCAACGAGCCTGAGCCTGACATCGTCGTGCTACGGCGATCCAATGATGAAGCTCCGGAGCGGAATCCCAAGGCATCGGAAGTTGCCCTCGTGGTCGAGATCTCCGATTCCAGCATCTCCACTGACCTGCGGCACAAGGCCCAGCTCTATGCGCGCGCGGGCATCGCCGACTACTGGGTGGTCGACATCAACGCGCAACGCGTGATCGTACATCGCAAGCCCACGCCGAAGGGCTACTTATCGGCGCTCATCTACGGTTCCGGCGAAGCGATCTCGCCGCTGGAAAAGCCCGAAGCCGAGATCGCCATCGACTCACTCTTCCAATTCCCAGCGTAACGAAGAAGACTTTCCGGGTTCCGATTCCGCGGGCGCGGACACGGGATTTGCCACCTGCTTGCCTCCCCCGTACTGGGGGGTCTGAAGTGCTTCAGTACCAACGCTGGTGGATTATCGCTTGACTTCCCCTCCCAAATACGCGAGACTCACTTCCTTGGGACATCCCTGGTGTGGGTTGGCCGCGCTGGTCGTGAATCGGGATTCGGAATCCGGGAAACGACGCGGCGGCGTGGTATGGGGACCAGTTCGATTCGAACCGTCGGCGTTCGATCAAGCTGAGCCGGCCCAACATGGTTTGGGCGGCGATTCGCTCGCCTCCCGGCTACGCGCAACCTTTCCAGGCGTCCGATAGTTTCGGCCGGTTCGGAGGAGTCTCCGAAGATTACCGGCATCCGGATTTGACCGGGAGAGGATGCGTTGATTCCAGCGTGGTTTCTGTTGCAGGCGGCTTCGAGCCCGGCACCCAATCCGGTGCTCAGCTTCCTTCCCCTGATCCTGATTTTCGGGATCTTCTACTTCCTCATGCTGCGGCCCATGGCCCGGCAGCGCAAGGAGCAGCAGCGGATGATCTCGGAACTGCAATCTGGTAATGTGGTTCTGACGAACGGGGGCATTGTCGGTACCATCGTCTCCCTCACCGATGACTCGGTCATCCTGCGCGTCAAACCGGACAACATTCGGATCCAAGTAGCCCGGAGTGCGGTGTCCAACCGCCTCACCGACGAATCGTCCGCCCCGGCCAAGTGAGCTGGGCAAACATGAACTAGGATTTCACTATCGATGCAGAGCAACCTCAGAACGAAGCTGATCATCATTGTGGCCACGATCGTGATTTGTCTCTACGGCATAATCGGTCTGCCCAAGTCAAAGGATGAGCTGGTCAAGAACATTCAGAACAACATCAAGCTTGGCTTGGATCTCCGCGGTGGGTCCCACCTCGTGTTGCAAGTCCAGGTGCAGGATGCCTTCAAGGCCGAGGCTGACTCCGACATCGAGCGGCTGAAGGAAGATTTCAACCGCCAGAACATCGTCTTTGGATCGATGGAACGCAATGATCCCGCCACTCTTGCCGACGCCGACAAGATCGAGATCCTGATCAAGGGCGTGCCGCTCGACAAGACGAGTGCAGTGCGCTCAACAGTGAACGATAAGTTCGATGCGTGGATCCTTGGCTCGGTCAACTCGACCGACTACCGGCTCACCATGAAGCCTACCAAGGCGCTGGAACTTCGGCGCGATACGCTGGCTCGCTCCATGGCAACCATCGAAGGCCGCATCAATGGTCTTGGCTTGGCGGAGTCCACCGTTCAGCCTCGTGGACGTACCGATGCCGAGTCTGAATTGCTGATCCAGATGCCCGGTGTGGATGACCCGGCGCGAATCAAACAAATCCTTGGCACGGCGGCGCTGCTCGAACTCTACGAAGTGAAGGATGGCCCCTTCGCCAACCAGGAGCAGGCCCGGTTGAACTATGGCGGCGTGCTGCCTCTGAATTCGAAGATCCTCCGGCAGGGAGCTCGCGCCGGGGAAGCGGAAGCCTACTTCGTGGTGTCGCGCTCACCCGTCATCACAGGCCGCGACCTTCGCAACGCCCGCCCGCAACAGGGCGAGTTTGGCAAGTGGGAGACTTCCTTCACCCTCAACCAGGATGCCGCCCGCCGCTTTGAGCGCTTCACCGAAACGCATATCAACAAGCGCCTGGCCATTGTTCTCGACAACAACATCCGCAGCGCTCCCGTCATCCAGAACAAGATCAGCGACAGCGGCCGCATCACGGGCGCCAATGACCAGCAGGAAGCGAGCGACCTTGCTTTGGTGCTGCGCGCGGGCTCACTGCCGGCTTCGGTCACTTACCTGGAAGAGCGAACCGTTGGTCCATCGCTCGGTGCCGACTCCATCCGCCAGGGACTCATCAGCGGTCTGGTGGGTTTGATCGCGGTGGTCATGGTGATGCTTCTCTACTACAAGCGCGCGGGCATCAACGCCACAGTCGCCCTGGTTCTGAACGCCCTGATTCTGATCGGCGTGCTGGCGTTCTCAGGCGCCGTGCTGACGCTTCCAGGCATTGCGGGTATCATTCTCTTGATCGGTATGGCCGTCGACTCGAACGTTCTCATCTTCGAGCGCATCCGCGAGGAGCTGAAGGCGGGCAAGGGTGTCCTCGCCGCCATTGACGCAGGCTTCAATAAGGCATTTCTGACCATCATCGACACCCACGTCACCACCGTGGTGAGCTGCGCGTTTCTCTTCATTTTCGGGACCGGACCAGTGAAAGGATTCGCCGTCACTCTGGTCGTCGGACTCATCGCCAACATGTTCACTTCCGTGTTCATTTCCAAGGCGATTTTCGATTGGGAAGTGGCCGGAAAAAAGAACGTGGCGAGTTTGAGTATTTGAGGTGATTGTGATAGTGTTGGTTGGTCATCGCAAGGGCAGAATTTCACCTATCCGGGAACTGATGAACCCAGTCCGGTGTCTATGGGTTTAGGCCACCGGAAACACGAGTTGCATGGAGTTATTTAAGAACACAAATTTCGACTTCCTCGGCAAGAAGTGGCCGTTCATCATCGCGTCGGCGGTGTTGACCTTAGCCGGAATCGGAAGTCTCATCGCAAAGGGCGGGCCCAAGTACGGCATCGACTTTTCCGGCGGCGTGAACATGTATGTCAAGTTCGCGCAAGCGCCGCCAGTCGACAAGCTCCGCTCGGCCCTCGGCCAGAAGATCGCCGGAGAGATTTCGGTTGTCGAGATCCCCGGCTCGCAGGAAGTGATCATCGGCGTCGAACAGAAGGACGAGAAGGACCTCGACAGCGCGCGCCGTACGGTAGTGGAGACGCTCGGGGCCAACTTCGGGCAGACAGCGGGAAAGCTCGATCTGCACAACACAGGCGCCAGTGAATTGGCGGCCCGGCTGCGCGATCCGCTGCAGCGCGCCTCGGCGGGATTGAATGATCAGCAGTTGGCCGACCTTGCCAAGGCGATTACGGCTTTCCGGGACGCGGGACCGAATTTCGGCATCATCCCAAGCCTGGATCAGTTGACCTCGGTGGCGGGCATGACGCCGGCGATCCTGAACGTCTTGAAACAGGAAGTCGCGCTGTCGCCATTCGCCATCCGTAGCGTGGAGATTGTCGGTCCGAAGGTCGGCGCCGAATTGCGCAATCAGGCCATCCTGGCCACGTTGTATGCGCTGGTGGGGATGCTCGTCTACATCGCGTTCCGCTTTGAGACGATCTACGGCGTCGCTGCCGTGTTGGCGGTCTTCCATGACACGGTCATCACCATCGGCCTGTTCTCGATCTTTAACAAAGAGATCTCGCTGACCGTGGTTGCAGCCCTGCTCACGCTGGTCGGTTATTCGATGAACGATACCATCGTCATCTTCGACCGAATCCGCGAGAACCTGAAGCTGCTGCGCCGCGAGAAGTTCGAGAATCTCGTGAATATCTCGGTCAACCAGACCTTGAGCCGTACCGTTCTGACGTCCGGCCTCACGTTCCTCAGCGTGCTGGCTCTGTGGATCTTCGGTGGCCAGGTGCTGAACGGATTTGCGTTCGCCCTCGTCGTCGGCATCATTGTCGGTACGTACTCTTCGATTTTTATTGCGAGCCCAATCCTGGTGTTCTGGAAGGACTGGGCTGAACAACGGTCCAAGGGGACTCCCGGTGACAGCGGTCCCGCTGTCGTCGAGAAGAAAACTGCGGGCCGGGAACCAATGAAGGCGGCCAAATAGCTGCCATCACCCGTCGGGGTTTCGACCCTGGCGGCCTAGGGGAGACTAAACTATGTTCGAGCAAAGCCTCGTTGACGGAAGAGGGGCTACTAGCAAGCCCTGGACCGTGTTTGTGTCGTTTCTCTCACAGTTGGGCCTTGTCGGTGTGCTGATCCTCATTCCGTTGATCTACACCGACACGCTTCCAAAGGCCACCTTGACGAGCTTCCTCGTCGCACCTCCACCTCCGCCGCCTCCGCCGCCTCCTCCCGCTGCCGCCCAGCCCGTCAAGATTGTGAAAGTGGCTCCGCGTCAGTTCGATGCCGGCAGACTGATGGCGCCGAAGCAAATCCCGAAAGAAGTGGCGATGATTAAGGAAGAAGAACTGCCACCTGCCATGGCCGCCAATGTCGGCGTGGTCGGCGGCGTTCCTGGTGGCGTCCCTGGTGGCACTCCTGGCGGTGTCATCGGCGGCATCATCGGTGCGGTTCCTAGCGCGGCCCCTCCTCCGCCTCCGCCTCCGCCCGTCAAGAAGGAAGAAAAACCGCCCACGCCCCAGCGCATTCGCGTCGGTGGTAACGTTCAATCCGCCAAGCTGGTCCGCCAGCCCAAGCCGGTCTATCCGCCACTTGCCAAGCAGGCTCGCATCCAGGGCACCGTCAAGTTCCAGGCAATCATTGGCAAGGACGGAACGATTCAGAATCTTCAGTTGATCTCCGGTCACCCGTTGCTGGTCCCCTCCGCCACCGAAGCGGTGAAGCAGTGGGTCTACCAGCCGACACTCCTCAACGGCGAACCTGTCGAGGTGGTGACCCAGATCGACGTGAACTTTACCCTTAGCTCGTAGGACGTTCGGAACCCCTCCGCATTCGTCCAGATAATCAACTCGCAGGAGAAAAAAGAGAATATGCTTCTTCAGACGCAAGTATGGGCCTTCCTGCTTTTGCAAGAAGGTGGAGCAATCAGCTTCGACCTTGTCTCGATGTGGAATCAGATGGGCTGGCTCGCCAAGGCGGTCGTCATCATTCTGTTCTTTATGTCGGCTTGGTCGATCGGCGTCATGATTGATCGCCTGCTGGCCTTCAAGGCCGCTCGTGACCAGTCCCGCCAGTTCGCTCCGGCCGTGGCCGGCGCACTGCGCGAAGGTAAGCTCGATGAGGCCATCAAGATCGCGGACCGCTTCAAGAAAAGCCATCTGGCTAAGGTTGTTGTCGCCGGTCTGCAGGAATTCCGTGCTCACCAGATCAGCAGCGATATCCCCGGCGATGAGATCGAGGCTTCCCGCCGCGCTCTCGAACGCGCCGAAGCGATCGTTCACGCTGAACTGAAGCGCGGCGTTTCCTCCCTCGCCACCATCGGTTCCACCGGCCCGTTCGTCGGACTGTTCGGCACCGTCGTCGGCATCATCAACGCGTTCAAGGGGATTTCCACCGAAAAGTCCACCGGTCTCGGCGCCGTGGCCGGCGGTATTTCGGAAGCCCTTGTCACCACCGCGTTCGGCCTGTTCGTCGCTATTCCCGCGGTCATGATGTTCAACTACTTCACCAACCGTGTGGAATCGTTTGACGTGGAAATGGGGAACTCCAGTTCCGAGTTGATCGACTACTTCCTGAAGCGCTCCCAAAAGGCCAGCGCCGGCAAGTAGTTCCCGATCGCTCTCATGGGCCCTGTTGCGAGTTGATTAGAAGCAGGACCGGAGCGCGCGCCGTCTGCCGCGTTCCGGTCCAACTCCTCAACACGAGTTCCCGCGCAACATCGGGACTCACCAGCAAGCGGATCAGGATTTCATGGCGGCTGGCCGCAGGCTGGGAATGGCGCCCACCAGGGCAAGGGAAGGAAAGCTGAAGGGGAAGGAAAGGATTCACCGATGGGAAAGTACAAAGCTGCACCCCCGGTAGCCGACATCAACGTCACACCAATGGTGGACGTGATGCTGGTCATGCTCATCATCTTCATGGTCATCACGCCGATGCTCTCCAAGGGCGTCAGCGTCGACTTGGTCAAGACCAAGAATCCGATCGCGATGTCCGATGCCGACAAGGAAGATGCCGTCCTGGTCGCCGTCACGCGCGATGGACGCGTCTACCTGA
This sequence comes from Bryobacterales bacterium, assembly GCA_016789785.1. Next base: position 6,918 of record JAEUQE010000168.1, read on the forward strand.
ATACCACCCAGATGCCGCTCGATGCGCTCCCCGGCAAGGTGAAGGATATGCTCACCAGCAAGCTGAACAAGGTTGTCTACGTCAAGGCTGACTCCCGCGCACGCTTCGAAAAAGTCGTGGAAGTCGTGGACTCCGTTCGCTCGGCCGGTGTCGACAATCTGGGCTTGCTCACGGAACAGGTTCAGCAGGCCAGCAAGCCAGAGGAAAAATAGCCGCTCGGGCTTTCAGGCAGGCATTTCGCCGGAAGCCTGGTGATGCCGCGGAGGCGAAAATGCCGCGCGGCGGTAGTAGCAAATAGTCTAAGGAGAAGCATTATGTCAATGGCAGTTGGCGGCCCAGGCGGCGGACCCCGAGCCGATATCAACATGACCCCGCTCATCGACGTGCTGCTGGTGCTGCTGATCATTTTCATGGTCATCACGCCACTCACTCCGAAGGGTCTGGAAACCCTTGTTCCGCAGCCTCCTCCGAAAGATGCTCCCCCACCTCCTCCGAGCCAGGACCGCACAGTTGTGATCATCATCGAAAAGGACCGCTCGATGAAGGTCAATACCGAGCCTGTCGAAGAGGCCAACCTGGGTAAGCGTCTTGAGGACATTTTCAAGACCCGCGCCGAACGTGTCGTCTTTGTTAAGGGAGACCCCGATCTCGAGTTCCGTGACGTCGCGAAGGCGATCGATATCGCAAAGGGCGCAGGCATCGATAAGGTCGGCCTCATGACGCCAAAGATCGAGGCTGGCGAGTAGTATCCCGGGAGCGAACATCCTATGCTTAATCGAAATCTGATCATCGGTCTTGTGTCGGTTACGTTGCTCGCCCTGCTGAGTACTGGTTGCGAAAAGCTCCGAGCCCGTGACCACCTCAACAAGGGTGTCCAGGCATACAAGAACGCCAAGTATGCCGAAGCCGTCGAGCACTTCAAGAAGTCCGTCGACCTCGACCCGACGTTCCCGACGGCCCGGCTTTACCTCGCCACGGCTTACATGAGCCAGTACATCCCTGGCGCCGAGTCTCCCGAGAACATCGAGTTCCATCGCTCGGCGAAAGATCACTTCCTCAAGGTTCTCGAACAGAGTCCCGGTGATAAGATCGCCGTCGCCTCTCTGGCCTCGTTGCACTACAGTCAGGCCCAGGGCATCCCGAAGCTCGAAGACAAACTGGCCAAACTCGACGAAGCCAAGGTGTGGTATCAGAAGCTGGCCGAAGTCGACCCGCAGAACAAGGAAGCCTATTACTCTCTCGGCGTCATTGTGTGGGCGAAGTGGTACCCCGCGCTGATGGAAGCCCGCGTCAAACTCGGCATGAAGGCTGAAGATCCAGGCCCGCTGAAGGACAAGAAGGTCAAGGACGAACTGAAAGAGAAGTTCGGCCCCATGATCGAGGAAGGCCTGAAGCACCTGGAAAAGGCGCTCGAGATCGATAAGGAATACGATGACGCGATGGCCTACATGAACCTGCTCATCCGTGAGCGCGCCGATTTGGCGGACTCCAAGGAGCAGTACAACAAGGACGTCGAAACTGCCGACAACTGGGTGCAAAAGGCGCTTGAAACCAAGAAGATCAAGGCCGCCCGCCAGCCCTCTCAGGTCGGTATCGTGCAGGAAGAAGCGAAGTAACTCGCACAACGAAGTTCGTTTGTGTGTCCTTTCAAGACGGCGGTTTGCTGTGAGCAGTCACGGCGAATCGCCGTTTCGTTTTTCAATCGCCTGTTTTCGAAGCCTGCGGCCACCCGACACACACTCCGCCGGACCTCCAGTCTGAATCAGGTTAACGCTACGCGAAGCCGCCCTGGAGATCGGAATCCGCGTGAACGCGCGAAGGAGAGGCCTCTAGCCAGCCAGAGTAACGCTACGCTTATCCCCTGGCAGAGCCGGGAGGCCTCCCGTGGTAGGCTCGCCAGGCGCGGAGGCGGACAGGTCCGGTCCACCAAAGGCAGACTCGCCGTTCTGATTCGCGCGACGACATCGAGACGAATTGCTGTGTCAACGCCGGCGCTTCCTCATGTTGGCGAAGATGAATCGCCGTGGTGGCGGCTGCCAATACGCTTCTGAGTTTTCTGGCACAGAGGTTGAAAAAAGATCGCCTTCATCCACGCTTGGCATAGTAGGGGTTGACCCGGATTGACCCTTGATTGCGTGGAGGGGGAATGAGGGAAGGACTTGGCGCAGATAGGTACCCGGAGTTCGTTGAATTCTTGAAGACCATGACTTTCAATAGTCAGGTTTTCGGGCACTACGCGTTCGCAGCCGTGCAACTCGCGCCAAGCCCAAACAAACCACTAGCCTTTTTCATGGCGTTGAATAGCGTCCTCTGGGAGAGTCCTCCTTTCATCTATGTCGACACCACAAAATATGGCGGGCAAGGCTGTTACAATCCTGGAGAAGCCGGAGTGCAGTTGGACGAGCGTCTGGTACAGTCGTTCGTTGAGGACTTGAAGAATCCAGGCAAGAAATCGATACAGACCCTCAAGAAGGCGGTCCAGATGCTACTCCTCCACGAGATGTTGCACTGGTTGGACCATGAGAACGGCGGGAACTACCAACATCTCCGGGACAGGGAGAAGGATCTCATCTACTTGTTTGAGAAGAGGGCGTACGGTAAGGAACAAGCGACACTGGCGGCCATCCTTATCGAATTGTGGGAGCGAAAGCGAAGGTAACGGGCAGACCGTACTGCTTTGGACCTTCCATCATACGGAACACAAGCAGCACGGACGCTCTCCGATCCGCCGGACACACGTTTCCTCTGGCCCGGTACGCAATGGGAGTGAACCCGCGCCAGGTCCGGCGCGGGCTTCAATGTGGGAGTGTTTGGATGCCAGGCCGCGCTTAACGCGCCGTTCCGTAGATCCGCAACGACGCTTTCGTCAAGGTTCCCGTCGAGCCGTTCTTCGCGGTGTCGATCACGCGGACGCGCCACACGCCCGTGCTGTTCTCGCCCCAATGGCGCACGGAGGTGAACGAGTAGTTCATGAAATCCTCGTTCTCATCTTTCTCCCGAGGCTCCGCGATGCTCACCATGCCAGAGGGCGAAATGATGGCAAAGCCGAGATCGCCCCGGTTGCCGTGCGGCACATCCACGGTCAGCTCGACGTGCTCCACCCTCAGCGACTGGAATCTTGCGAAGTCGAACGTTGCCGACACCCCATCCATCACTCCATCCGGAATCGCAGCCTCGCCCTCTGCCGTGATCTCCGCCGTCAGCAACTGTCCCAAGTTGGACCAGTTCCCGGCGAGTTCCAGCGCCGCAGCCACATCCAGGACGCCTGCGCCAAAATTGTGGCTGAAGAATAGCCCTCCGCCGTTACGGGCGAATTCGTCGCCAGCCGACAGGCCGTCCCGCCGCGCGCTACGCATCAGGATCTCTTTCACGTCGCGATAACCGAGCCGGGGATTGCGCTCCAGCAACAGCGCCACTGCTCCCGATACCTGCGGAGCCGCAGCCGAGGTGCCGTTCATGACGTCGGAGTAATTCACGGGCGACTTGCTCGATTCATGCTTCTCCCGCAATGCCGCATGTGCCTCTGGCCCCATGTTGTTGGTGGTCCAGAGCGTGGAAGGCGCCTCGAACTCGCCGCCAAATGCGCTCACCGCCACGGCCATTCCGGGCTCGCTGTAGGAACTGGGCGTTCCCTCCCGCGTTACCGCGCCAACCGCAATCACGAAGCGGTTGCCCGAGTACTCGTCGTAGCTCGAATTGTCGCCCTCGGTCGCGCCGTTGCCCGCCGAAAAGCAGAAAACCGTTCCCAGGCCGTTGCGGTTGGCCGTGACCGCGCGCTGCAAAGCGGCCTTCGCAAGGCCATTCAAACGCCCGGCGTCCGCGCCGTCGTCCGTCGGCCCCCAACTGTTGCTCGAGACGTGCGTAATGACGCCATCGGGCTGCCACAGGAAGGCCACCGCCTCATCGTCTGGAGTATTCTCTCCAGCGATCAGCCGCAGACCCATCATCCGGGCTTCGGGGGCTACGCCGATCACGCCGATGTTGTTGAAGCCGCGCGCAGCCGCCAGACCCGCGCATTGGGTGCCATGATTCTGTCCCGGCTCCCGCGGGCTCGGATCGTTCTCGGGGCCATCGTTGAAGTTGGCATGATAGCCGCTCTCAAGCGGAAAGGCGTTCGGCGCCAGGTCTTCATGGGCGATATCCACGCCATCGTCGATCACGGTCATGTTGATGCCCTTGCCGGTTACCGCATCCCAGGCCGCCCGCATCCGCAAGCCCGTTTGATTTCCCAGGTGCCACTGCTGGACATACAGCGGATCGTTGGGCTCCCGCTGCAACGTCGTGGACTGCCGCTTCTGCATCTGCCGCGCAAAGATCGGGGCAAACTCCATGCCGTCCTGCTTCATCAGCCATTGCACTGCCTGCCATGCCGACACAGGGTCCTTGTACTGCACCACCGTCCAGCCGTCCACGGTGCTTTTCTTCCTGCTGACAGGCTTCGTCTCGTCCAGTTTGCTCCATTCCGCTTCACCCAGCCGGACATGGACTTTGTTCGACATGTGCCGCCGCGCCGACTTGCGCAGGGACTCACGGCGGTTGGCCGGCATTTTCGCCAGCTTCTCCGCCGAAGGCAGGTTGTCCAGATCGTAGAAGACCGGGACACCTCCCTGCGCGGCCCGGCCGTCCTTATCCCGGACGACTTCCGCCTGATAGGCATGGCTGCGGCCGTCTTCCTGAAACCGGTAAATCTCCTGGCCGAATGCCGATAGCCCGAGCAAGAACACTCCCACTCGATAGAGTCTCATTGGCTCTCCTTGTTATGAAGTTGTCGATGGGTGGACTATGACCGCAGGCATCGGCGACCTGTCGCCTCGACGTGTGCCCAAATCTTAACAAATGTGTCAGTCATCAGGCAATTAGTCACTCACTGGTTGAACGCAGGCGTGTGAACTGAGATCTTCCCGTACGTACAAAACGAAGAGATGGATCGTCGCTGGTTTGAGATGCCCTCCGAGGCTCCCGTTACTCATTCCTTGGCCACCACTCAGCCGGTGCGACTCCAGGTTGTGGATCCCGCGGAACCCCGGTCGCGATCACCTCCGCTGCATTTCCGCCCGTCCCCACCGGACGAGCAACGAACCTCCCATTGCGTTTCGCCCCACGCAGCGGCTCAGCACCAGTCCGATGGCAGGATACATCCACGCCGACGGTAAGTACGGATGCCTCGAATGCTGGAGGGTACTCGGGATCCAGCCGATCACGGGCAGGGCAGGGAACGCGCTGAGCACCGTCAACCAAACCAGCACCGTCAGCCCAACCAGCACCGTTCAGCCCAACCAGCACCGTTCAGCCCAACCAGCACTGTCACCCTCTACCTCTCTCGGCCACGGTACTTCCACGCTCGCGTCGATCCGCTGCGCTCCTTGCGACAGGACTGAGGCGCGGCGGCCGGTCCGTAGCGATTCCCTGCGAGGGGGAGAATGGATCCAGCTGCGAAGAACGTCTGGATCAAATCCACGCCATCTGGGTGACCTGCTCTTGCTGCTCTTCGTCTTCGTCAATCCCGATTACCTCCAGCGCAACGGGCAGCCCGGGGATGGTACCATTCATGTACTCTACGAGCGGGGTGACCCGGTGCTCGATCGCTTCCGCCCCGCGGCTCTGGCGCTCTCGCGGTCTCCACTCGCCTCGACCCAGGCCGGAGCGCAGCAGTAAATGATCCGGGCGGAAAAGAAAAGGAAATTCGACAAAATGCTCTCTGGCATCATGCCGGCGATCGTCACGCCGGTGAACGATCAGTTGGAATTGAATGTGGCGAGTTTCGAGAAATTGCTCGCTCGCCTCTACCAGGCAGGTTGCCACGGTATGTATGTCTGCGGCCAGACTGGGGAGGGCCTGCAACTGCCGCTCTCCGTTCGGGAACAAGCTTTGGAAGCCGCTGTCGCCAACACCCCCGCCGGACGGAGTGTGATCGCCCACATCGGCGCCTCCAGCACCTCCAGCGCGGTCCGTCTGGTCCGGCACGCCTGCCGCGCGGGTGCGCATGCCGTGAGTAGCCTGCCGCCTGGATCGGCTTACAGCTTCGCCGAAGTTCGCACTTACTACGAAACTCTCGCCGGGGCTTCTTCGGTGCCCCTCCTGGTGTATTACTTCCCGGAGTTTTCCGGCGCAATCCGATCGACGGAGCAGGTGTTGGAACTTTGCGCGATTCCCAATATCATCGGCTTGAAATTTACCGATTTTGATCTGTACCGTCTGTCTCTGATCCAGCGTGCGGGATACACGATCTTCAACGGCCGTGACGAGGTGCTGGCGGCGGGGTTACTGATGGGCGCCCATGGCGGTATTGGCAGTTTTTACAATCTGGTGCCGGAGTTATTCGTCGCGGTCTATGAGCATACGCAGGCGGGCCGCTGGGCCGAAGCCCGCCAGATGCAGGACCGCATCAACGATCTGATTCGCATGGTGCTTAGTTTCCCGGCGCTCGGCGCCATCAAGCGCATACTTACGTGGTCTGGAATTGACTGTGGCGTTCCGATGGCTCCGCGCCGCCCGCTCACGGACGCCGAAGAGGTGGATCTGCGCCGCCAGTTCGCTGATTGGGAACAGGCGCCGGACCGCGAAGCGGACTTGATGCGGGCCTCGCGGCGACGCTAGCCAGGCGCTCTGAATCAAGCAACGGATTCCGGCGTCAGCCCGGCCTTGACAACCCCGGAACCTGACTGGCGAGGCATGAGCGCTTGCCATGCTCTTGTACGAGGCCAAAACAATGACCCACAGCTCCATCTCGATTCCCGCCGGCGTGTCTTGTCTCCTTGGTGGCGCCGTCCGCCCTCGCGGCCGAGGATCTAACGCCCGTCACTTGGGAGCGCAACGTGCGCGAGTCAAGAGTTCAGGCTCGGACCGTGGGTCCGCCAGACGGTGACCGCCGAAATGAAGGGGACGAAAAGTCGCCTCATCTTCACCGTGCTCAATGACGGCTCTCCGTCCCGGATCGACGGGGCGCCGGCGGCCTGGGACAGGGTGGTCACACGGCGCATCGACGACCGAACCTCGACGTTTGAAACGTACGATTCACGCGCGGGAAACACCGCGTATCGGGAGAGTCCGCGGTCTCCGAGGATGGCAAGAAGATGAGCACCTGGCAGGAGGGTCAAGGAGCGAACGGTAAGGCGCTGGAGTTTGTGGTCGTCCACGACCGGGTCGGTGCGCCGCCCGCGCCGGGACCCGCGGCGCCGTCAACACCGGCCGTCGTTTGAAGTCCTGGTGCGCAAGCCCGCCAGCGTCGCCGCCGTGATTCACCAGTCGAGAACGGGCGAAACGGGATTGCACGAGGAGATGGCCGGTCATTTCGTGGTGCAGTCTGGATCGGCGACGCTTGTATTCGGTGGAAAGCTGGGGGTAATCGGACCATTGGGAAGGGCGAACATACCGCCGATCACCGAACTACTGAGCGACTTCTTTGTGAGTATCCAGGAGATCGAGACTCGCACAGGCCTCGACTTCTTTGCGGCTCTTGACGATCAGCAGGAGCAATTGATCGAGTCCCGCCGACAGCCATGGCCTGTCAGTCGCCCATAGATAGTGTCAAGTGTCGAACGAGATGCCTCGACACGAGGAGAGCCCTGTGCGCCCGTCGCGACTCACCACATCACTCGGATGTGGAAGCTACGACGTGAGTACGATTTTTCCGGCGTTGAGGTTCTTCGCCATCCTTGCGTGTGCTTCGCCGGCCTGCGCCATCGGGAACGTGCTGTCGATCAGAATCCGCAGATCGCCCCGCGTCAGCATGCCCCAGAACCGCTCCTCGAACGCTCTCGCCAGGCGCGCGTGTTCTTCTCGCGATCGGGAGCGCAACGTCGAACCAATGATCCGCAGCCGCCCCCGCAACACTGCTTCGAGCGAAAGCTCGCCCTTCGAGCCGCCGAGCAGTCCGATGTTCACCAGCCGCCCAAAACGTTTCAGGATAGAAATGTTTTGGGCGAGATAGGAGCCGCCGACGCAATCCAGAATCACATCGACGCCAGAGGTCATTTTGCGAACGGAATCGGCGAAGTTCGTCTCGCGGTAGTTGATGGCGAAATGGGCGCCGATTTCTCTCATTAGAGAAATTTTCTCAGGAGAACCCGCCGTCGCCAGGACCGTGGCCCCCGCCGATCGCGCCAGTTGGATCGCCGCCAACCCGACTCCGCTCGCCCCCGCGTGGATCAAAACCGACTCGCCCTCCGCGAGCGCACCTTCTTCGAATAGGTTTACGTACGCCGTCAGCCAGGCTTCGGGCAACGCGGCGGCTTGCGCGTCACTCCAGTGCTTCGCCACTCGCATCAACACTCGGGCATCCACGGCCACCTGCTCCGCATACCCGCCACCTGGCAAAAGCGCGCAAACACGGTCGCCAACGGCCCAACCCTCTACACCGCCGGCGATCTCACGGATGACCCCGCAGACCTCCAGGCCCAAAATTTCCGAGGCTCCGGGCGGCGGCGCGTAGCCGCCGCGCGCCTGCAACAGATCGGCCCGATTGACGCCAGCGGCACGGACATCCAGCAGCACTTCGCCTTTGGCGGGCACAACGTCTGGGACCTCGCGCCAGACCAGGACTGGGTTCCGGGGATCCCCTTCAATGACAATGGCTTTCATCTCTGGTTTCGCTGCGGACGGCGAGTCATGCGAGGATCTTGTGCGCGACGTTGCCCGCGACGTCCGTCAAACGGTGGTTGCGCCCGCCATGGAAGTACGTGAGCTTCAGATGATCAAGGCCGAGCAGGTGCAGCATCGTCGCATGCATGTCGTGAATGTGCATGCGATCCTCCACCGCATAGTAGCCGTACTCATCGGTTGCGCCATAGGCGAAGCCGCCCTTCACGCCGCCGCCCGCCATCCACATCGTGTAGCCGTAGGGATTATGATCGCGGCCGTCGCCTGCTTGTGAAATCGGAGTGCGCCCGAATTCCCCGCCCCACACCACCAGCGTTTCCTGGAGCAAACCGCGCGCCTTGAGGTCCTTCAACAGACCCGCCATCGGGCGATCCACCATCTTCGCGGTTCGCGTGTGGAGCCGGATCAACTCACTGTGCGCATCCCATCCGACTTCGTTGCCGGGCCCATACTCGTGATTGATCTGGATGAAACGAACGCCGCGCTCGGCGAGACGGCGCGCCATCAAGCACTGCCAGCCGAAGTCGTGAGACATCGGATCATCCATTCCATAGAGGCGCTTGGTTGCTTCCGATTCGCGGCTGATGTCGAACGCTTCGGGCGCTTCGGTCTGCATGCGGAAGGCAAGTTCGAAGGCTTGAATGCGAGCTTCGAGTTCGGGATTGTTCTTCCATCGCTCGACAGACGCGCGATTCATCTTCTGCAGCATGTCGAGTTCGTAGCGCTGCTGCTCTCGTGTGAGGCCTTTGTTCTCGAGATACTCGATGGGTTCCTTCAACTCTTCGGCGCGAATGCCGCCATGCGCGACCGCGGTGCCCTGGTAGGCGGCGGGCAGGAACGCGGAACTCCAATTCTTTGCGCCCCCATGCGACAGGCCCGGCTTCAGCGTGAGATAGGCGGGTAGATTCTGATTCTCCGTGCCCAGGCCATAGACGACCCATGCGCCCATGCCCGGCCGCGTGAAGGTGTTGGAGCCGGTGTGCAATTGCAGAACGGCGCCGCCGTGCGCGACGCTGTCGCCGACCATGGAACGCAGCACGCAGATGTCGTCGATGCACTCGGCTACGTTCGGAAACAACTCGCTCACGGGCAAGCCGCTTTGTCCGTAGTTACGGAATTTCCAGGGCGATTTGAACAGCGATCCGGTTTGACCTTCGGCGAAGGTCAACGGGCGCTTGAAGGGCAGAGGCTTGCCGTGATCGCGGTCGAGCGCAGGCTTCGGGTCGAACGTGTCCATGTGCGACGGGCCGCCGTGCATGAAGCAGAAAATGACACGCTTCGCCTTGGGCTGGAAGTGCGGTTGTTTCGGCGCAAGTGGGGCGGGTGTGTTTTCGCCGGCGAGCATGGCGCGAAGTCCGAACCATCCGAAGCCGCATGCCGCATTGCGAAGCACGTGCCGGCGGGAGAGTGTTGGGCCGCGATTAGTGGACATACAGGAACTCATTTGAAGCGATCATGGTGCGGATCAGGCTCGGCCATGCATCGCCGGAATTGCCGGGAAAGCCCTGCACATAGCGCAGAGCATCCAAGACGAAGGTCGGCGCAGGGTCGCGATTGAGGATGGCTCGATACGCGGCGCGAATCCGGGACGAATCATCCATGTCGCGGTTGTTGCGGAGCGTGGAAGCAATCGTCCGCGCGCGCTCCGCCACGAAGTGCGAATTCATCATGAACAGCGCCTGTGGGGCGACGTTGGTCTGCGTGCGGCCCTCGTTCGAGGTGGTCGCGTCCCCGAAGTCGAAGAGATTCAGCATGGAGGGGAGATTCGAGCGGCGCAACGGCAAGTACACGAGCCGGCGCTTGCTCGAATCGGGATTGAGACTCTTGCGGGCGTCGGCGAATTCCTTGTCTGTCCCTTCGCCCTCCATCATCTTGCCGCCCATGGTCCAATCCATCGATGCATCGATGGCCAACAGCGAGTCGCGAATCTCCTCGACCGTGAGCCGGCGCGGCGAGAAGCGGGAGAGCAGGCGGTTCTCCGGATCCTGCTCCATCGCTTGCGGCGAGGCGTTGACGCTCATGCGGTAAGTGTTCGATTCGAGAATCAACCGGTGCATCGCTTTCACGCTCCAGCCGCTGTCCATGAATTGCCGCGCGAGCCAATCGAGCAATTCCGGATGGGTGGGCACCGCGCCCAACTTGCCGAAGTTGTTCGGCGTGCGCACGAGTCCTTCACCGAAATGCCACTGCCAGATGCGATTCACCATCACGCGGGCGGTGAGCGGATTGCGTTTGTCGGCGAGCCACTCGGCCATTTCGCGGCGGCCGCTGCCCTGCTGAATTTCGATTGCATGCGCGCCGGCGATGATCTTCGGGAATCGCTTGGGAACCCGATCGCCCTTGGCTTCGGGATTGCCGCGGAGGAAAACGTGTTGCTCGACGGGTTCGCCTTCGGCGACGGCACAGGCAAGCGGCGGATCGGGAGGCGGGTTCCGTTTGAGCGCGTCGAATTCCGCGCGAAGCCGTTTGAGTTGCTCGCGCGACTCATCGCGATAGAGCGCTTCGCGATCCTTATCGGGCATCTTGAACGGGCCTGACGCCGCGTTCACTTCGGTGAAGAAACGATCATCGCCCGCGAGGAACTTCGGCTCCGGAGGCAGTGCTTCGCCACGCTGCTTTGCGGCTGCCGAATCGCGTTTCCATTGTTCACGAGCGTTGGTGCGAAAGGCTTCCGTGGCCTCGTACTGCTGCTGATACTCGGCGGCGATGGTGCGGCGATGGGAAGGCGTGGATTGTTCCCAGCGCTCGAGATGGGGCCGGCGCTCGCCGGAGGGTTTCAAGTAGTTGACCCATTGCTCGATGACCCACGGGTCGAGTGCCGCTTCGGCGGCGATCTCGGAGGGCTTGCGATTGCTTGCGAGCACCTCGCCGGCGGCCAGCATGTAGCGCGCCAACTGAGCAGTGAACTGCTTGCGGTACCGCGCCTGCTCGGCGTTGACGACCGCATCGATCTCCTTCTGCTTGTTTTCGACGCTCTTCTTGTGGGCTTCCCATGCGGCCGCGGTTGGGGCGTCGACGAGCGGCGCGAAGTAGAGTTGCGAGACCGTGCCTTCGAGCTTGGCGAGTTGCTTCGTGCTGGCGAAGATGGAGGCGAGCGAATAGTAGTCGCGGGTGGAGATGGGATCGAACTTGTGATCGTGGCAGCGGGCGCAGGCGAGAGTCAGGCCGAGGAAGGACTTGCCGACGACTTCGATCTGCTCATCGACAATGTCATAAAACATCTTTGGCTTGTCTTGTTCCGCGATGAGTTTGGGGCCGAGCGCGAGGAAACCGGTGGCGACGATGCCACGCACGTTGACGCCGCCGTCCAGGGACGGCAGCAGATCGCCGGCCACCTGCTCGCGAAGGAACTGATCGTAGGGCAGGTCCTGGTTGAAGGCTTCGATGACGTAGTCGCGATAGCGCCAGGCGTGCGGGTAGCGATGGTCCTCGTCGGCACCTGTGGAGTCGGCGTAGCGCGCGACATCCATCCAGTGGCGGCCCCAATGTTCGCCATAGCGCGGAGAGGCGAGGAGGCGGCTGATCAGCGTTTGGTCGAGCGCCGCCGGGTTCGCTGTGATGGCGCGCAGATCCGCTTCCGAGGGAGGAAGGCCGGTGAGATCGAAACTGATGCGGCGAAGGAGGGTGACCGCGTCAGCGGGAGGCGCCGGGGCGAGCCCTTTCGCCTGGAGCGCGGCCAGGATGAAGCGATCGATGCCGTTGCGGATCCAGTGTTGAGGGTCGCGGATTTCTGGGGGCTCGGTCTTCTTGAGCGGCTGGAAAGACCAGTGCTCCGAGGATCCGGCGCTGGCGGTGGGGGCGGGCCAACGGGCGCCGTCGCGGACCCAGGTTTCGAGCACCGCGATTTCAGCGTCCTTGAGACGGGTGCCGGGCGGCATTTTCGCGCGGCCTTCGTGACGGATGGCGGGAAGGATCTTCGCGGCGACGGCATTGACGCCGTTTGGCGAGGCAAGGTCGACACTCGCCATGGGCGATGTGCCCGAGTGGCAGGAGTGGCACTTGGCGACAAGCAGGGGGCGCACCTTGGATTCGAAGTGTTCGGCGCCTGTTTGCGCGCACACGGGCAGTGCGGCAAGGAGGAGAGTGCCCAGAATGCGCATTGGAAACCATCTTATTCGATTCGGTGGGGGGGGCGGTAGGAGGCTCCGTCGCGCTGGTCGGAATGGCGTCGATCGTGAGTTGGTCGTTCGTGCCCGGATTGGGGACGACGCTGGAATTGCCTTCGTTGTTCGCCGTTAAGTCAAGCCTTCTCGCCCCGATCGATGCAATCCGCAGCAACCCGCAGGACAATCGCTCGCACAGCGGCATCGCCGCCTCCCGGCTGGCGCCCTCTGGCATTACGCCAGGCATGGCCTCGATATCAGCCCATCAGCGGCCTTCTTCTTCGCGCCCCAAAACATATCGACAGCGAATCTACTACAGTTGCACCGCCACCTGACCACCGTGGCCTCCCGGTCTCAGCTTCCAGGTCGTCGCTTTTGCCCGCGCGTCTGAAGACCCAACTTTCGGGCAACCGACGATCCAGATCCTGGACGCCAACTTCCCAGGGGTCACTTAGCGGTCATACAGAATCTCACTCGGCACTCCGCCCAACTGGCGGAAAGCCTCCTCATGCATTCGCAGCAATGTGCCCAGCTTTTGATTCAGCGCTGCCTCGGCCATCATCATCCGGCTGTAGCCGAGCGTGAAGGTGAAGCCCCACAGTTTATGCTCGGTTCCATCGATCTCGATGCTGCCCAAGTGTCCCCAATCCACTTGTGCCTGCGCGCCTGGTGGCGTTTCGAAGCGCCGCACGGCGACCGCATTGGATTGTTGACGCTGTGGTCTCAGCCAGTCGGTCACCAGCGTATATCCGCCCTCGTAGCCTTGTTTCCTCAACTCATGCAGCAGCACACGGCCATTCCACACCCCAGCCTTTAGCCGATCCTCCAGATACGGTTTGAAGCTGTCCAGTTTCCCGGTGGTCTTGGGGCGCGCTTGGTACCGCGGTGCCTTGTCGGCGTTCAGCAGGTACTTGCGGATCGTCTTCCGATCAAATCCGGTCATCGAGCTGATCGTCTTGATGCTCAGCCCTTGCCGTTTCAACTCCGTGATGTCGCTCACTTCTTTTCCCCTTAACAGGTCTCGGTGCCTCCTCTCTTGAGGGTCGGCATCGAGGCTAGCCTTTGTCAGGGGGTGGGGATTTTTCGTCCGGCACTATGGGGATTTTCTCACCGGCGCTGACA
>JAEUQE010000169.1 GCA_016789785.1 Bryobacterales bacterium
GGTGTCCGCAAACGACGTTCCATTCGCGGTGGTAATGGCGGTCGCCGATTGCCCGTTTGACGTTGTTCCGCGGAACACGCGGTAGCCCGTCGCTCCCGTCACGCCATTCCAGGTCAGTGTGATCTGGCGGTCGCCCGGAGTGGCGGTCAAACCCGTCGGCGCGGCCAAACCGGTGGTCGGCGTGGCGCTCGCCTGTGCCGACATTGGTCCCTGGCCCCCGGCGTTGATCGCCGCCACTTTGTAGAAGTAGGCGGTGCCGTTGGTCAGCCCCGTATTGTTAAACGTGGTGCCATTGACCGTCGCAACCGGCGTCGACGACTGTCCATTCGACGTCGTGCCCCGGAAGACCCGGTAGCCCGTCGCACCCTGGACCGCGCCCCATGACAGCGTGATCGCCGTGTTGCCCGGCGTCGCCGTCAGATTCGACGGAGCCGCGGTTGGCGGTGGAATCACCAGAACGGGAGTCGCCGACACCATGCTCGAGTATCCACTGGCGCCGAAGTTATTCACTGCCTTTAAGCGGTAGTAATACTTGGTGCCGTTGGTGAGCCCGTTGTTTGTGTAAGTGGTCCCGGTAACGTTCGACGCGATGGGGATGTTCTCCACCGTCGACGTGGTGCCGCGGAAAACCTGGTAGCTTGCCGCACCCGGCGACGCCTTCCAGGAAAGCTTCACGCTGGCGTTACCCGCGTCCGCATCCAACTCCGTTGGCGCGGCCGGGATGTTGCCTGGGGTTCCGTCCGTATTGCGAGGCAGAAGCTGGGCATCGGCCCAACTCGCCGAGTCATTGGTCTGGCCATCGCCGGCATCGAATACCTTCAAAACGAGGGTCTCGCGGCCCGTCACCATCACCGATACCAATTCGGAGGGCATGTTGCCCCGCATCGTTGGCGACCGGTATAGCCGCGCATTGTCGGCCCACACTTCGAAGATCGCCGACCCGCCGTTGCCCACGGAATCGTCGATGCCGATGACGGAACTGAACCGCTCGTACTTCTGATCCAGGTCGTACCGGATTTCAGCATTCGCGTAGGTTCCCAGTCCGCGGCTGTAAGTCAGGCCCGCAAGCTTGATCTTTTCGCCGTCCTTGGCCTCGCCAGCGCCGTTCGCACGATCCTTCTCCACTGGGCCAAGGCCGTTGGTCGCACTCATCCAGCTCATACTGGACAAGTACTTCACGGATTCCACGCCCTCCAACCGGGCTTCGGCCCAATCCGCATGGTCGTAGCCAATGCCATCGCCGCCATCCAACACCACGAGTCTCATCTCGCGCACGTTTTCGACAGGTACTTCAATGGCGAGGCCGGGCATGTTGCCTTTCATCACTGGGCTGGTGAACTTCTTCTGGCCATCCAGCCAGACTTCGAACACCACACTGCCCCGGTCCCCGACTTCATCGTCCACGCCGACAATGGCGCGGAACATATCGAAGCGGTCCAGCAGCGGATACCGGATCTCCGACCGTGAGTGCACGCCAAGACCGCTGTAGTACCGGCGCCCGCCGATCGACATGGTCTTGCCGTCTTTTCCCGCCAGTTCGCCGTTGGAGCGGTCGAGTTCCACAGGTCCCCAGCCGTTCATGGCGCTGATCCAGTTCAGATCGCTGACCCACCTGCGGGTCATTGGCGGAGGTTGTGGCTGGAGCGTGATCGCGGCCGGATACAGGCGAGTCTGCGGAATCACCTGCTCCGGTTGGTTCGGGTAGCTCCAGTAAAGCTGAATGAGCGAGTTCCCTTTGTTCTCGTAATACTCGAGTTGAATGTCATACTTCTGACCAGCGGTGAAGTTCATTGGAACCGCCTGGTCCCAATCGGCGCCATGATCGCTCCAATGGTCGATCAGCAGCTTCTTATTCACCCATAGCCGGATCCCATCGTCCGAGCGCGTAACGAACGTGTAGTTCCCCGTGACAGGGGCTTCAATCTGCCCAGTCCAACGCACCGAAAACTTGTCCGGCGCGAAGCTGGGAACCGGGGCGGTCATGGCCCAAGTGAAATTGACGGTTGGATCTGTGCGGGTCAGCGCAACTGGAGCTTTCAGATCCGTGTTAGCAAAGTATTCGCCTTTGAGGCCCGTGCCGGTACCCGTTTGGCCCGCTGCGATGGACACAAATGCGAACGTGAAAACCGCGATACTCGAAGCAGCACGGAGGAGTTTCCTGCTTGGAGCAGCACGGTCGGCAACGTCATTCAAGGGTGTGATGGAGGTCACAGTAAATACACTCTCCCTCTGGACTCAGTTGTGACAGTTTATGAAATGTGGGGAGGGGGGGCTCAATTGGGAAGGTTACTGAGCCGGTGCGTTTCCTAGTACCAACGATCTAGGAGAAGCGGTGATATATTAGCGATAGCGCTCAGGAGGTGTTCCTGTCAATACCTTCTAACTCTTTTTTTTCGTTGAGGATCACGCCCCAGTCCGTCTAGGGGCAGAAGACGGTTCTAAGTAGGGGGTTTCCGCTATGCATGGGAAATGCGCTTAGGCGCACTGTTCCCCTCGATGTTGCCCGAAACTCCGCTCCGACCGTTGCGAATTCCAGCAACTTTCGGCACTGGACGCCCTCTTTCGGTCCACGCCCGGGAGTCGCGCTATACTCTCCAAACAGGAATCCTATGAGCCAGTTCATCGCCATTGATGCCACCACCCAACCGTGGGAAGAACGCTTCAGCGAGCACTTAGGAAAGACCCTCTACCGCAAGAACCTCATCACCGATCCCGACACCGGAATGGAGATCCGGTTGGTGAAGTACCCGGCAGGCGTCATCAACACCCGTCACACCCATCCCTGCGCACACGGAATGTATGTACTGGAAGGCACACTCGTCACACACGCAGGAAGCTTCGGGCCGGGACACTTCGTTTGGTTTCCGGAAGGCGAGGTGATGGAACACGGCGCCACAGCCGAAACCGATGTTGTGGTGCTCTTTATCACCAACAAGCCCTTCCAGATTCACTACCAGTGAACTGGACGCAGGTCAGGCCTCCAACAATCCTCGGCCCTTGTCGGTAAGCCGGTAAGTCGGCTCCGGCGCGGGGAGGTCGGGGATGTGCAGACGGGGTTGCTCGACGCTCAAATACCCTTCGCGAGCCAGTTCGTCCAGGCGAACTTGACGGTCGGCATCGTGCCCAGCCCGGATCCCACCCGTCGTCGCCACCATTCGGAGCAGACCCATCGAAATCGTGTCCATGCGTCTTCCTTTCGGTCCTGGTGTATCACATGCGAGCGAGGAAAGATAGGGGGCTGCGACACCGGTGGCGCGGACTTCAGTCTGCCGGCCTCGACAATCGTGTCGAGACCGACGTCAACACTTGAGCGAGTTCGCTCTAGGCAGCTCCGGGACGGATCCACGTCGCACCCGAGGGCATGGTGAACACGTTGGGATTCGTCGTGACCGCGGAACCAGGCGGCGGAACCATCGGGTTGTGATGCGCCTGATACATCTGCGGTGTCCAACCATAGCCAAGCCCGTACCCTGCAGGCGCCGATTCCTCGGGCCCCGGCGCCGCGCTCTGCTGCATCCACGGCCACCGGATCTGCCGGGCCGGATCGAAGGAAGTGCCCGCGAACTTCTGCGGATTCGCGGCGACTTCCGCGGCGGTCGGCGCGGGCGTGGTGCTGACGGGGAGTCCCAGCACATTGAACGGCGACTGCACGATCTGTGGCAGTGGCGGTGTAACTGGTGGCGGAGGATTGCCGGATGGCTGACCAGTTGTTGTCGCCGGATCCATGGACCGCCTCAGCGACCGATAGAAATCCGCGTTATTCACACGATGGCTAACTCGCCCGAATGCTTGGCTTTGTGCCTGCGTAGGAGAGGGTGACGGAGTGGCGATGCGTGGCATCATGCCCGGTTCCGATGCACGCCGCGTGCCGAAACGCACCGTATGGCGGCGTCAGATTCCGTTGAACCACGAGTAACCGCGTTCGGCCGCGTTCGAACCCATCCCCTTGCCGATACCTTTCACGCTCTCCAGCAGAGTAAGTTTGGTCACGAACTTCACGCTCTTGTAGCCGAGTTGACGGGGGACCCGGATCCGCATTGGGCCACCGTGTCCGGGCGGCAGATCGCCCCCGTTCATCCCGTAAGCGAGAAAGGTCTGCGGATGCAGGGCGTCGTTCATGTCGATGGAGTCCCACCAGCGGGGTTGAACGGAGAAGTAGGCCACGTACCGCGCTTCGGGCTTCACGCCGGCCTCCCGCAAAACATGCGCCAGCGGCACGCCGATCCATTCGGCCACGTACGACCAGCCCTCTTCACACGCCAGGGCCGTAACTTGCGAACGCCGGGGCATCGCCCTCAGATCGGCGAGCGAAAGCGTGATCGGGTTGGCCACCAGTCCACCCACCTCCAGCCGCCAAGTGGACGGCGCGTCGGGCGCCAGCGCTTCTTTGGCTGGCTTGCCGTTCGGGAATGGCGGTTCCGAAATCGCCGACCGTGGGAATTCGCGAGCCATCGAATGCGGCGCCAACAGCCTGTGCGCCGCGTAGCTCAACGTGCGTTCCGGCGCAAAGATACCCGTAGCGTCGGGCGGCACCAAGCCATTGGCGTCGAGAGCTTTCGCCCCGGCGGCGGCAACGCCAATCGAGCCCAAGCCCGCGATCCATCCTCGCCGTGTGATCATCGTTCCCCTCCCGAAATCATATCGCGCACCAGGCGGACGAAACCTGTGCGATAGACCATCCAAACGTGCCCCAGCGCGAACGCCACCAGCATCAACGTGAGGAAAAAGTGTATGGTGCGGGCCGATTGCTGGCCACCGAACACGGAAGCCAGAAACGGAAAGACGCCAGTAGCCGTGGGCGACATCGCCAGACCGGTCCAGAACATCAACGGGAACAGCACAAACACGACCGCCAGATAAGTGCGCCGCTGCAGTGTGTTGTATTCACCGGTTCTCAGCAAGCGCTCCCGGAAGTGGCCGCTGAACAGCCCATGGAGAACGTACCAGAGCCCGGTGAATAAGAGAAACCATGCGGACTGGAAGTGCAGCGAGCGGCTCCACGAGTTCTGATCCTTCAGCACAAAGTTATAGCCGGTGGGCACGTGGCCACGAGACGCGGGGATCGGGATGGTGAGGATTGGAGTGGTATTGGAATGGCCCGTGTCGCCCCAGTAGAAGCGCGGATGCGAGATCAGAATCTCAATACCGCTGAGGAGGAAACAGGCGAACAGGAGCGAGGTGATCCAGTGCGTGACTCGAACGGACGCGGAGTGCTTCACCGCGCGGCGCAGGGATCCCAGCGCGGGTTGAACGGCGGCGCCAGCGATCATCTCAGAAGCCTACCACGCGCGTTGGCGCGAAGAAAGCCCGCGTCTGAGCGTTTGCGGAATCGACTCGGTGTATACTGACCAGAACGCCGGAAGCCCAGGATGCCCTCCGTAACGTCCCGATAGTTTCAAACCCGAGGAGATCGCTGCGATGAACCGCTGTTTGCTTCCATTGATTTGTCTGATTCTTGCCGTGCCTGCATTTCCACAAGGCGCCACCCTCATCGGCCGTGTCACTGACCCCTCTGGAGCTGTGCTCGCCGGGGCCCAGATCACTGCCACTCAGGAAGCGACTCAATCGACGACGACCACCACCACCAGCACGGAAGGCTACTTCGCTCTGGCCTCGCTTCCGGTCGGGCGCTACACGGTGATGGTGGAACTGAAAGGCTTCAGTACCGAAAAACGCTCCGGGCTCTTGCTCCAGGTTGGCCAAACAGTGCGTTCCGACTTCGAACTCAAACTTGGCGAAGTCACCACATCCGTCGACGTCTCCGGGCAGTTGCCCGTGGTGCAATCGGAGACGTCCTCGGTAGGTGCGGTGGTGGAGACGCGGCAGATTCTCGGCGTGCCATTGAACGGGCGCAGCCTCTTCTCCCTGTTAGCGCTCGCGCCGGGTGTGCAAGGCGCCGGGACGAACACCTCAATCGGCGGCGGCCCACGCAACCAGTTCAATAACTTTACGGTTGACGGCACCACGAACAACGACGTGATCTCGGGCCGGCTGGAGGGCGCGTTCCCATCGCTTGACACGGTTGCCGAGTTCGAAGTGATCAACGCCAACGGCAGCGCCGACAACGGCCGGGGCGGGGCGCAGATCAAGGTGGTCACCAAGAGCGGCACGAACCAGTTTCATGGTTCGCTCTATGAGTACAACCGCAACCGTGAGTTTGCCGCGCGCAACTTCTTCGCCGCCACCAACCCGCCGTTCAATCGCAACGAGTTTGGAGGCTCCATCGGCGGTCCGCTGATGCTGCCCAAATACAATGGCCGAAACCGCACGTTCTTCTTCTTCAGCTACGAAGGCCTGCGCGAACGCTCGCCGCGCGTCAACACCATGACCGTGCCCACCGCCGCGCAGCGCGAAGGCGATTTCTCCTCGCTGGCTGCCCCCATCATCGATCCGCTGGCGGGCGGCACGCCATTCCCGAACGGCCGGATCCCAGCCAATCGCATCACCGAGACATCAAAAGCACTGCTCGATTTTCTGCCGCTTCCCAACCGGACTGGTGGCTTCAACTTCCAGACGGCGCTCTCGAATAAACCCACGCTCAATAACTGGTCGCTGCGCATCGACCACACACTGACCGACCGCGACCGCATCTATGGGCGCTACTTCTCGTTCACCAATGGTCCGTACTTCTCGGCCGGCCCGGCTACCGAGCGTTTCGGCAACGGGCTGTTTGGCTTTCTCGACCGCAACGCCAACTTTACTTACCTGCGCAACATGCGCCCGAACCTCACCAACGAATTCAAGTTCGGATACATCTTCAATGACAACTTCCGCAACACAGCCAATCCCGATCTCGATCTCTCTCGCCTGATTCCCGGCCTGCCGCCAATCTCGAGCGGCGCCGGCGGCGTGCCTTCCATCGACATCCTCGGTTTCACCACCATCACGGAAAACACCGGCACGTTTTCCGGCGGTTTCTTCCGCCAGTGGAGCCATCAGTACATCGACAACGTGACATGGGTGAAGGGCAAGCACATTGTAAAGGGCGGCTTCGACATGAACTTCGCCAAGAGCTACGATGGCCTCGCGATCCGGCCCTATCCTCGCGGCTTCTTCACCTTCCGTGGCAACTTCACGCGCAACGCGCTGGCCGACTTCCTGCTGGGCTGGCCGCTGACCGCGCAACGCTCTTCGGCATTCAACGGATCGACGCAGCCCGGCGCATCCGTTCTCGGCTACTATATTCAAGACGATTGGAAGATCACTCCGAAACTCACCCTCAATTTCGGACTCCGCTATGAAATCGTAACCCGCTGGGCGGAGCGCGACGGCCAGTACGCCAACTTCGACCTCAAAACCAATCGCATCGTAGTTCCGAACTTCAACGGTGGCGTGTCGCCCCTTGCTATCCAGCGTCTGCTCGGCGTTTTCCCGGTGGTGACGCACGATGCGGCGGGCTTCCCGTACAAGCTGATTCGAGGCGACCACAACAATTTCTCGCCGCGCTTCGGCTTCGCCTACCGGCTGACCAACAAGACGGTGTTGCGCGGCGGATACGGGATCTACTTCGGATCGTTGTTCGGCGCACAGGTGCTGGCAGCCGACAAGAATCCGCCCTTCGTGCTGACCGAAACCACCGAGTCGCAGTCCAACACCAACCCCACGCTTTCCTTCGCCAACGCGTTTCCGACCGCGGGCAACATTCCGGCGAACCCGGCGTTTACCGCCTTCGATCCTGACCTCAAGAACGGCTATTCGCAGCAAGCGAATCTGACGGTGGAGCGCGAACTGCCTGGCTCCATCGGTGTGCGCCTCACTTTGCTCCGGAATCGTTATCTTCAGACCTGGCGTGGCTACGACATCAACCAGCCCCGGTCGTTCCGCGCCGGCCCGGTCCAGCCGCAGCGCCCCATTCAGCCATGGTCCACGATCACCTACTACGATTCGGGTGGAAGCTGGACTTCGAACTCGCTGCAAATCGGCGCAATCAAACGCTACTCCCACGGATTGCTGTTCCAGATGGAGTACCAGTTTGTGCGTTCGATCGGCGATGAACTTTATGGCGGTCCGCAGGATATCCGCAACTTCCGCGCCGACCGCGCCGACCTGAACGGCCTGGCAAGGCACACACTTCGAATCAACTACCTGTACGATCTCCCGTTCGGCAAGGGTAAGCCGTTTCTCAATACCGGCGGACTGGCCAACTACCTGATTGGCGGATGGCAGATCGCGGGAATCACCAGCGCATTGGGTGGCACGCCGTTCTCCGTCAACTTTAACTCGACGATACTCGGTTCGCCAAGCGGACGCGCCGATCTCACAGGCAATGCCAAGCTCGATAACCCGTCCATCCAGCGCTGGTTCAACCCGGCGGCGTTCGCGGTCCCCGCGCCATTTACTTTCGGTAACTCCGGACGCAACATCCTGCTCGGGCCGGGAGCGGTGACCTTCGACTTCTCCCTTTACAAGAACTTCACGTTCGCGGAAAAGGTAAACTTGCAGTTCCGCAGCGAGTTCTTCAACCTGTTCAACAAAGCGAATTTCGGCAACCCGGCCAGTAACATCTCGGTGCCGGCGACGGTAGGAATAATCGCCTCGGCTGCTCCGGCGCGAGTGATCCAGTTCGGACTCCGCTTGACTTTCTGAGTTTGCGGCGTCCCGCCTCCTGCGCGAGGACCACCCATCACATGGAGTCCCGCCGGGCACGCAAAGTTCTGCGGCGCGGGATATTCACGGAACGTGTGTCGGGGCAAGCAGCCCAAGGACATGCGCGTGCTTGAGATCGGCTGCGGCGCCGGACGCATCACCCGTACCCTGGCGGGCATGTTCGGCGAAGTGCACGCCGTGGACGTCAGCGGCGAAATGGTGGCGCGTGCGCGATCGGCATTGGCCGGACAACACAACGCATTTTTGTACCAGAATAACGGATGTGACCTGACGGTCGTGCCCGAATTGGAGTTCGATTTTGCCTATTCCAGCATCGTTTTTCAACATATTCCCAGCCGTCCCGTAATCGAAAGTTACGTGAGGGAAGTGCACAGGCTGCTCCGCCCTGACGCTTTGTTCAAGTTTCAGGTGCAGGGAATCCAGGGAAATCACCGCGCCTTCGATACGTGGCTCGGCGCCTCGTTCTCGGAGTGGCAGGCTCGCGAGATGGCGGACCGGACGGGTTTCGAATGCCGCTACACCTACGGAGCGAACACGCAATACTCCTGGCTTTGGTTCTTCAAAACGCCGGAGCATAAGCCTCAGAACGATAGGTGAATCCTCCCCGGAACGAACTGCCGCGCGGTCTCGGGAATAGCCCCGGGTTGCCGCGCGGGCCTATCGGCGCCTATCTGCTGGCCCGGCGGGAGGGACAACACTAAGTCAGGAGGCAGCCCGGCGAACAGTCCGAACGACTGACCGAATGACACTGAGAGAATGCGGGGATACTGCCGGCGGGAATCCCTCGGAACTGGATACGGCCCATTCGAGCCATGCCTCGTTCACTGCCTCGCTAACGACAACGGCGGCTATCTGGAACTGAAAACCCGCGTCGCACGATTCGCCGTAGCCGGCGGCCGCAGTCCATAGTCCATTCACGACCTCCACCGGACCGCCACCTTGAGCCCACCAGTTCGGCTGGTCGGAGCGCCTCGCCAGAACCCATAAGTGCATGGTTGATCCAAGCGTCGCCCGGCCGCAAACAACGCCGCGGCTCGGGACAACTTCATTGGGAGCAGGAGAGGTGATCTCGACTGAACAGGAACGCAAAGCGGCGGCGGAGCGGTCCTCTCTTCTCATGAGCTTTCGGAGGGAGGTGCGGATTGCCGGGGGTAACATCGAACCGAGCGCCGAGCGCCATTGGTAACGGAAAAGCCAGCGCTGGTTGTGCTTCTGCGAGCACCAGTTATCGCCGGCCGGATCGAAAACGGGGCTGCTCGTCCTAGTAAAAAACGCCGTGCTGGAAATTACTTCATCGAGCTGGAACATATCGTCGCTTCGCAGGAAACGAAACAGATTGTGAATCGTTGGAATGTGGATATCGTCGAGAATCAGGATCGCACCGGTGTCGAGATGCGGGTAAAGATAGTAATACTCCAGATCGGGAAACGGATAGGCATGCGGGCCATCAATCAGCGCGAGTTGGACCTTCTGTTCAAAGGCATGGCGAGGCAGATGAAGCTGTGAGGGACCCTCTACAAACCGCACGACATCCTTACGCAGCAACGACGACTGCCGGACATTCCGGATGCTGCCGGCATAGTCCACGGCGAAGACCGTGTGATTCTCGCTCAAATGCGATAGGAGCAGTGTCGTTGCGCCGCAGCCAGTTTCCACCGAAAACTGTATCCTCCGGTCACGAGTATGTCGAACGATACCCTTGAGCACGTCGGCGGAAACCGTGCCAGCACCATGAAGAGAACCGCGGATTTCGAGGATCTTTCGGAGCACATCTTCCATTCCACCCCTCGCTTGCTGCCCCAGTGAGTCACGTCGGTTTGGCCACGCGCACGACGATTGGTTGATACGGCCGCAGCCCCGTGATGGGCTAGTATAACAGAGCGATTCTGGCTGGCGAGCGCCAGAACACCCAACACACTCAACAGGGACCGGCCCGCAAACCGGGCCTCTCTGCTTGCCTTGGTTTCCATCAAGGAGGGAATAGTCGATTTGAGCACACCATTCGCTTCCTGCCGCGCCGAATGGTGTCCTCGAGAACGTGTGCCAAGGCAAGCAGCCCAAGGACCTGCGCCTGCTGGAGAGCCTCACACCCCGCCAGAACTTGTCTCCCCGAACTGCG
The DNA here is from genome assembly GCA_016789785.1 of Bryobacterales bacterium. The sequence continues at coordinate 10,727 of JAEUQE010000169.1, forward strand.
GATTCCAAATCCACGGAATCACGCGGTTCTTGCGAGCCCATGTCTCCCACTGCACCGCCATGCGTTTCACGCGCTCCGGATACCTCCCCGCGAGGTTCACCTGCTCCGTGCGGTCCGCCTCGATATCATAGAGTTCCCAATCGCCCCTCGGATACACCGCCGTGATCTTCCACTTACCGTCGCGGACAGCGCGGCTGCCTTCGTGCTCCCAGAACAGCGGTCCGCGATTCACCTTCTTGCCCTGAAGCATCGGAGCCATATTCACACCCGTGACTTCAGCCGGAGCCTTCGTACCAGCTACCGAAGCAAGCGTCGGCAGCACGTCGATGAAGTGCCACGGCTCATGATTCACCCCGCCTGTAAGACCCTTCAGTCCGCCGGGCCAATGCACAATGCTCGGCGACGAAATGCCGCCCTCATGCGTATAGTGCTTATACAAACGCCACGGCGTGTTACAGGCGTTGGCCCACCCCGAGCCATAGCTGTGGTACGTGCCCGGCTGGCCCATCTTGTCGAACTCCGCGCCCGTATGCAGCACGTTGGTGGGGCCGCTCGAAACATCGAATCCCCAGGGATCCCATTCGGCACAGGCGCCGTTATCCGCACAAAACAAAATCAGCGTGTTCGATAACTCGCCGGCGGCTTCGATATTGCCAAGCACGCGGCCAATGTTCTGATCCATGTTGTCGACCATTGCCGCGAACACGGCCATGCGGCGTGCGAGGTCCTTCCGCCGGTCCGCGGGAGTCGTGTCCCAGGCAGGATTCTCTTTGGCCGCCCATCCATTCACATCAGAGACGCGATTCGGCCCAACCACCGAACGTGGCGACATCTTCCACCTTGGATCCACGAGCCCTAGTTGGCGCATACGCGCGAAACGCTTCTCACGGATCACGTCCCAGCCTTGCTCGTAAATCTGCTGATACTTATCGATCAGGTTCTTCGGCGCATGCAGCGGAAAGTGCGGCGCGTTGTAAGCGAGATAGTGGAACCAGGGTTTGTCCGGCGTCTTGCGGGCAGCTTGGAGAAAAGTGAGCGAATGGTCCGTAATGGCATCCGTGGCGAAGAAAGGCTCTTTCCCCGGAGTAACCGGACGGCCCGAAGGCAGCCGCGTATACTTACCGGCGTTCCAGAAGCTGTCAAAGCCGTGAATCATGCCGTAATACTCTTCAAAGCCGCGCTGGATCGGCCCCGGCTCGCCGAGATGCCACTTTCCGGTCATGAACGTCGTGTAACCCGAATCGCGAAGCACGCGCGGAAGAAAGACAGTCGATTCCGCGATCCGCCCCGTGTAACCCGGGAAGTCCGGGCGAGCCTTGCCACCCTGCATATTGCCCATGCCGACGGCGTGCGGATGCTGACCGGTCATCAGCGCGGCGCGCGAGGGGCAGCATCGCGCATTGCTGTAGAGCTGCGTGAAGCGCACTCCGCCCTTCGCCAGCCGGTCGATATTCGGAGTCTCGATCTCACCGCCGTAACAGCCCGGGTCGGAGTAGCCGAGATCGTCGGCGAGGATCAGGAGAATGTTGGGGCGCTTGGAAGCAGCCCCCGCGGTGAAGGCCGAAGCCGCGGGCAGAGTTTGAAGGAATTGACGCCGGTTGATCATAGTTGTTCAGTTGGTGGGTGGCTTGCGCCCCCGATTCACGATGTCGACAAAATCATCAAACCACAAAGGATTGGCCGGCGGTGCCCCCTCCGCATCCGGGGGCAGCGATTTCGGAATGAAGATCGGGTTGATAAACCATGCCATGCCGCCAGCGGGCACAGTGCGTGGAGATACTGGCTCACATAACCGTAAGTGACGAGTTTCACGCCGTGGCGCAGGCAACGATAGTAAGTGGCGAGGAAATTCCGGGTTTTCGGCCTACCTTTCTCCGCCGGTGGACTCAATGATTTAGGGCGTGGCGCGGAACCATTCCGCGGGCGCTTCAGCAAACCGGTCTCAATCAACTCCTGATAGGTTTGGCAACCCCAGTAATCCGATAGATCACTACCAAGGTTTGATGTCTTCTTCTGCTTGATCCTGTTCGCGTGATGACAGATCGTGAGGGGCACACGGTGTGGGAGGCGATGGAAGAAGTGGAGCGGCTCCCCGAGTCCGGACAGGCCGCATCCACCGCTTGTTACCGGGATGTGAATATCATTCCCATCGCGCCATCGAGTAAGTCAGCATCGACTAAGTGCCGCGGTGGCCATTTCCTCCGGCAGGCGGCCACCGCACCAGGCTTCACGAGCGCTTCGGGCCGGCCTGCTTACCGTCACGGGTGGATAGGGTGGGCCAACCCATCCGCGTGGTGATCCGGCTCGAAGTGGGCGTCCTGACCCACGCCGTGGAGATCCCTCCCGAACGCCTTTCTCCGGCTCAGCCTTGAGGGGGAATCACATCTCGCACACGGCTTTCTTTCTGCCTTGCGGTGAATACCAGCGCTCTCACGATTGAGCCGCCGGGCTGCCCACGCCTCCAGTTGGCTGCTGCGAGACACCAGATTCCATTTGGCCTCAGGATTGCTCCCTGAAGACCGCATGACTGCCGACCTTACCCGCCGCGAGGCGGTACTTCTGGTTGCCGCTGCCGGCTCCGCGGACGATACGGCGGCCCAAACGCTATCGTCCGCGCCTCCCCCATCGCCCGCCTGGTGCGACCGGCCCATGCGCTGGGCACAGGTCGCATTCACCGAGGACGATCCTGGCCAATACGACCCGAAGATGTGGCTCGATTACTTTCGGGAGATCCACGCCGACGCGGCCTGCCTGAGTGCCGGCGGTGTCGTGGCCTTCTACCCGACGGCGATCCCGCTCCACTACCGCAGCCGGTTTCTCGGCTCGGGCGACGCGTTTGGCGATCTGGTGAAAGGCTGCCGCTCACTCGGCATGAACGTCATCGCCCGCACCGACCCCCATGCCATGCGCGAGGAAGCGTTTCGGGCGCACCCCGAATGGGTGGCTCGTGACGCAACCGGTGCGCCTCGCCGCCACTGGGCCGACCCCTCGCTCTACGTCACCTGCGCGCTTGGCCCCTACAACTTCGAGTTCATGACCGGGGTCACCCGCGAGATCGTCTCCCGCTATCGCGTCGACGGCGTGTTCTCCAACCGCTGGGCCGGCCACGGCATCTGCTACTGCGAGAGTTGCCGCAAGCTGTTTCGCGCCTTCTCCGGAATCGACCTCCCCACCGGCCCTGACCACTCCGGCCCCGCTTGGCGCAAGCACGCCGCCTGGGAGGAAAGCCGCCTGTTCGAACTCTGGCGCCTTTGGGATCGCACCATCCGCGCCGTCAATCCCGAGGCCTGTTTCATCGCCAACTCCGGCGGTGGCGCCCTCTCCGAACTCGACATGTCCACGGTTGGCCAACTGGCGCCGATCCTCTTCGCCGACAAACAGGCGCGCCGCGGTCTGATGCCTCCTTGGGGCAACGGCAAGAACGGCAAGGAGTACCGTTCGGCCATGGGCCGCAAGCCGATCGGGGGCATCTTTAGCGTGGGTGTCGAAGAGCCCTACCGCTGGAAGGACTCCGTGCAGTCCGCCGCGGAAATCAAGGTCTGGGCGATCGACGGCATTGCACAGGGCCTGCGCCCCTGGTTCACCAAGTTCAACGCCAAGCCATACGACAAGCGTTGGATGCCCGTGGTGAAGGACATCTACACCTGGCACTGGAAGAACGAATCGTATCTTCGCAACGAAGCGAATCTGGCCCGCGCGGCGATCGTCTATTCGCAACAAACGGCCCGGTTCTACGGCGGCGAACAGGCCCGGCGCCTTGTCGAAGAACCTCTGCTTGGCTGCTATCAGGCCCTGGTGGAAGCCCGCATCCCGTTTGAGATGGTTCATGACCGCATGCTCGACGCCGAGCGCCTGAAGCCCTACCAACTGCTGGTTCTGCCGAACCTCACGCTGCTCTCGGATGCGCAGTGCCGGCAGATCGAAGCCTTTGTCGCAAACGGGGGCAGCCTCGTCGCCACCAGTGAAACCTCGCTACACGACGAACAGGGCAACCCGCGTCCCGACTTCGGCCTCGCCCGCCTGTTTGGTTGTTCCTACGCGGGCCGAATTGACCAGCGCCTGCAGAACTCCTACCTCACGCTGGAACACGCCACCAACCACCCCATTCTGGCCGGGTTCGCCGGGACGCCGCGCATCATCAACGGTGTGCGATGGGTGCATACGAAGTCCGCCGGATACCGCGCTCCGGTCACCCTGGTCCCGTCCTATCCCGACCTCCCCATGGAGAGCGTCTGGACCGGCCGTCCCCGCACGGATCAACCCGCCGTGTATTGCCGCGAAGCCGGCCCCGGCCGTGTCGTCTACTTCCCCATGGACATCGACCGTACGTTCTGGGAAGTGCTCTCCGGCGATCACGCACAACTGCTGCGCAACGCCTTTCTCTGGGCCTGCCCGAAGGTGAGCCCGGTCCGCGTCACAGGCCAGGGCTTCCTCGATCTGGCGGTTTGGCGCCAGAAGGATTCCCTCACTCTCCACATCGTAAACCTGACCAACCCCATGTCCATGAAAGGCCCCTTCCGGGAGTTCTATCCGGTTGGTCCGCTTCGCATCGAATGGGACCTTCCCGAAGGAGTGAATCCGAAGAATGTCCGGTTCCTGGTCTCAGCGGCGCGCCCCGCTTGGAAGCGCTCGGGAAACACCCTCAACCTGGACGTGCCGCGCGTCGAGCTACACGAAGTGATCGCGCTCGACCTCAAAGGATGAACATGAAACTGACTTGGATGATCCTCTGCCCGCTGGCGCTGTTCGGCCAAGCCTCCAGCCCCGTGCTCCAGTACGATGCTTCGATCGAGCCCGTCCGTTTCGCCGCCACCGAAATTCGCCGGGCCTTTGCCAGCCGTAGCGAGCAATTGGTGGAGCGCCCACTGTCCGCGGCCGCTACGGGTGCCCGCCGCATGGTGATCTCAGTGACTGCCGGTTCCGGCGCATGGCAGTCCTACTCGATTCGCCGCCAGGTGGAAGGCAACCGGACCACGTGGCAAGTTACTGCGCCCGATGCCGCCGGCGCCATGTACGGTGGACTCGACCTCGCCGAAGCCGTGCGCCTCGGCACCCTTGACCAACTCGTGGACGTCACCAAATCCCCGCACATGGAGCGCCGCGGCATCAAGTTCAACGCACCGCTGGATCTGCGCACGCCCAGTTACTCCGATAACTCCACCGCCGCACAGGCCAACATCCCCGAAATGTGGAGCATGGATTTCTGGCGCGAATTCCTCGATAACATGGCGCGCAACCGCTACAACGTCCTCTCGCTTTGGAACCTGCACCCGTTCCCGTCCCTGGTCCGCGTACCCGAGTATCCCGACGTGGCATTGAACGACGTGCTGCGGACCCGTGTCCCCCTCGACGACACCTACACCATGAGCGGCAGCGACATGTTCCGCCCCATGCTGATGGAGCGCGTCGAAGTGGTGCGTCGCATGTCCATCGACGGCAAGATCGCCTTCTGGCGCGAAGTGATGCGCTACGCCCATCAGCGCGGCATCGAGGTCTATTGGATCACCTGGAACATCTTCACCTTCGGAGCCACGGGGAAGTACGGGATCACGCCCGAACAGGACAACGAGAAAACGGTCGCCTACTTCCGCGCCTCCGTGCGTGAACTGGTGCTGACTTACCCCGACCTCGACGGCATCGGCATCACCGCCGGCGAGCAGATGGAGCGGGATGCAAAGGGCAAGGAGCAGTGGTTGTGGCGGACCTACGGCCAGGGCATCATGGACGCGAAGAAACTCGCTCCGGAACGCAAAGTTCGCCTCATTCACCGCTTCCACATGACGGGCCTTGAAGAGATCACCGAGGCATTCAAGGACTACACCGAACCGATGGACCTCAGCTTCAAGTACTCGATCGCGCACATGTACTCGAGCCCCAAGCCGCCGTTCATCGAAGCCGCACTCCCATTCCTCAATCCACAGCGCCGCACGTGGCTTACCGTGCGCGATGACGACATTTACAGCTTCCGTTGGGCCGATAGCACTTACGCGCGGGAGTATATCCGCAACATGCCCGGCAAGGACAAAGTGGCCGGCTTCTACATGGGACCCGACGGTTACAACTGGGGCCGCGAGGCGATGAGCGTCGCGCCACAAAGCCCCGCCCAACAGGTGATGGCGAAGAAGTGGTTCTCGTTCCTGCTTTGGGGCCGGCTGACGTTCGATCCGTCGCTCCCGGAAGAGCAGCTTGATCGGATCATGGCGCACCGTTTCCCGGAGGTGCCCGTGGCACGGCTCAAAGAAGGTTGGGCTGCCGCCTCGCGTGTGTTCCCCGAAATCACAAAGTTCTTCTGGGGAGACATTGACCTCCGCTGGCTGCCTGAAGCGTGTCTGAGTCATCCGCGATTTCACAAGGGCTTTTACACCGTCCAGCACTTTGTCGAAGGCGGCACCATGCCCGCCAGTGGGATCCTGAACATCGTCGAGTGGCGCCAGAAGTTCCTTGCCTCGGCGCCGATGGATGGCATTACGCCACTCGAGGTTGCCGACAAGCTTGCCGCCCACGCGTCCACCGCTCTCGCCACGGCGCGCGACCTCATGTCACGTGTTGCCGGCAATGACGAATTGAAAGCCACGCTCCACGACATCACCGCCATGGCGCACCTCGGCAATTACTACGCGGAGAAAATTCGCGGCGCGGCGCAACTCGCGCTCTTCGACAAGACCGGCAAGCCCGACCAGAGGGAAGCCGCGGTGCGCCACCTTCTGTTCGCCGTCGACCACTGGAAGCGCTATGCCTCCGCTTACACGCTTCAATACCGCCAGCCGCTGCTCTATAATCGAGTGGGGACGGTGGATCTGCCCGCCTTTGTCGCGAAGACCGAACAGGATGTCGCCATTGCCAGGCTCTGGGTGCCCGGCACCGTGCCTGACAAACAACCGGTCCGGCCAGCCGACCGGCCTTTTCGGAAGTAGGAGTCCTTCTTGGCCGTCTCCAAAACCAGACTGAGCGTTGAGTCGATTGACCGCGCCGCCACCTGGACCGCCGTCACCTTTGAACGGCTGGTGAAGCTGATTCTCAGCGGCCAGTGGCCGGAAGGCGCACGCATCCCGCCCGAACGCGAGTTATGCCTGCAACTCGGAATCGCCCGCGCGTCTCTGCGCGAGGCGGTGAAGGCTCTGGAACTGATCGGCGTCCTGGAAAGCCGCGTGGGCGATGGCACTTTCATCTGTCCCCGTAGCGAGTTCCTCTCGCGCCCGCTGCTCTGGGCCATCACCGGAACCGACCTGAACGAATTGCGCGACATCATTGAGGCCCGGCGGCTGATTGAAGAGGATATCGCCAGCTTGGCCGCCGAACGGGCCAATCAGGAAGAACTCCAGAAGATCGCCGCCGCGGTGGAGGATCTGCGTGCCGCGCTGCCCGACCCCGAAGCCTGCCTCGCCGCAGATCTCCGGTTTCACCTGGCCATTGCCGAGGCCGCCCACAATCAGATTCTGTTGAACAGTGTCCAGTTACTCCGGAACCTCATGAAGCAGTGGATCCTCTTGAAGCTCCAGATTCCGGGGACGGCCGTGCGGGTGTTGGAACAACACGAAGTGATCTACTCCGCCATCCGCATGCGCGACGCCTCGCTCGCCCGCGAAGCCATGTCGAAGCACCTCAGCACGATGGGTAAGTTGCTGATCGAAGCGGTTCACCATCACTGAGTACACCGTTTCAGAAATGCGGTCTCGTATTTGATGAGCGCATAAGGCTCACTCGCCCCTCAGCCAGGTGTCATATCAGTCGAGCTTTGGTGGGGTCCAATCATTAATCTCGATTCCGAACTCAAGCGATGCTTGTTGTTGCGCAGCGGATACCGATGAATGCCAAGTGTCCGTCAGTTCCAGGCCTTGCGCGTCCAAGTGAAGCAAATAGTAGTAGTTCCCCGCCTCAGCAATTCGCAACGTGCGGGGGATCTCAGCAATCTCACCGCGTGTGAGATGAGTGGTGAATCCAGTTGCGCTGTGACGTTCGGGATCTAACTAATGTCGCATCGAGGATCAGCTCGAACGAGTCGTTTGTGCTCATGGATAGATACAACCCTTTGTATTTTCAATTACCCGGGACTTCTTGTCGTGATGCGGGACGCGACCATGAGCACGTCCCGGGAGGGCCGCCTGCTGATCACAACCGAAAAGGGCTTCACGGAGTATCGGTCGGTCCACCATTGCGGCATCTTCATCGTGCGCCTGCGTCAGCCCAACCGCCTATGAGGCGGTGATGCATGGAATTGAGCGGTTCGGCGAGGCAGAGTGGCCTGCGCTCGGGCGGTCCTGTCGAGCGTTAGTCCGGGGACGATCTACGAACGGCCACCTCCCAGACGCCCGCGTCCGCCAGACCCTCGTCATCGGTCCCGCGGAGATCCTTGACGTCGTGGCCAAGTTCGCGCAGGTGATCCACAGTCATGCGCGGGATGTTCTCGTCGACGAGAATGCGCATCCCTCAGCCGCCCAGAGCCGGCAGCGGCGTCACTTGCTCCTCGGCCAGTTCGGCCGCATAGTCGAGGCAGGCCATGATGTCCGCGCGGTCGAGCGATGGATACTCAGCCAGCAGGTCTTCCACGGTGTCGCCATTGGCCAACATGCGGACAATCTGGTGGACCGGAATCCGTGTGCCCTTCACGCAAGCCTGCCCGTGGCAGATGGCCGGGTCGATGGAAATCCTCTCGAATGGCACCTTCGTGTCCTCCACCCCCAGTTTACTCCGGACCGGCTTCCGCGGACGCCCCGGCGCCGCGCACGACCCCGTATGGCGTCACTCAGCCATCCGCATAGGTTGGCATTCGCTCAACTGAGTATGGAAGTCAACGAAGTGAACGTCCCCGCCACCGCCGTCGGAAACCCCGACGCATCGTAAGTATGCCCCACCACACGGTTATTCCCATCCACCGCCACCGACATCGACGGCGCCGTTCCTTTCGTCACCGTCTGCGACACTTTGTTTCCAAATCCATCGTAGCCAAACGACAAGCCCCACTCCGGCCCCGTCGTCGACGCCGCGCTCAACCTCGACAGCGCATCATAGGTGTAAGTCACCTCCTCGCCCGAGATCCAGTTCTTCATCTGCGTTATCTGCCCGTTGTTCTGCGTCCCCGAGTAGCGGTACTCCACATCCATCTGACCCGCCACCGTAATCCGCGTCAACTGGTTCCGGAAGTTGTACTGCCGCGTCTCCACCAGCCCACTGTGCGTCATCGCCGTGATCTGGTCCGCCGGATTGTAAGTCACTCCGGAAACGCCAACCGTCCCCGTCATCGTCGATGGCCGGCCCAGCGTATCGTACCCGTAGTTGTAGTCAATCACCGACCCATGCTTCAACGACGTCATGCGGCCTTCGTTATCGAACGTGTAATCCACGTTGAACGCAGCCAGCAGCCCGCCGCCGTCCGTGAGCGAAACCGTCTTCTGCGTCTGATTCCCGCTTGCGGTATAAGTGTACTCCTCTTTGAACTGCACCGGGACAGGGCACGTGGCACTTCCGCTCCCGTAAGTCACTCTCCACAGCCGCCCCATCGCGTTCCTGCTGGCGTTGTCATACTCGAAACTCCGGCCTTCGCAGATCTGGTCCGTGTTGATCGCACCAAGCCTGCCCAGCGAATCCCAACCGTAATTCACCTGCTTGCCATTGGCCAGCGTCTTCCGCCGCAGTGTCCCATCGTCGTTGTACTGATACGTCGTCGTGCCCGACTCCGGATGCGTCTCCCACATCAGCCGCAACGACCCCAGGTCAAAAGCGAACGTCCGCGTCTGCGTCACCGACCCGCGCGTCATACTCACTCCGATGAGCTGGTCGATTTGATTGTAGGTGTACGTCGTCTCCCAGTTCGCGCCACCAGCAGGGTTCGGCTCGGTCGTCTTCACAACGTTCCCAAACACATCCGTTTCTTGCTTCTTCCACTTCCCGGCTGGATCGGTCACCGTCACGGCGCTACCTTCATACACATAGCTTGTCGTGCCGCTCCCGTTGGGAAGTGAA
>JAEUQE010000016.1 GCA_016789785.1 Bryobacterales bacterium
CGAATCTCCACCGCATCCCCGAGAATCATCTTGATGCGCCCGCTGCCCAGATCCGCGCATTCGCAACCAAGCGCCGTCGCAGCCTGCACAAACTCAACTTGCGGGTGCTCCGTCACCATCGCCGCCGAATGTGCGCCCGCGCCATTCGCCGACACCAGCATGGCCGCTCCGGAGGCATGCACTTCCAATTCAAGGAAGCGCTTGTTCAGCCGCCGCTCCTCTTCCAGATTCGACGTGTGAACCAGTCGCCCCTTCTTGAGGATGATTACTTCCTCGCACGTCTCTTCCACGTCGCGCAGGAGATGCGAACAGAGGATCAGATGCACATCGCCGCTCGCCTTCATCTCCTTGATCAACTTCAACATTCGCTGCCGCGCGGGTGGATCAAGACCGTTGGTCGGTTCATCCAGGATCACGAGCTTCGGCCCGTGCACAATCGCCTGTGCGAGCTTCACCAGTTGCTTCATGCCAAGCGAGTACGTGCTCACCTTGCGGTATCGTGCCTCTCCCAACCCGACATAGAAAAGCGACTCGTGTGCCCGTTCCAGCGCTGCCTCCGATGGCAGGCCCGACAACTCAGCCATGTAGCGCACGAAGTTCACCGCGCTCAGATGTCCGAGAAACGAGTCGTTCTCCGGCATGTAGCCGATCAGCGAGCGAATGCGGCGTGCGTCGTGGCGTATGTCGAGGCCGAAGACCCGCGCTGTCCCCGCCGATGGCGGATAGAAGCCAAGCAGCGTGTTGATCAACGTGGATTTGCCCGCCCCATTCGGTCCAAGCAGACCAATGGTGCGGGCCTTCAAAGAGCCGGTGAGGCTCTGCAAGATGTCGCGCTTGCCGAGCCTCACCGATAGATTGTCGAGTTCGATGACGGAAGTCATTTCCCTTGTCTCATCAAGTTGAATATTCCACCCGGCCCGCCACTCAGCAGCATCGCTGGATTGAGTCCCGCGAATGTGCCTAGAGTGGATACCGTGATTCGATCCGTGTCGCCGTAGAACGCGAGCACCGCGGGCTGCGTGTCACGCAGCATCTGAATCGCCTGCTTCTGTTCCGGTGTCGCGAAACCCTCTATCTGATCGGCAACCGGCGCCAGAACTCCGCCGAGATTGTGATACAACACACCCGAGAAGTTCGGATTCGTGCCGAACGGCAACTGCTGCCGGAACTTCTCTGACCGCACCAGCGTGTAGCCAGTCTGCCGGTTCTGAATCGCTTGCGTGAGCAGCACACGGCTTGCGGAGGCCACCAGATAGTTGTCAACGAAGGTGTAGTGCGCTTCGAACGGCAGCTTCTCCCAGGAGATCTGATAGAAGGTCCGCCCGCCGGTCTGCTCACTCTTCAGCTTCGCTTTGCCGGACTGCGGCGGCGCGCTCACATTGAACGCTTCCACCAGTTTCTCGATGCTCGCCTGCAATCGCTGTTGCGAGTTCACTTCCACTGCGAGCTTCCAACTCGGATTCGGGAAAATGGGTCCGTCGACCGCGAACGTCGCCTCCGCGCCAAGCGGCCCTGCGAGATCGTCGAGCACTCTCATTCCACTCCGCCGTTCGAAATCAGCCAGTGTGACATCGAAGTTCCCACTGCCCTGCCGCGCCCACTGGAACAGCTCTTCCACCATCGCGCGAGGCTGCTTCACCACGATCGATGCCGCCACTCCCGCGTCCGGCGAAACGAAGCTCAGTGTGCCCATCGGGCCCGGAGCGCCAAGCCACGCCGCGACCCCTTTGCGAGCGCCGGCGAAGTTCACCGTCAGCCGGTTGTCCGTCTTGCCGCCGATGTCGCGCCGCTCAAACATAAGATACTGGCCATTCTCAAAGCCGAAGCCCGCGGGGTTGCGCGAGACATTAGTCTTAACGAATTCCGCCGCGAATTGTTCCATGTTGGCGCACATTACCCATCCAGCGCCGTTCGCGTACGCCTGCTCCACGCGTTGCCGCAGACCCGTGGATGCCGCGCCGCCCCGCTGCACGATCGCTTCCATCGACCGTACTCGCGCCAGGTCCGATGACACCACAAGCACGCCGTTGCGGATCGCAAATGGCAACTCCTGCGCAATGCCGGCGGCCTTGCTGTACCGGTCGATGAACGCGCGCAGCCCCGCCTCGTTCTTGGCCTCCGCGATCAACACCGGATCCATATCGCGCGTGGAGCCGCCAATCGTGAGGATGATCTCCTCGCCAATGTAGGAAGACAGTTCCTTGATCATGTCGAGGAGTTGATCCACATTGCGGCGAAGAGAGGCATTCTCCTTCGCATTCCACCATTCGGTGAGAACGCCATTCGATCGCAGGCGTTCGTCGAAGATGCGCTTGGCTTCCACAAGCTGTACCGACATGTTCGGAACCGCCGCGAAGATGCGCGTGTCTTCGGGAACAAACCGCAGCATTCGCGAGTGATATCGCAGTCCCGTGGAAGGAATCGTGTCGAACCGCTTCTGCAGCGCATTCAATTCGCCCAACAGCGCAAGATAGCGGGCAGCATCCCTGCTCCAGGTGACTTCAGCTTCCACGGGCACTCTGCCGAGCGCTTCATGCGTGGTCGCCTGGCCGCCTGGCTTCAAACTCTCGGACCGCCCAGCATGGTCCACCTGTACTTCGCCCTCCACCACCGACACGCGTGAGCCGAGCGTTCCGCGATTCACGGAGAAGATGGTGCCCTTCACGGATACCAGTCCATCGCCCGTCGCAACCTGCAGCTTGCCGTTTTTCTGTGTCGCCGCCTGCACGATGATGTGCCCGCGCTCCAATTGGATCGTCGTGCCCCGCCAGCCGCGCGACACCGTCAGTTCCGCGCGTTCATTCATCTCGATGCGCGAACCATCGGCCAGCCGCAGCACCGCGCGCGACCCCGCGGCAGTACGAATGTCATCGTTGTTCTGAAGCTCCGCGGCTTCACCGATCGGCAGTGATCCATTGGCCGTTCCCCGGTAGAGCATTCCTTCCGCGGAGACAACGGTCGCCTGCACACCTGCTTGCGGACCCCAAATCGACAGCGCGCCGAACGCGGTCGCGCCAACCGAGATCAATGCCGCCGCGGCGATTGCCCATCGATGCCCTGACGTCGAAGGTTTCCTTCCGGTCACGATGGGCCGCACCTTCGAGTTTGTACCGCGTGCCTGATCCAGCGCCCTCCGGCAGGGGATGCACTCGCGTACATGATCCTCCAGCAGCATGCGCCGCGCATCGGACAGTGTGCGCTGCAAGTAGGAGGGGATCAGGCTTTGGAAATCCTCGCAACCCCGGATCTTGTCCACCCCGGCCGTGCCAGGGCCGAACAGTTTCTGCTGCACCCGCTCGCGGGCTTCATTCACCGTGGAAGCGTCCGGCGTTTCCTTCTCGATGCTGTTCAGCAGTTCGTCGAATTTGTTCGTCATGGCAGTGCTCCTTACTTGATTTCCTTCTGCAGCTTGTGCCGGATGCGGTGGATCTTCACCGCCACCAGCAACTTGTTCATACCGGTCAGTTGCGCGATGTCCTCGTTGGAGTGGCCTTCGAAGAATCGCAGCACGAAAATCTCGGCATCTTTCGGATCGAGTTGCGCGATGGCCTGGCGAAGACGCTGCTTCAACTCCGGATCCTCGCCACTTGTGTGAGCCACATGGTCGAGATTGGCCGTGCCTGACATGCGATCGCGAATGAGATCGATCGAGCAGTTGATCGCCGCGCGCCGCAAGTAGCTCTCCGGCTGCAGCAGATCGCCTCCTCCCGCGTCGCGTCTCAGAAGGCGAAGAAACACCGTTTGCAGCACGTCCTCAGCGTCGGCGGCATTGCCCGTGATGCGATATGCCGTCCGGAACACCAGGCCGTGATGCGCCTGGAAGGTCGATTCAAGCGGATGTGGAATATCGGGTATCCCTTCCTTTGCCAGGGCCAGTCGCATGGCCTGCCTCCTCAATTCTTTCAAAGTGCTGCGACGGCGGAGTGATCTTCGCGTCGCTCTCCACCCGTCTCACACCTAAAGACAGAGCTCCGGTCCGGAAATTACAGAGGCTCGATATTTTTCTTGCAGGCAAAGAAAAAGGGCAGGCCGCTGGAGAGGGCTGCCCTTGGAGGAGGAAACGCGCGCTTAGAACGAGTAGGTCAGCGCCAACTGCACCACGCGGCGGCCGCTCGCGGTTCCCGTGATGCGCCCGAACGTTTGTGAATTGGGGTTGTCATCGCCCGCAAAGAAGCTCGGCGTGTTGGTCGAGTTCAATGCCTCCATGCGCAACTCCACACGATGACGCTCCGTGATGCTGACGTTCTTGGTCGCGACGAAATCGAAGTTCAGGAATCGCGGCCCATAGAAGAATCGCCGGTTCAGCGTGCCCAGTTGATTCACTCCGGGGTTCGCAACGAGTTGCCCCTGGAACGCAGGCCGGTTGTCCGCGCCGACGCCGCGTCCGTCACTTCCAACGGCCGACGCCGCCACCATCACCGGACCATTGCCCGTCATGCGGAACTGCACCGCATCGCGAAGCTGTTGCCCGTCCACCAGATTGCTGACCGTGTTCAGACCCGAGCGCCGTCCGCTGTTCAGCGTCCCGCGGCCCGAAAAGTACCCGAACGGAGAGCCCGAGTTCAGCGTGAAAATGCCGCCGATCGACCATCCGCCCAAGACGTAGTTGAGTGCGGAGTTCGCATCGCCGAAGAAACGTTGTCCGCGTCCGAAGGGCAGATCATAGAAGCCGTTCGTCTTCCAGGAGTGCCGCAGGTCAAACGGAGTGACCGAGCGTTCAATCGAGCCATTGTTGATATCGAGGAACGGTTCGAAGCGCGCCTGGGCATCGCCGGCGGCATCGCTGATGTTCTTCGAGAGCACGTAGTTCGATTGAAGCTGGATCCCGTTGGAGTAGCGCCGGCTGAAGTCGATCTGCAGCGAATGATAGTTGGCATTCGAGTAGTTCGTCATCATGTTGGTACCCAGCGCATTGATGTTCTGAAAGAAGTTCACGTTGCCATTGATCCGGTTCACCTGATAGAACTCCGCCAGGGAGCCTACCTGCCCGGTCTCAATCAGCAAGCGTACGTTCGCGTTGTTGAGGTTGCCGCCTCCCGGAAGCGCTTCGATGAAGGGCAGCCGCTGACTTCCCGCCACGTTCGCGTTGAAGGCCGGGTTGAAGCCAAGCCCCGCCGCGGCGGACGCATTGCCATTCCCCAGAGCGCGGCGGAAATCATCCAGCAGTCCGCCGATGATCACCTGATTGTAGTCGAAGGCGCGGAATTGCTTCGTGGCCTTGTTGCCCACATACGCTACCTGCAGCACGCCCTTCCACATCTCCCTCTGCACGCTCAAGTTCCATTGCGTGACGTACGGGGTCACCAGGCCTGGGTCCGGCATCGCTAGCGCGTTGCCCGCCGGGTTCAGCAGGTAGTTGTCGCGGAAGGTGCGCGGCACGCGATAGGTAGGCGTTGCAAGCGAAGGCAGGTTCGGCAGGCGATCGACGAGGTCCACGCGCGAGGACCCGAGTACGAGACCCGCATTCGTTCCCACACTGTTATCCACGGACCGGATGAACTCGTCGTTGGCATAGTGGAAGCTCACGCCCGCGCGCACCGATGTCTTTGCCATCGGCTGCCAAGTCAAGCCAATGTTCGGCGCGAAGTTGTTGAGGTCCTTCTTATACCATGGCCTGCCAACCTTCTTGCCCGCGAAATCGAGTGTGCCCTCGGAACTGAGCAATGTCCGGATCGGGTTGCCATCAATGAGTTGCGGAAGG
This sequence comes from Bryobacterales bacterium, assembly GCA_016789785.1. The sequence continues at coordinate 5,702 of JAEUQE010000016.1, forward strand.
AGCACCAGTGCGTCCAGTTCGTCTACCGGCGCGAAGTAGTCCCATCGCAGACCCATGGCAAGCGTCAGGTTGCGGCGAATCTTGTAGGTGTCGTTCAAATAGAACGCGAGGTTGTCCAAACGGAAGTTCCGCCGTGTGGCCGCACCCGGCACGAACCCCGACGTTGTGCTGGTGACGTTGAAGGTCTGCGCCACGCTTGCCAGGTAGCCGGTAAACAGCGTCGCATAGGCATAGGCGCCAGCACGATCCTGCGCCCGAACGCCGGGAAGCGCCGCGTCGATGTTCAGCGAATTCGCCGCGCTGAGCCCGATGCCGTACGTCGGAATGTTGCCTGCGTCGTTGAACGATTGCACGTTGATCCGCTGGCCCTGGAAGCCGAACTGCAGGTTATGCTTCCCCCGGAAATAGCTCGAGTTGTTCTGATAATTGTAGGTGTCCGTGTAACGGCCTTGCGCACGGAACGTATTCAGCGGGTTGCTTACGAACGGCACTCCGATGATTGCGTTCGGAAACTGCTCCGAGGTGCCGAACACCGCCGGCGCGACGTTGAATCCACCGCGTGCCTCATTGGTGAAGTTCGCCGACGGGCTCCACCGCCATGTCGCCGACCACAGCCTCGTCGCATTGTCGTTCGATACTTTCGGAATCAGAGAGTAGTCGTTCGCCAGATCCGGCCGGTCCAGGATGTCGCGATTCCAGAGGTGCGTGACGCTGATGTTGTGCTTCGTCGAGAGCGAGTAGTCGCCCTTGATCGTAAAGTTGTCGCGAGTACGATTGTTGCGGATCAGGAAGCTGTATCCCCCCGTGTTCAACGTGTCGCCAATGTCGTTGCGGTTGATGCGCGAGGCGTCGGGAATCTGGCTCATCAACTGTGTGAAGAACGCGTTTAGCGGCGTGGATGCGACATTGCGGAAGTTCGTGGAAAGGATGTTGCCGGCGTTGTCCCGGTACTTGAAAATGCCGTTGCGCGCGTCCTCCCGGAAAATCGTCCGATTCGCCGTGCTCTGCTGCCGCAACCGGAACGCCTCGTAGTTCGTATAGAAGAACAGCTTGTTCTTCATAATGGGGCCGCCCAGCGACCCGCCCATCTGGTTCTGGTTGAGAAAAGGCTGCCGCACGTTGTTGCGATTGTTGAACCACGTGTTCGAAGCGAGCGCGTTGTTGCGATTCTGCCAGATGGCCTTCCCGTGAAATTCGTTGGTCCCGCTCTTGGTGGTGAACGCGATTTGCGACGCTCCGCCACCGAGCGCCGGGTTGGCGTTCGACGTCACCAGCGTCACTTCTTCCACTTGATCAAGAAGCAGCAGGTTGGGGAGAAAGTCATTCGTATTCGTACGGATGAAGTTGTCCTGAATGTTGACGCCATCAATCGTGATATTGGAGTACGACGGCCGCAGACCATTGATCGCCGTGTTGGTCCGGCTGTTGCTCCCAATACCTGGTTGCGTGGTCAGCAGTCCCAGTGGGCTGCGATTCGCCGTGGGCAGCCGTGTCAGTTGCGAGTTCGTGACCGTGGACGCAATCTCCACGTTCGCCGTTTGCACCGCGGCGCTGTTGGCCACCACTTCCACTGTTTCCGCGACCGAACTCAACTCCAGTGAAATCGCCTGCAACGCGGTCTCAAGGCCACCATCCACCTTCACGCGGCGCGTCACTGAGACGCGAAAACCGCCTTTCTCGACCTTGACATCGTACAAACCGCCGCGAATTCCAGCGAGATTGAAGATGCCCGCACTCGACGATCTCGTCTCGTAGAGTGCTTCGTTTGCGCCAGTCAACGACACCTGGATTGCGGCATCGGGAACCGGTGCACCAGTCTGATCCATCACCAGACCGCTGATGCGGCCCAACCCTTGCGCATGAAGCGCAGCGGCGGAAATCACCAACAACACCAACACAGATCGTAAGCGAGACACGCTCGGACCTCCTGAGTTTACAAGTAATCTCTAGAGGTTAACATGTGTTACGTTACCTCGGCGCGTGAGAATTGTCCAACCTGTCCAAGCCAAGAGCATCCTCAGAAGGGAAGAGGGCGAGGCGGTGTGCATTTGCGGCGATTGAGAAGCGCGAGGCCATCATGGAGCGGCGTCGCGTCCGATCGATCCTGAGTTTCGATGGTGATTTCGACCGTTGGCCGGGTCTCCAAAGGATCCACCGAATATAAGCGAAGGGTTGTTGCGATTCGCTGTCAGAAGGCGGTCTGTCCGAGCGGACTTGAGCCACTCCCCGCGGAACTTCGTTGACAACAGACATCTCGTGCGCCGCTGGATGGGTCTTGCATAACCTCGCGGAACACCACGCGGAAGCCTCACTCCACGCTGTGCGCGCCTCCTACCGCGCGCCAATCCTGATACATTCGCCTTATGCCCAGCCACTCCCGCCGTAGCTTCCTCAAATCCGCGCCGCTGGCCGCCGCTGCCCCTGCCGCATCACCAGCCGCCGAGACATCGAAAAAGCCTGCCCGCCGCGCTCGATTCACTCCCGGCGGCGCACCTCGCAGGCTGTCGGACAACCTGTGGCTCTTCGCCGACACCTGCAATGTCTACATCGTCAAAGAAGGGAATCGCTGCGTCCTGATCGACTTCGGCTCCGGGAAGATTCTCGACCACCTGCGCGACCTCGGAATCTCGCACGTCGATTGGATCCTGCACACCCATCATCATCGCGATCAGTGCCAGGGTGACCTACTCGCAGCCGAGCGCAAGATCCCCATCGCTGTCCCCGCTCATGAGCATCACCTCTTCGCCGATGCCGAGAACTTCTGGCGCAATCGCCGCGTCTTCCACCTCTATTACGTTCGCAACGACTTCAACACCATCACCGAGAACATCCCCGTCGCGCGCGCCCTCGCCGACTACTCAACTTTCCGTTGGGGCAAGACGGACTTCTTCATCCTTCCCACACCAGGGCACACTCTCGGAGCCATCACCATGCTTGCCTCCATCGACGGCAAGCGTGTCGCGTTCTCCGGCGATCTCATCTATGCTCCCGGCAAGATTCAGAACCTCTACGACACGCAGATCAACTACGGTGGCGCCGAAGGCATCGACCTCGGCATCTACTCGCTCTCGCGCTTGCGTGAACAGAAGCCCGAAATGTTGTGTCCCTCGCATGGCGATCCCATGGCAGACCCGGATGACAGCATCACCCAAACGATCAAGCGCCTCACGGACTACTACCGCTTCCAGACCGGTAACGACCCGAGTGAGGAGAACAAGGCCTACGCCGTCAGCCCGCACTTGATCTGCGCCTACCAAACCACTTCCAGCTTTTACGCGATCGTCAGCAACAGCGGCAAAGCCATGTTCATTGACTACGGCTCCGCGTCCGGCATCCACTTCGGCAACTTCGAACGCGCCACCGCCACCACGGACCGCATGCGGTTCGTTGAACACAACATTGGACCACTGCGCCGTGACTTCGGCGTCAAGTCCGTCGATGTCGCCATGCCCAGCCACATGCACGACGATCACATGAACGGCTTCCCCCATCTCACGCGCCATCACGGCACCAAGATCTGGTGCTACGAGAACATGGTGGACATCTTCGAGAATCCGCGCGGCCACAATCTGGGCTGCACGCTTGGCGAGGCATTCAAGGTTGACCGGTCCTTCAAACACGGTGAGAAGTTCCGGTGGGAAGAGTACGAGTTCGAAATCACCCATTCGCCCGGCCACACCGAGTATCAGATGGCATTGTTCGTAACCATTGACGGCAGTCGCGTAGCGTTCACGGGCGATGCCTTCTTCCCGAACCCCCGCAACGACGGAACTCTGCGCCACAACCTGATCTTCCGCAATCATGTGGAGAACGACAGCCACTTGAAGTCGATCCACAATCTGATCGCGCACGAGCCCACTCTGATTGCTCCGGGACACGGCAGACCGTACCCCGTTGACAAGCAGATCATGCTTGCCACCGAGCAAAAGTTCCGCACGCAGCAGAAGTACTTCTTCGATCTGCTGCCGCAGGGCGAGACCGATTTCGGTCTCGATCCAAGCTGGGTGAAGCTCTATCCCTATCAGATGCTGCTGAAACCGGGGAGTACGCAGCAGGCCGAAGTTCGCGTGCAGAACTACCGGCCAGAGGCGATGAAGATGGAGGTCGCTTTGATCGCTCCCGCGGAATGGAAGATTGAGCCAGATGTGCTGACGTTCCAGGCTCCGGCCAAGGGCCACGCACACGCCCGCTTCAAGATCACGGTTCCGGCGTCATGGGTGCCGCCCTCGCCGCGCATCGCAATCGCCGCGGATGTGCGGGCGGGCGGCCGCTATCTCGGACAGATCACCGAAGCCGTGGTGGACATTGGCTGAAATCGAAGAAATGCCGTAAATCCGCTTTTCTGGCATCGTTTGCGAAAATGGCAGAATCGCGGTAGCGTGGAAGCATGACCGCCACTGCAAGAATTGACCGGGCTGGCAGAGTGCTCATCCCGTTGAAACTCCGAAAGGAACTCGGTCTGACCGAAGACTCCGAAGTCGTCCTGAGAGTGGAAGATGGCCAACTGCTGATGCAAACGCGCGAGGAGGCGGTCCGGCGCGCCAGAGAGCGCCTCAAACGGCTCAAGAGGCCGGGACTAACTGTAGTGGATGAGTTTCTGGCGGAACGCCGCGCGGAGGCCAAGCGTGAGCGCGCCGAGTTGGACCGGTAATACATGGCCAAGCGCTACGTGCTGGACGCCTCCGCATTACTGGCCACATTGTTTGACGAGCCGGGCGCCGCAGTCGTCGACGCTGCGCTGGGGCACTCTTCCATGTCTGCCGTGAACTACTCGGAGGTCATCGCCAAACAGGTTCGGATGGGGGAGGATCCCGTCATGGCCGCCCGCCTCATCGACAGCATCCACTTGCCCATCATTCCTTGGGATGCGGATCTGGCGCGCGAAGCGAGCGACCTCTCGGTCCTGGCTTGGACGCACGGCCTGTCGCTCGGCGATCGTGCCTGCCTGGCGACTGCTCGCCGGTTGCGAAGTGCCGTGCTCACTGCCGATCGGAATTGGCGCAAGCTGCCGGATCTAGGTATCAAGATCAAAGTGATCCGCGAACCCTAAACTCAGCGCGACCGAGGTGAAACGCTTGCTCGCCGCGTGTTTTCCGGGGCTGATAGCTGATCGCTGAGGCCTGAACGCTAAAGCTAAATCACCTCTTCGCCGCCCGTGCCTCTTTAATGATCGGCCCGTACACTTCCTTGTCATACGGCGGGCATCCCGTCGGATACTGGCCCAGCGGATGATGCTTCTGCCGCATCAAATAGGTGCAGAAGGTCACCGTCCGGCAGACCTGCTTCCCATCCAACTCGCCCTTCGCCAGCGCGTCCTTCGCGAAATCCGGATACGCAAGCGCGTTGCGTCCCGCACCGAAAAAGGTGATGTTGCCATCGCCAACATTGCGTGCCGCGGCATGGATCGCGAACACCTGGAGCCAGCTATAGCCGGTGCCCACCATCGGCAGATCCGGGAATGTCCGCTGCAACTCGCCCGCGATCCGGAAGTGACGGTCCACACCAAGCAGCGGATGCTCCGGCGGTTCGTAGTTGCCATCGTCCGGCTTCTCAAATGGACGCCCGATGTGCGGATTGAAGTACGGCACTCCAAGCGAGACGTTCAGCAACTGAATGCCCCACTCCTTGAACCATCCAACCGCCTGCTTCACTTCCGTCAAATCGGCTTCAAACGGATTGTCCTCATTCACACCAAAGCCATGCCGGTAGGGCAGGGAATGCGCAATCGGAACCCCAACGCCCGTCGCCTCATCACGAACGTACGGCACTCCTTCGAATACGCCAAGCCGCATGCATAGCATGAGCTGGCTTCCGAACGCCGCCTTCATCTTGCCCAAAACATTTCGAATGAATCTCGTGCGATTCTCCAGAGACCCGCCGTACCGGCCCTCGCGCTGCTTGGCACCGAGCAATTCGTTCAAGAGGTAACCATGCGTCACCTTCAGATCCACCGCCCGGTACCCGGCGCGCAACGCCAGCTTCGCGGCGTCCACGTAGTCATCTTCCAGACGCTCCAACTCGTCATCGGAGATCACTGGATAGTCCGCCGGGACGTTGAACTTCGCGTCCACCGAGGGGTTGTGATACGCAATGACCCGATTCGGCACCGCGTAACGGCCCGAATGCGTCAACTGCAGCGGCATCAGCAGATCATCCGCGGTCCCGAAAACCTCCCGGTGCCCGTTCTCGCAGACCTCGCGCAACCGCGCCATCTCCCGTAGCGAGCCTTCGTGGATCCAGAGCTGCCGCGTATTGGCGCGGCCTTCCTCCCGTACGGCTGTCGCCTCAAACCAGATCAGTTTCGCGCCGCCGCGCCCAAAACGCTCATAGCGGCGGAACGTGAGTTCATCCGGATCGCCACTCAGTTTGCCATCGCACCCCTCCATCGGATGAATCCCAATGGAGTTGCCCACGCGGAATCCGCCCACCTGCACGGGCCGCGCAAGTACGGACTTGATCTTCTCCGGATCGGACTCGAAATGAACGTGCTTGGTGCCGAGTTCCTCAGTCGCCTGTTGCAGTTCGCTGAGCACCCGGTAGTTGAAATGTCTCATCCTTGGATCCTTGCTTGGGCAGCAACATGATGGCCACCGCTCCCACGAATGCCATCACAAATACCGCCATCATTGCCGTGTCGTAGTTGCCGAATGAGATGCGAAGCTTGGCCACAATCCACGGGCACCATGTCTGGCCAATAGTGTCCGCGGGGAGGATCACAGCCATTGCCCGAGCCACCGTGTTCACGCCGAATTGCTCGGCCGCCATCAGCGGAATCAACATGTAGTCAGCACCCATGCCAAAGCCGAACAGAACGGCGAACATCCAGAGGCTCATGTCTTCGCCGGGCTTCACCAGCAACAACAGCGGGATCGTGCCCGCCACCAGCACATACGTCGCAGTCATGACCCACTTCTTTGAGAAGCGGTCCGCCAGCCATCCCATGAACAGACGGCCTGCAATGGAAGAGACCAGAATGATTGTGTTCGCGTACTGCCAGGTCGCATTCAATGTCGCCTGATCGGTGAAGCCCTGATCCTTGAATGCGAGTTTCATGTGCTGATTGATGGAACCGATTGCGCCGATAGAGCACATACTCCCGATCAGCAGCAGCCAGAACGGGAAGTGCCCTACCAGATCGCTGAACGGACGTGGGGAAGCCTTCACTTCATCCGCCGCCATCGGTGCGCCGTCAGGGAACTGCCCCATATCCGACGGCTTGTCCTTTAAGAGAAAGATCGCCAGTGGCCACGCCAGCAGCACCACGCATCCCAGGCCGAACATCGCCGTCTGCCAGCTATACTGGCCCGCAAGTTGCCGCACCAGGAGCGATCCCAACGGACCCAGCACGCCAATCCCGACATAGGTGATCCCCATCGCCATCCCGCGCTTGCGCCGGAACCATTGCGACACCATGATCTGGTGCGGAATCGGACCTGAGAAGATGTAGCCAATCATGTAGATGAACCACAGCACGTAGTACATGTACAGATTGCCATCCATGCGGCTGAACCCTACCAGGGCAATGAATGTCATCGCCGTGCCGAACAGCACAATCAGCCGCGGGCTAAAGCGATGTACCAGCAGCGGACCCACCCACAGCGTGAACAGCGCAGCCAGCGGGAACCCCTTCGTCATGTCGTCGCGCGCCCACCCGAAGCTCTTCTCGTAATAGTCGTAGAAGAACGGCATGTTGTAGTACGGGAGACCCGTGGACAAGCCAAAAGTGAGGAACGCTGTGGCGACGATCACCCAGCCGTAGAAGCCTTTTTGCATTCAGTGAAACTCCGGGGAGCGCGTTTGAAACATTCCAGAGTATCACTGTGTGATGGGGGACTGCCGCAGACCTCGATTGCCCTCACTCCTTCGCGGAGTCACCATTCTGGCCATCCCCGTTTTGGGCCAGCCAGCAAAGGCGATCGAGAATGCGCAGTGTGATCATGTCGCAATGCTCCAGCAACCACGCCGCACGTCCTTCCGCATCCACCGATCCCGGATCGTCGTGGCCCAACTGCTCGCCGAGCGTTACCCGCCGCGACCCGCGCCGCACCGGTGAGACCACTGCCTCAAACTCGCGCAACACACGGCGGCAGTGCTCATCCAGTTTGCGGGTGTTGCGATCGAACGCCCCGTCCCATTCGTTCGCCGGAATACAACTGCGATTGGACGCGAGAATTCGCATCCGCACCATGTACACACGAACATCCAACAGTTTGGGCTGCGCCTTGCAGATCGCTTCATAGGCATTGAGGCAAGTGGCGCCGTCTAACTCCGCGTCATCCGGGAAAACACCCGCTTGCGCGCGCGATGCACTCTGCCGGATCCCCGATGCCTCCTCCTGAAACTGAGCCGCCAACCTCGCAGCCACCGCATTCAGTTCCGGTCGCGTGCCGTCTGCATCCGCCTGCGCCATCTCCAGGTTGGAACTGCGGACCTGAAAGGCGTCCGGCTGGATCTTCGTGCCGGTCTCCAGCAAAGCCACTGCGCCTTCCCGGTGCAACAGACGCGAAAGCAGGTTGCCGTATTCCGCATCCAACTCCTCCACGTTCACGTCCTTCGCCGGGCGCGCCTGCCGCTCCGCCGTCACATCAAACCACCGGTGCAGATAGCTGAGATCGCCGAACATCCGCTGCCTTGCCCGTCCGTATTCGGCCAACTGCGCGGCATTGCCAATCAGTTCACTGGCGGGCAGCAACTCCGCCCCTTGATACGCATCGCCCAATACCGACTCATAGTGATGCACCGTGACGCGCTTGCACAGATCCGGGAAGTCGCGAAACAGCCGCGTTGCCGGCCCCTCCAATCGCACTGCTCCCGGAGGATTGCGCTTTCGCACATTCGCAATGCGGTCGCCGGCCGAAGGATGCGAAGCGAAACGCTGCGTCTGTTCCGCCGCCGTGTGCGCGCGCAATGCCGCCGTGGTCTCCTCGCCCATCGACTCGAAGTGTGCAACCACAAGCTGTGGAAAGTCGTCCGAAAGCCGCCTCGATTGCCACCCTTGATTCACTTGGCTCCAACCATGCTCCGATGCCAGCGCCAGCCGCGGAAGCGCATAAGTCGTTTCTTCAAAAGTGTCCGCGCCGGCCAGCGTTGCCTCGTAGTGATCGGCGTCATACTCCATCTGCCTGCTGAATGCGCTGCTCACCAATGCCCCGGCCTTCAACAGAAGCTGCAGAATCCAGCGGGAGAAACGAATACTCCAGTTCGCCACCCACAGCACCAGCTTGATCCGCCAGCTCGACGACGACTCTCTCCAGTCCTCCAGCTTCAGATCCCACTCATCGCGCTCATACGCCACCCGCGCGAACCAGCGGTTGATGGATTGGATGAGGAAGTAAGAACGGATGCCCGCCTTTTGCGAGAAGTGGCCAAACTCGTGAGCCAGCACGCCCGCGAACTGCTGCAAGGTCAGACCCTGCACAAGCGGCAGTCCAATCGTAAGCAGCAAGTCGTTCGTGAACAGACTGCGGACACCTCGCCGCAACCCCGCCGATGCGTTTACCTGCAGATCCACATCAATCGCCGACGGCTCCGGCGCCCCTACGCAACGGCACAAACGCCCGACAAATTCGAATAAGTCAGGCTGCTCGTCAGGTGTCAGCCGCATGTTCTCCGGCGGCTTCTGCGCCCGCGCCAAAATCGGCTTGAAGAGAAAGAACGTAGTGATCGCCCCGATCACCGGCGGCCCCAGCATCATCACGATGGTGATCCAGTTAATACGGACCTTGCTGAAGAGCGCCGGAAGTGACACCGTGTACAGCACCGTCGCGGATCCCACCGCCAGCACCAACACAACATACAGCGCCTGTAACAGGATCAGCGTAAGCACAACCGCCGCAAGTCCGAACCGGTACCAATTTGTGACAGGCGGCTTTTCGATCCTCTCCGGAAAGGCGGTCCGCAATTCGTCAGACGTAATCAGTGCAGACATGCACTAATTGTTGCACTAACTATTGTTTCCAGCCACCCCCGAGCGCCTTGTACAAATCCACGCTCCGTTGCAGACGCCGTGTGTTACTCACCACAAACTGATCCTCCGTCGCGTAAAGCTGCCGCTCCGCTTCCAGCACGCTGAGAAAATCACCCAGGCCCTTCGTATAGAGCTCACGCGTCATTGCGATCGTGTCGCGGTTCGATCGAATGGCCGCGGTAAGGTGCTCCGCACGGGATTCCTCCTCCCTCAGATGCGCGATCGCCGTATCCGCTTCGGCCAGCGCTTCCAGCACCTCTTTCTCATAAGCAAGCGTCGCCTGACGCCACCGCGCCTCCTCGGCCTGTACATTCGCCTTCACCCTGCCGCCTGTGAACAGCGGCAATTGAACACCCGGGCCGACGCCAAAGAAGTTGCCGCCTCCCAGCGACAGCCCTGGCACCGACGTCGCTTGCCGGCCCATCTGGCCCGTCAGCGTCAACTTCGGGAAATAGTCGCTACGTGCGACGCCGATGCGCGCCGCGGCCACTTGTATCTCCGCGTCTGCCCGGCGAATATCGGGCCGTCGAGTCAGCATTCCCGACGGTACGCCTGCATCCACCTGTGGAACGCGAGGCATCGCTGCCTGTGCGGCAAGCAATGTTTCCAAGCCGCCCGGCTGAAGACCCGCCAACAGTTGCAGCGTGTTCGCGACCTCGATGCGCGCGGCTCGCAATGGCGGTATCGACGCTTCCTGCTCCGCCACCAGCGCCTTCTGCCGCTCCTCATCGAGTTGCGGCGACAGCCCGGCCTTCGCGCGAATCGCGATCAATTCGAGTAACTCCCGCTGATTCGCAACCGTGCGTTCGGCAATTCGGATGCGCTCCTCCAGACCCCGCAGTTCCATATAGAGGCGCGACGCCTCAGCGGTCACCAACACCAGCGCATCACGGCGCGATTCTTCGCTCGCTGCCAGTTCTGCCTTGCTCGCGAGATTCTGCGCGCGAATCCCCCCGAACAAATCGAGTTCCCACCGCATGTCCGCCGACCCCGCAAAGATGCCCGTTTCAAATGGCGACACCAACGACCCACCTCCACCCGGAGGCCCTCCACCCGGCGGATTCAGAATCCGGATAATCCCTTGATTGAACCCACCGCGAAGCCGCTGCGTGTTTGCGCCTGTCGAAACCGCTGGCAGGAACCGCGAACGTACTTCGCCAATCCGTGCCCGCGCCTCCAATACCCGTTCCGCCGCGATCCGCACCTCAAGATTGTTCGCAGTTACCTTGCCAATCAGTTCCGCAAGCACCGGATCTTCATAATTCTTCCAGAACTCACTGGCATCGCCCGCGTTCGCAGTGACCGCGGGAGCCTCGCGGAAGGTGGCAGATACAGTGGGACGGGCCGGAGTGGCTGGCATCTTTAGCCGGGCCGTCGAGCACGAAGACAAAAGCAGCACCGCAACGCCTGGAATAAGGCCTCGCATTGTCGTTTCTCCTAAATCCAATCCTGTTAACTTCTGCATCTTGCGACGCGCACGCCACCGTAGCGCAGGCTTAAGCCTGCCGCGACGAGACTCATCTCGGGGCAGGGCGAGGTGAGCGCAAATACGCCGCCGCCGAGGTCCTTGCGAGCCCTGGCGAGCCGGGCGGAAGAAAGGCGATTCGCCGGCCCCGAGCACGGGCCTCGACACGAGCAGACTGAAAGTCTGCGTTACCGTAAATCGGGGTTAGTTCGAAGCCTCGATAAAGATATCCATCTGCTGTCCATTGAACAGCCGTGTGTCCGGAGGAAGCCGGTAAATCACCTGAAGCACGCGCGTGTCCACTCGCTCCGTCGCCTCGTTGGTCAGATTGCGTTTGGGCACCACGTACGGTTCGAACCGGACAAAGGCGAGATCGTATTTCTGCGAAGGATTGCCGCGCACGCTCGATACCGCTTTCGCTCCTTCCTTCACCCGCCACGCGTCTTTCTCATCCACATCGGCGCGGACGTGCAGCGCCGACAGGTCGCCCAGCACCATCAGTGGTTCGGATAACTTGCCCGCCTGCGCGTACTCGCCTGCCCGCACCTTTACCTGTAGAACCTGGCCGTCCATCGGCGATGTGACAGTAAGCCGCTGTAAGTCAGCCTGGATACGCTGCACTTGTTTTTCGGCCTGTATAACTTCGCGGCGCGCCACTTCCAGGTCGGGCGCCCATGTCCCCGCCTCGATTCGTTTCAGTGCCCCCTGCGCCTCACTCACGCGAGCCCGCGCCGCTTCCACCGCGCGCCGCCGCCGCTCCAGATCCTCGGCTCGAATGGCGCGTTTGTCGGTGATGCTTTCCATCAGGCTGAGTTGAATCTGCGCGTCGGAGAGTTGGGCTTCGGCCTCCTGCACCTTCGATCGAGCCGGTGGCAGATCCTCCGGCCTCGGCGCCGCCGCAAGCCGGTCAAGACGCGTCCTGGCGAGGTCCAGTGCACTCTGGCGCAACGCGAGTTCCGCTTGCAGATCCCGGTCATCCAGCCGGAAGAGCGGTTGGCCGCGCTTCACAAGGCTGCCCGCCCGCGCCATCACCTCCATCACCAGACCGGGCACCGGCACACTGATCTCGACATTCTCGCTCGCCGGTTCAATCAGGCCCACTGCCCCCACCTGCTTGCCAAACTTCGCGCTCGGCGGAGTAACTGGAGGCGGCTCGCTGCCCTCCACGGGCTTCGTGTGGAGGACACTCCATGTCGCGAAGCTGATCCCCAACACGGCGAGAAACGGTAATCCCCATCTCACAAGCATAAATCCCCCCTAAAGCAGTTAGTGAACCGAAGCAAACTCACCCGAACCGTTCTTGGTCTCCGACCTCATAATCCGGCCATCATTCATATGGTCAATGCGATCCGCGAAATGAAACACCCGGCTGTCATGCGTCACCACAATCACGGCGCGATCCGGCCGCACGGCGATCTTATGCAGTAACTCCATTACGTGATGGCCGGTCTCGGCATCCAGTGCCGACGTTGGCTCATCGCACACCACCAGCTTCGGCTCATGCACCAGCGCTCGCGCAAACGCAACCCGCTGCTGCTGCCCGCCCGAGAGTTGATTCGGCATCGCATGCGCGCGATGTCCCAGGCCCAAGTCGTCCAGAAGCGCCACTGCTTTCTCCACAGCCTTCTTGCGGGGCACGCCATCAGCCAGCAATGGAATCGCTGCATTCTCCGCGGCCGTCAATGCCGGCAGCAGATTGAACTGCTGAAACACAAAGCCCAGATTGCGCCGCCGGAACAGTACCGCTTTGCCGTTGCGCAGGTGATCCATATTCGTGCCAAGCACATGCAGATCCCCCTTGCTATGGTCCAGCAAGCCCGCGATCACGCTCAGCAGAGTCGTCTTGCCGCAGCCGCTCGGCCCCACAATAAACGACATCTGCCCAAGAGGCACTTCATAGTCGATGCCCCGCAACACCTGCACGCGATTTTCGCCCGTCCCGAAATCCTTCACAATCTCGCGGCACACCACTGCGCTCTGCATTCGATTCGCTCTCCTTGCTATCCACGGAATACGATCGCGGGCTCCAGCACCACCACGCGCCGCACGCTGAACACGCTGGCCAGCAGGATGATGATCGCGACAGCGCCCGCTGTGCCATACATGATTTCCGGCAGCAGGCGGAAGCCTCGCAGATCGAGATTATCCTTGGTCGCCTCGAAGAAGCCGGCCGTCATCGCGATCCCCATGCAATAGCCGACCACTCCGACAATCAGCGCCTGCAGGAGAATCATGCTCATGATGCGCCAGTTCGTGACGCCAATCGCCTTCAGTGCTCCGAACTGCTTCAGGTTCTCAATGGTGAATAGATAAAAGGTCTGACCCGCCACCACCGCGCCCACCAAAAACGCAATCGCCACCGTGATTCCGAAATTAATCGGAATGCCCGTGTTCTTGATGTAGTACCAGATGGTCTCCCATCCAAACTCGTGCGCCGTGGACGCCTTCAGATTCGTAGCTTCCGCGATCCTCTTCGTAACTACCGAATCTTCGATACCCTCCCGGGCCTTCACCAGCACAAACGCCATCTGATTCCGTTCGCGCCCAATAAAGTTCATCGCCTGGGAATAGCGCGTGTAGAAGACAGGCAGATTCACGAAGGGCGCGCTCGAATTCGCGATCCCGACAATAGTCACCGTGCGATCGAGCATATCGAGCGTCTTCCCCAACTCGAGTGGCTGATCCGGGAAGAAGAACTTGTAGCCGACCTGATCAATAATGATCGAGTCCGGCTCGCGCAACCGCTCCATGTCACCGAGCACCAGCTTGCGCGGACCGCCCACCAGCGTCGCATCGTCCAGCCCCATCAGAATCACGCCGCGGAAACGGCCGTCGGGAGTCTTGGCCCGGCTCACGCCTTTGTAGAGCGGTACGGCCCACTCCACTCCCTCTACGCCCCGGATCCGGTACAAGTCCTGATCCGTCAGCGCCTTCACTTCATCCAGATATTGTGTCTTCCCGTCCATCACCCAGATGGAAGCATCGCGCACGTCCTTGATCTGGCTGCGCGTGCGATCCATCAGACCCACAAAGATCGACACCTGATGCGACATCAGGAAAGTGGAGAAGGCGACGGCGAAGATCAACCCCAGATACTTCGCCTTGTCGCCGGTCAGCATCTGCCAGGCCACAAAGTTCATAAGAAAGCGTATTCCCAGTGTTCTGCTTGCCTACGAGCTATCTGACGCTGAACAGTGTTCAGAGGTTCAAATTTTTTTCGGGATTTTTCTGAATACCACGAAGGACCAGTTCCACGGTATTGGCGGCCAGCCGGTCTGTGAGCAGAAAAGGAATCCGCGCGTTTGTCAGCAGCCCCACCACGCCGTGCGACGCGGCCCAGATCGCCTGTGCGATTTCCTCGGCGGGCTTGTCCACCAACAGGCCGGCATCGGCAGCCCGTTGAACCGCCTCGATCAGGCCTGAAAAGCAGTTGCGCCCGATCAGTTCCTTCTGCGAGACCACGTCGCTCCTTTTGTGGATTTCGCCTTCCATTTGAAACGTCGCCGCGTAGTGAGCCGGGTAGTCCATGCCGAACTGGATGTAGACCAACATGCCGATTCGCAGAGCCTGCAGCGGGTCGAGGTGCGCTTTCGGGATCGCCAGTTGGCGCTCGCCCAGCTTCTGGAATGCCTGGACGCAGATGGCGTCGAGCAGGGCGTCTTTGTCCTCGAAGTAGTTGTAGATGGTTCCCGGAGACACGCCGATTCGCCCTGCCAGCTTGCGCATCGAGAAATTCTGGTATCCGGCTTCGGCGAAGAGTTCCGCCGCATTCTGGAGAATCGCCTGCCGCGGATCTCCCTTCGTCCGGGCGGAAGCGGCTTGGTTTCCGGTCATTTGAACGTTGTTCATATCATCGTTTGGATGGATGCTGCTGTCAAGCCCGGGTTTCACGATTGTGAACACTGTTCAAATGCAAACCCAAAAGCGCTCCGCGATCTCGCGCTAACCTATTGTGTAGATGGTCAAAGTTCCCCCCAGCTTCGAAATCGGTCCCGTCCGGGTTGCGCCTGCCACCGTCCTCGCGCCCATGGCGGGCGTGACTGACACCGTGTTCCGCCGGTTGATCCGTAACCAAGGGGGCTGTGGCCTGCTGATGACCGAGTTCACCAGCTCGCATGGCATCGTCGCCACACAAAAAGCCCGCAAGCCCACTCGCACTTTCCGCTACCTCGTCTTTGAGCCCGAGGAGCATCCCATCTCCGCCCAGTTGTTCGGCGCCGACCCGGCCGTCATGGCCGATGCCGCCCGCTTTTGCCAGGACCTGGGCTTTGATGCCGTCGACATCAACTTCGGCTGCCCGGTCAACAAAGTGGTCAAGTGCAATGGCGGCTCCGGCTGCCTCCGCGACCTCCCACTCGTGAGCCGCCTGCTCACCGAGGTCCGCAAGGCCATCACCATCCCGCTCACCATGAAGTTCCGTGCCGGATGGAACGACAAGGAACTCGTTTTCCTCGAAATGGGACGCATCGCCGAAGAGTGTGGTCTGCAGGCGATCGCGCTCCATCCGCGTACACGCGAGCAGGGCTACTCCGGCCGTGCCGACTGGACCCGCATCGCCGCGCTCAAAGCTGGCACCAGGACCATCCCCGTCATCGGCAACGGCGACGTCGTCACCCCCGAGGACGCCTGCCGCATGGTCGCCGAAACCGGCTGTGATGCCGTCATGATCGGCCGCACCGCATCCGCCAACCCCTGGATCTTCCGCCAGATTCAGGAATACCTCGCCACTGGCAGCTATTTCCAACCCACGGAGCGTGACCGGTACCAGATGATGCGGAAGTACTACGAGATGATGTCCGACAAAGCGACTCCGGACACCGTCGGCAAGATGAAGCAGTTCGCCACCTACTTCACGCACGGTGTCCGGAATGGCTCCAAGCTGCGCACCGCCATCTATCAGGCGCACACTGTAAACGAAATCCTGGAGAAGGTCGATGCATTCTTCCAGGGGGAACTGAATCCCGTCGCCGCCTAGCGTTCAACGAGGAGTGATGCGCGTCGGATCCATCGGCCGGTGGATCGATGTCTTATGTTCCGATCGGGATTGTGTAGCAACTGGCTTGGCAGAGAGGTGCCCAAGTGAGACAATACTGCACAGTGCCCACGTGAGAATTGCGAACTTGCGTCTCCGATAGATCGTCATTTGCGATCTTCCTCCTGTTTTGCGGTTCGCTTCCATCCGCGGCCGCTCATAGATCGATCATGCGGCGAAATCGAAGACTAAGGGAGTTAGAGCGGCGTTTCGAGGGCGTTACGTAACGCCGAATTGCTGATTAGAATGAAGAGGTTATGGCGTCAGGCGACAATGCGATGCAGAGCGGTTCACCGCCATCCGGCGCCTCGTTACTGACGGCGGAAGCCATCCAGGAACAGGCCCAGCGCATCCTTTCCAGCCAGCGGTTTGCGTCCGCTGACCGCCTCCGCAACTTCCTCCGCTTCATCATTGGCAAGGCGCTCGACGGCAAGGCCGGCGAGGTCAAAGAGTATCTCATCGCCATTGAGGTCTACGGCCGCAAGCCCGACTACGATCCGAAAATCGACTCCATTGTCCGCGTCGAAGCAAGTCGGCTCCGATCTCGCCTTCGCGAGTACTACGAAGCCGAAGGCCGCACCGATCCGATCCTGGTCGAACTTCCCAAGGGCTCCTATGTCCCTTCCTTCCGGGCTAACCTCCGCGACCTGGCCCTGCCTCCCGAGCCGCCGGTGAACCCGGCCAAGGAATCCGTAACGGAACTTCCAGCCCCCGCCGCCAGCCTGCCCGCCCCCCGTCCAAAAACATGGCTATGGGTCGCCGCCGCGTTCTTGCTTATCCTCGCCGCCCTCGCCGTCTGGCCTCGCCTCAGATCCCAGCCGGCGAAACTCAGCATAGCCGTCCTCCCCTTCGCCAACCTAACTCTCGATCCGAAAAACGATGTCCTCGTAAAAGGTCTGGCCAAGGACATCGAGTCCGCGCTGACACAATCCGGCGGGCTTCGCGTGCTGAGTGGGGCCTCGCCCCAGCAGTTGCGGTCCGACTTGCTTCTCGAAGGCAGCGTTCGCGTCGACAGGGACCGGTTTCGGGTGATCGTCCAGATGCTTCAGCTCAAAGAGGGGGGCTACCTCTGGTCGCAGACCTACGAGAAGCAGTCCTCCGATTTGTTCTCCCTTCAATCGGAACTCGCGCAGGCAATCTACCGCGATACCGAAACCAAAGGGCTGCAATACTCTCAGGAACTCTCCGCCGGGGGTACGCCGAGAGGTAGGGCCCTCGGCTTCCTCCGCCAAGCCCGGCCCCGGCCCGGGTACGACCACGATGGCATGCTGATGCGCGGTCCTTCCACCTACGAACGGCTGCGCCTTGAGGAAGTAAATCGTTCCATTGCGCTGCTAGAACAGGCCGTGGGCGCCGATCCGGGGTTTGCCCTGGCCCATTCCGCCTTGGCGTCTTTTCTGAGTGTCGCCGGAGAGTACGACGCGCGCATGATCCAGCGCGCCAAGCAGGCGGCCTTCCGTGCCCTGCAACTCGACCCGAATCTCGGCGAGACGCACCTTCTGCTTGGCCACGTCGCGTTTCTCTCGGAGTGGGATTTCCGCGCCGCCGCCGAACATCTTCAGAAGAGCACGCAACTGGAGCCTCGCATCCTGTCGGGCTACCGTCTCTATGCCGACGTGCTCACCCTCCTCGACCGGCCGGATGAGGCGCTCCGGGAGCTCGAGCGCGGCCGTGTGATCTACCCCAAAAACCCCGTCATCGAGACCGAAGTCGCCGTGGTCCTCTACAATAGCGGACGCTTCGACGAGATGTCCCGCCAGGCCCAGCAGGTGCTCAAGCAGTTTCCGGGTTTCCCCCTTGCTCACTGGGTTGCCGGGTTGGCCCTCGAGCAGCAAAAGAAGTATCCCGAAGCTATCGCCCATTTCGAAGCATGCCTGAAACTCTCCGCGCGCGATGGACGTTGTACGGTCGCGGTAGGACATGCCTATGCCAAAGCGGGAAGGCGCGCCGACGCGCTGAAAATCTCCGAGCAATACCGTCTACGTACGAACCAGGTGGCTGCTCCCTATTCGCGCGCTCTCATTGCCAACGCCCTGGGCGATCGTGCTTCGGCAATCAACTTTCTGGAAGCTTCCTTCGACGTCAAAGAGCAGGGATTCCCCTACCTGAAAGTCGAGCCGCGGCTCGCGAACTTGCGTTCCGACCCGAAGATCGCGCCTCTACTCCGCGGCATCGGTCTCTAACTTCTAAGTTCCCCATGAAAAAGGTCCAGATCATCACTGACGGTTCGTGTCTCGGCAATCCCGGACCGGGCGGATGGGCGTGTATCCTCCGCTACGGCGCGCATTCCAAGGAGCTTTCCGGCGCCGAGCCCCACACGACCAACAATCGTATGGAAATCATGGCCGCCATCCAGGCCCTCGGCTTACTCAAGGAACGGTGCCAGGTCGAACTCGTCACCGATTCCCAATACCTTAAGAACGGCATTACCAAGTGGATTCGCGGCTGGAAGCGCAACGGCTGGATGACCAGAGAGCAGAAGCCCGTGCTCAATCGCGATTTATGGGAGCAACTCGACGCCCTCATCGCGAAGCATGAAGTCGTCTGGGAGTGGACCAAGGGCCACGCCGCTCACGATGACAACAACCGTTGTGATGAACTCGCGCAAGCCGCCGCCCGCCAGGTTTCGCGGTAACGCAGACTTCAGTCTGCCGCCTCGACAATCGTATCGATGCCCGGGTTTGTGGCGCGGGTACACCTTCGCCACCCGCGGCACACCAGGAAGCCTTACTCATCTCCCCGGCTCAATCCGCAGCACCGCCTTCCGCGGCACCTGCTGAAAAGGCATCGGAAAGCTGCGCCCATGGTAGTAACTCTTCCATTGATCGGAAAAATGCCCCGACAATACCTGCCCCGATTGTCCAATCGTCACATTGTGAAGCGATCCATCCCAGTTACTCAGATCCGCCACGAATCGCATGGACGGACCAATCCGCCGCGAGGTCTGCTTCACCGTCGTCGATGCCCCATCCATGGGCATAGGGCCAATCGTGAAGTACTTCCCCACCGATGGGATCCGGCTTACCACTGGATGTGCCAGCGTGAACTGTGTGTACCGGCCGTAGTCCCACTTTCCGAAATCGGCGCCCTGCATCTTCTTGCCCTCGTCCATTGCATCGGCGAAACAACGTAACAACAATTGGTCGTAGTCCGCGAACCACTCCGCCGGCCGGTCCCGCAACAGTTTCTCAATCACCGCCGGTGCCATCTGTAATTCGTAATTCGATCCCTGCCCCGGAGCCGCGTTCTCCGCCACCGCCCGCCGCACATGCTGATACACCAGCGTCACCACCAGAGGCGCGGCGCTCCCCGCCCGCATCTGCCCGTCCCAATTTTTGAGAGCCTCCGCCGCGGCCGCAAGCGAAGTGTTTCTCCGCCCCCGCTTCTCATAGGCCGCATACACTTGCTGCGCCAGGAAGTGCGAAAACGCGGAATAAACATCCATCTGAATGGAAAGCTGATCCTCCGCCTTCCACCCGCTTCGCGACTTCAACCGGGCCTCGATCTGCCGCGAGCGGTAGTGCGAAGCGAAGTTGCCGCTCACCGGATAAGCATACTTGGAGGGAAACGGATTCTGGTTCGCCGTGACAATGTATCCCGAAGGCGGGTTGTAAGCCGCCGGTAACTCCTCAAAGGGAATGAAGCCTTCCCATTCGTAGTTACCTCCGCCTTCCACCGGAAAGTCACCGCGATGATTCTTCCGGATCGGTAACTTGCCCGCCGCCTGATAGCCGATGTTCCCCTCCACATCCGCGTAGACGAAGTTCTGGCCCGGCCCCACATACCGGCTCAGCGCCGTACGAAACTCCTGCCAGTTCCTGGCGCGGTTGATCTCCAGGAACGGAAACTGCCAGCCATTCGGCTCCGCCGCCGTCCATCGCAACGCAAGGGATTCGTTCCCAGCCGTTACCAGGATCGGACCGTGCCGCGTCACCACCAGCGGTACATCCTTGGACTCTCCGCCCTTCACCCGAATCGTCTCGCGCTCCATCCGGGCCTGTTCCGTCTGGCCCTGGAACACATATGTGCCCCCCGGCTGGCTGAACTGTTCGCGATACAGATCCTGCACGTCGAACTGGAGATTCGTCACGCCCCACGCAATCCACTCATTGTGCCCGATGATCACGCACGGCAGCCCCGGCAGCGTGAAGCCCATCACGTTCACATTCGGCCCCTTCAAGTGCACCGAATACCAAGGCCCCGGAAACGCCCACTCCAGATGCGTGTCATTCGCCAGCAGAGGCTTCCCGCTTGCAGTATGGCGGCCCGCGATCACCCATGCGTTCGAGCCAGGCTGCACCTCGCTCCCCGTTTGATACGGGAACAGCGCATCCACTTTCTTCGCGTCCCCCTTCGATAGCATCGCCCGCTTCAGCACTTCATCCCGCCAGCTATTCGTCAGGCTCCGGTACATCTGCAGACCCACCAGAATCGAGTCGGAAACAGTCCACGGACGCGGGTCGTAAGCGAGTAGCGTGAACTCGATCGGCAGCCTGCCCCGATGCGTCTCAATGAAGTGATTCACGCCGCGCGCATAAGCGACCAGCAGATTGCGGTCAGGCCCCTGCAGACTCCGTGCGTGCATCTCCGCCAGCCGCTTCATCCGCAGCCGGCGTGCGTCCTGATCCGCTTCCAGCGCCGCCGGTCCCACCACTTCGCTCAATTCGCCCGCCGCCAGCCGCCGCAACGCATCCATCTGCCACAAGCGGTCCTGCGCCGTCACATAGCCCTGGAGGAAGAACAGATCCTCCGGAGTGCCCGCCTCCAGGTGCGGCACGCCCAGTTCATCGCGAGTCACCTGCGCTGCCTGGCTCAAAGGCAATGACAGCGTGCCCGTGGCCTGCGGCAACGGCCGCCACCCATACCAATAGACCAGTGCTGCCAGTGCAATCAACGTCAGCACAACAACGATGTTAAAAATCCGGACAAACAATCGCATGAGGAGCAGTTAGCTGCATTGTACCCTGATTGCCACTCCCGCCCAGCGTTTCTCGCGGCCCGCCCCAGCGGCAGCCGGTCCCCATGAGAGAATAAAGTCTCTGCATGGACGGCTTCGGCTCCCGGTTTCTCATCAGCCTCATCATCGTGATGGTGAACGCGTTCTTTGCCGCGTCGGAAGTGGCGCTGGTGTCTTCGCGTATCTCGCGGCTGAAGGAACTTGCCCAGGCCGGCAACGTCGGCGCCCAGGCCGCCGTGAGTCTGCTCTCCAATTCCGAACGCCTGCTCAGCGTGGTCCAGGTCGGTGTCACGATCGCCAGCCTCGCTCTTGGCGTCACCGCGGAAAAGCCCCTCGAAGAGTGGCTCATCCGATCCCTCAGCCCGCTGGGCGTCTACATCCCGGGCAGTGTGGTCACCGGCGCCAGCGTCCTCTTCTCGTATCTCATCATGACTTACTTCCATGTCGTCATTGGTGAAGTGGTTCCGAAGAACGTCGCCATCGAGAAGTCGGAACGCTTGGCCGTGGTCGTGTCCCCCGTCCTGCTCGTCTTCTACCGCATCTCCGAGCCCTTCGTCCTCATCCTCGAACGATCCGCCGCCGCGGTGTCAAAGGTACTCGGCCTCCGCGGGCAACAGGCTGGCGGGCACTCCGTGGAAGAACTGAAATTCATCTTGAGTTCCAGCCTGCGCGAAGGCGTCATTGAGGGCTTTTCCGGCACCTCCATCCAGCGCCTGATGGAACTCCAGGAATACCTCACGCGCGAGATCATGGTTCCACGCCGGGAAGTCGTCTCGGCGCCCGTCGGCAGCACGCTCGACCAATTACTCCGCATTGCCAACGAACATCAGTACTCCCGCTTGCCCATCTATGAAGGTGGTCCCGAACATCTCATCGGCTATGTCCACACCAAGGATCTGCTGCGGGTTTGGGAGGAGCGGCGCATCGCCACCACCAAACGCCGCTCCGTCCGTCCCTTTGAGTTGCGCCCGCTCGTGCGAAGCCTGCCTGTGGTTCCCGAATCGAAGCCCGTTGTCCAGTTACTCGATGAGTTCCGGCAGAGCCACTCGCACATGGCCATGGTCGTCGACGAGTTCGGAACCGCGGTAGGCATTGTCTCGCTCGAAGACCTTGTTGAGCAGGTCTTCGGCGAGATTGAAGATGAGCACGATGCACGGCGGCCGAAAGTCTCCCAAGCCGCGCTGGTCCTGGAAGTGGAAGGCACCATCCCCATTCGCGATCTCGAAGTGCAGTATGGCATCGTCCTTCCAGCCGAAGGCGGCTACGAAACGCTCGCCGGCTTCCTGCTCTACAAGCTCGGCTACATCCCGAAGCCCGGCGACCAGGTGGAGCAGGAAGACCGCCGTTACATTGTGGAAGAGATGGATCGCAATCGCATCGCGCGCGTTCGTGTCGAGCGAATCCTGCCTGCGGAGCCGCATGTCGAGGCGGCGTCTCCAGCCGGCTCTTAGGCCGTGATGCGGCGCAACGAGAATCTCCTTGGAGTGGATCCTTTAGGAACCAGCGCCACCGCAAACGCCAGATCATCCCACTGCGGCGCCGGCCCAGTCCCCCGGTCCCCCGCTCACTTCACGCACCCCAACCCCGCCGCAACTCCGCCCACAACGGCAGATTCCCAGCCACGGTTTCCTGACCGGTAGTCTCATCCGCATCACCGTCTTCCTGGCCCAACTCATCAGTAGCGGAAGGTCCGTCCGGGCCTGCAGCGAACGCGACCGTACCCGGGTTCGCGGCGATCAGTTCAACCGCGTTCCCGAGAAAGCCAAGCCGGCCTGCGAGATCGCTGGATTCCTCCAGTCCCGAGATGAAGAACTTCGGAAAGCATGCCTGCGCGCTGTTTGCCTTCCACAACCCGTTGAAAAAAGGCTACTTCACACCCGAAGAGACCTTCGGATGATCCGAATCCTTTCCGAAGGCACTGCGCCGCCGGTCCTGCCCGACAATGGGGGCCGAAAGGAAGTTCCTCAAATGAATCTGACCACACAACGCATTCTGATCTGGACGCCACGCGTGATCGGCGTAACCTATACCCTCTTCATCAGCATGTTCGCGCTGGACGCGCTTGGTCATGGCCATGGCTTCTGGAAGACCGCGCTGGATCTGCTGAAGCATCTCATCCCGTCCTTCCTTCTTCTGGCCATGGTCGTGCTGGCCTGGCGCTGGCAGTGGATCGGAACAGTGATATCGAGCGCACTGCTCGGGCTGTTCCTGTGGTGGAACTTCAATTTCCGGCACAACGTGCCGAGCGCCGTGCTGGTGATCGCGGGCCCGTTGGCGCTAATGGCCGTGCTGTATCTGGTTAGCTGGCTCAAACGCGCCGAGTTGCGGATGGTGCGGTAGCGCCTCCCGCGGAATGCTCCCTGCCGCGCCATGTGCCGGGAGCGCGTGCGGGGTTCCGGCAGCCCAACCGGGCTCCGCGCGCGATGGGCGGGATGCGTCAACCGGCCGGAAGCCGGCGTTGATACTATTCTGATGATGCGCCGCGCACTGACACGCCGAGGATTCACTCAACTTGCGGCGGGGGCCATGCCTGCATCCGCAGCCTCGCCGCAACCGCCCGCGCCGAAACCGAATGTGCTGTGGATCATGGCCGACCAGTTGCGCTTCGACTGTCTCGGCGTCAACGGCAACAAACTCATCCAGACGCCGAACATCGACCGGATCGCCGCGCGGTCGGCGAACTTCCAGAAGACGTTCGTGCAGGCGCCCGTCTGCGTGCCCTCAAGAGCCAGTTGCTTCACCGGACGCTATCCGCACAGCCACAAGAACCGGGTCAACTACACTCCGCTCGACGGGCGCGAACAATTGATCCAGAAAATGTTTCAAGAGGGCGGCTATCAGACCGCCTCCGTTGGCAAGCTCCACTTCCATCCGCCGACCGCCGAACATGCCCGCAGCACCGGCTTTGACCACGTCCGGCTCGACGATGGTGTGAATGCCACCGACCCCTATTCGGACTACGTCGCCTGGCGCAAAGCCAACGACCCCATGGCGGCGAAGGTGCACTATCACGCCACGGTGCCCTCGGTACCCACTGGCAGGAATCCGTTCCGCGCCGCCATCGAGTACCCATACACTCCCACCGCATGGACAGGCGCTGAAACGCGCAAGATCCTGGGCGATCTTCGATCCGGCCAGAAGCCGTTCTTCCTGTTCAGTTCGTTCTTCAAGCCGCATTCGCCGCACTCGATTCCCGAGCCGTACGATTCGATGTACGACATCATCGAAATCCCGCTGCCGAGGCGCGTTACTCTCCCAGACATCCACAAGCTGCCGCTCCCGGTTCAGAAGCAGATCCTGCGCGGCAAGCCGCACTACGACATGGATCGCGAAAGGCTCCAGTGGATCTATCGGAGCTACTATGCCGGCGTGACGATGGTGGACCGCGAGATCGGGCAGATCCTCGAAGGCGTCGACCTCGACAACACCATCGTGCTGATCACATCGGATCATGGCGATCAACTGCTGGAGCACGGCCTCGAAGGGAAAAACGTATTCTTCGAGTCTTCGGTGCGGGTGCCGTTCCTGATCTCGTGGCCCGGACACATTCGGACCGGCAAACGGCGCGAGTTGATCGAGATGGTGGACGTGCTGCCGACGCTGTTGGATCTGTGCGGGCTCCCCGCACGGAAGTCCGTGCAGGGCCGCTCCTTCGCATCATTGATCGCAGCGCAGCAGAACGGCGCGCCCGCCTACCGCGCGAGAGAGTTCGTTTTCTCTGAAAATGTCATCCCGGAAGTGATCACCAATCGCGGTTTGAACATGTACTATGCGCCGGGAGAGGGCGTGGGTGGCATTCTGAATCCTGATGCGAAAATGCTGCGCACCGAACGCTACAAGCTCAACCACTATGTAGGGCACGGCGGTGAGCTGTACGACCTTCAGGAAGATCCGGGTGAGACTCGCAATCTGTACGGCGTTGCCGCGCATCAGCCGATGGTGCGCGAGATGAGGGACCGGCTGCTCGACTTCCTGATCACCGCGGATGAGCCGGACCAGATCGCACCGCACTGGCTTGTGAGGTGACGGCTTGTGAGGTGAGGCGCCGCTACTGAGGCCTCCCGACCACCCGGATCTCGTACATCACCGCAGCCTCGTTCGATTTCTCAGCCGCGTCCTCCGAGGCTGTCTTGCGCCCCTTCGCCGCTTCCTCGGTGCGCGCGCCACCGCCTACTGCACCGCCACCCGGCGCGATCGGCATCTGACGGAAAGATTGCTGCACCATTCCACCCAGAGCGATCGCACTCCGGTCGTCCGGCACAAATCGCAGCAGCAGAGTCTGCGGGCCAACCTCAGCCATGATCGCGCCATCGGAAGGAATCAGAGCCTGCGTTCCCACCTCGACCCGTTGGCGCGTCACAAGAGTCTCCACACGGCCCGACTCGCCCCGGCGTTCAACCGTCACCCACCCGGGCACAGGCGGGTTCATTCGAAATTGAAGGGCGTCAGTACGGACCAGCGCCTGCCCGGAGGATACCGGCGTCAACGAGCCGTCGGGAAGCCGGCGCAGTAGCATCGCCACGGGCGCCGCAGGGCTCTTCTTCGCTGCAACGACCTTCGCCCTGGACGCCGGGGCCGCGGCGCCTGTAGCTGACGCATCGGTCATCGCCATCCGGACATCGCTTTCACGCTTCGCCCCAGACTTGGCCTGTTCGACATTGGAGGCCAATCGCTTCGTCTCCGCGGTCCCCGTTTCGACAGGCTTCGCTTCATCGCGGCTCGCCGGACGTTGCAACTCGTCACGTTCTTCGCGCACTCGTGCACCCGCCACGACGCTCGGAGCCGGTGGAGGAGCGGCCGGAACGGGCTCTGATGCAGCCGGTTCCGCGATCTTCACGGGCTCGGCGGCCACGTCCTTCCGCGACTCACGGGATAGCCCGGCCTGCTCCCGAACCGCCACTGCGGGGCGCGCCTGGACGCGAGCTTCCGGTTCTTCCTTCGCGGCGGCAGCGGAGGGCGATGCCGGCTGAGCCTTCGGCTGCACGCGGTAGCTCATGGTCGAATCGCTCGTCATCGGAGGGCCAGCAATTGGAACGCGCGAAGCCGCTTCCTGCATTGCCGGCGGCGCCAGTTGCGACGTAGGCCTCGTCCCGAAAAACGCTACCACCAGGCAAGCCGTGGTCAGCGCGCCCACTGCGCCCCAAGCCCAGGGCCGCTTCCACCACAACTTGATTCTTTCGATCGTGGACGGCGGCGTCTGTAATGCCTCCACGATCTCCGCCCGCGCACGAGGATCCTCGAACACCTCGCGCAACGGCTCCTCCGCCATCAGTTCATCAAACAGATCCTGCCGCTCCAGCGCCGCCTCGATCAACCGCCGCTGCTCTTCCGAAGTGAGGTTGCCCGCCGAGAAACCGCCCGCCAGCGCCCGCACATCCTGCCCGCCCGGATCGGGACCCGCCGAGCCATTCGTACCCGGCTTGTCATGCTCGCTCATGTGGTCCCTCCTTTCCGGCCCGCGGACCCTTCCATCCGCTCGCGCAGCTCTTTCCGGCAGCGCAGATCCCACGTGTAGATCGTGTTGATCGAATCAACCGCGAACAACCGCTGGATCTCCGCGAAGCTCTTGCCTTGCAGTTTGTACAGCAGAAGGCGGCGGCAGCGCTCACCCATCTTCGGCAACACGTCGTGCAGCCGCTGAAGCAACTCCTTGCGCTCGGCCAACGCTTCGGGAGTCTCGCCCGGATCGGCCAGCAGTTCCTCCTCCACCGGCACCTGCTCATGCTCGCCACGGCGCACGCTCTTGCGCACGCGTTCCCGGATCTTGAAGCGCGCAATCTGCATGGCGAGCGGAACCAGTTCCGTCAGTTCCGTCACGTGCGCGTATTTCGTATGGAGCAACATGAGCACGTCCTGCGCGACGTCTTCGGCCGCCTCCCTCTGTATATGAGATGACGCGAATCCGAGAATCCTTTCACGCAGTCGGGCAAGAATCTGTTCGCGTTGCACCTGTTCGAGTTGCACGGCAGCAAGAGGTAGTCTTGATTCTACTCCGGTTCCCGGCAGCGTGAGCTTACTCGATCCGCTTACTGCTTCCGCAGCCGCATGCGGACAGTGGTCATCTCCGGCCGGTCCCCCATCTTGACGGTGGTCGTTTCTTCCCACTCGCCCTTGTCGTTCACCTTCATGAAATGGCGGATATTGGCCGGCCCGACGGGGAAGCCCCATGCAAACGTCTGCCCATCCACCACGAAATCGGAGTCCACCTTGCGCCCATCGCTGTAGGCACGGATCGCGTAGCCCTGCCTGGTCTCATCGTACGACACGACGGCCACGGCGTTGAAAACCACCTTCCCCGACTCGGGATCACGCCCAGTCCCCTCGATCAGCATGATGGTGCCGTCCAAACGGTACTCGATCTCCTCCGTCTGCACGATTTGAATTGGCTTACCCGGACCCTGTTGAACGGTGGCCTCGCCCTTCCACTTGCCGGCCAGGAATTCGAGTTTCTTCATCGCCTCCTTCTGTACCGCGACACCGGGGTTGACCCTTGGTTGGGCGGACAGGTCTGGCGCCAACAGGATGGGGAGGAGAAGCAGGAAACGCATAGCGATCAGGATAGCCGAGCATTTGGCCCCGCGCCAGTTCGCCGTTCGCCTCAAGTGCAAAACCGCAACGCATGCTATGCTCCGTTCCATGCGCAGTTTGCAGCTTGTGATCTGTGTGGTTGCGATGGCCGCCGCAGCGAGCGCGGCGACGGTCACGTTGATACCATGACCGGCAATTCGGTGGATCCCTTTACGGGAATCACCGAAAACGGCTTGACGGTGACGCCGAGCGGTCCAAACTGGCTAAAGTCCTTCACAGTATTCGGCAACCCATCGCCATTTATCACCACGGACGGATTGGAGGTTTGGCTGGATGTCACGAGGGGTGGCGGTTTGTTCCGCTTCACCTCGGTCGACCTCCAAGATTTCACGCGGGATACTTTTAACAACCCCAGCCGCTACGCAATCGATGGGCTTCTGGGCGGTTCCGTCGTGTTCAGCCTCTTGGGCAGCCTTCCAAACAGCTCTAACTGGGTAGCGATCAGTTCCGGTTCGGCGATGGATATTCTGGTGGACACCGTGAGAGTCACTCTCCGCCGTTCAGCGCAGGATCCGACACTTGCCACTCTTCGGGGCTTGGATAACATCGTGGTTGCCGACGTTCCGGAACCAGCCTCGCTCGGGATGCTGACTGCCGGTCTCGCAGCCATCGCATTGCGACGTCGCCGGAGTGCGCGAACGAAGGCGTAGTAAGCAACGCCCAATCAAGGCCGCGCAACTCACCGCCGTCACATCACTTCGTGGCAACCATCACTCGCCCTGCAAACATAGATGCCGGGACGAATGCCCGTGCGCTCTTCGTATCGCGACGCAATGTGCGCGCGGGCCGAGTCCGCATGTTCCGCGGCCACGAGGTTCACCGTGCAGCCGCCGAATCCGCCACCGGTCATCCGCGCACCAAAAACCCCTTCACACTCCGCAGCGAGGCTCACCATCAGATCGAGTTCCTCGCAACTGACTTCGTAGTCATCGCGCAGACTGCGGTGTGACTCCCGCATCAATCGTCCGAACCCCGGCAGATCCCCACCACGGAGACAACGTTCCGCCGCAAGCACCCGCGCGTTCTCGGCAATCACGTGGCGGCACCGCCGGCGCACCCGTTCGCCCAGACCCGCCGCTCCCCGGTCAAACATCGCCTCATCCACATCCCGCAACATCGGAACCCCAAAATGTTTCGCGGCGGCTTCGCAGTCCGCGCGCCGGTCATTGTATTCGCTGCCGGTGAGTTCGTGCTTCACCATCGTGTTGCAAACCAGCAGGCGCACGTTCGAAGGCAACGGCGCGGGCCGTGATTCGAGGCTGCGGCAGTCAATCACCAGTGCGTGTCCAGCGGTTCCATGACAGGCGATGTACTGGTCCATGATCCCGCATCGCAGTCCGACGAATTCGCTTTCCGCGCGCTGGCACAGCACGGCAATCTCGCGCTTCGCCAACGCATGCCCCGCAATCGACGACAGTGCGAGCGCGCTCGATACTTCGAGTGCCGCGGAAGAACTCAGCCCCGCGCCAAGCGGCACCTGCCCGTCGATCTCGAGATCCGCACCCTGCAACCGGTAGCCCGCGAGTTCCAACTGCTGCGCGACGCCGCGAACGTAGTCCGCCCAATCCCCGGCTCGCGCGATGGCGTCGAGGTCGAACTCCGCGACGCCGGAACACTGCTTCGAACGCACGGTTACCTGACGTCCCCCTCGCGGTGATGCGGCCACGGTCGTGCTGTAGTCGATCGCGGCGGGAAATACGAACCCTTCGCTGTAGTCAGTATGCTCACCGATCAGGTTCACGCGGCCCGGCGCGCGAAACACCCGTGCTGTGCTCACTGAACCTTCCCCCGTTTCGCGAGCCACAGAAACGTCAGACCCACCACCAGCAAGACACTTCCCCAACCAAGATTCACATTGATTCCGAGCGAACGCTGGTAGAGCGAGGCGTCACTCATCAGACCGTATCCGGTCAGCAGCAGACCATTGATCGCGAGCAGCAAACCGATTGGCAACCGTATGTCGAGGCCCATGCAAGAATCCTTCCATCCAACCCGCGTCTACCAGAACACCACGTTCAGCACCAGCGTCAGTGCGAGGATCACCGCGCCCAAGGGAGCGGGCCGCAGATACCAGCTCTCATGCTCCTCCGCGGGTTTCGGTGTCAGCGAGTAGACCAAGCCCCGCAGTTCGCTCTCGGGCTTGGGCGCCGTGATCAGGCTAACCACAACGGTCAACACGAAACAGATGCCGAACGCCCAGATCGCCGTCCAGAAGTTCTGCGCCATCTCGCTCGGATACGTGGTGAGTGACCCGAGCCATCCGCCTTTGATCCCTGCAACCGCGCCTTTCGGCAGAGACAGACCGTGGTGCGCGGCCGCCGCCAGCGTGCCCGTCAACAGGCCGGTGAACGCGCCGCGGCCGGTCGCGCGGCGCCAAAACATTCCCAGCAGAAATGTTGCGAACAGAGGAGCGTTCACGAACGCAAACACCAGTTGCAGGAAGTCCATAATGTTGTTGAACCGCGTGGCGAGATACGCCGCCGCCACCGCAGCGCCGATCCCGAACACCGTCGACATGCGCCCCATCCACAACAGGTGCGAATCGCTCGCGTTGCGGCGAATGTAGGCCTGATAGATGTCGTAAGTCCACACGGTGTTGAACGCGGTGACATTGCCCGCCATTCCCGACATGAACGACGCCATCAGCGCCGTAAGTCCCAACCCGAGCATGCCGGGCGGAAAATAGTGCGCCAGCATCATCGGAATCGTTAGGTCGTAGTTGAACGTGCCATCCTCTTTGCGCGGCAGTTGAAAGCCGCTGCCCGACATCGTGAGCGCGATGGCAATCATGCCAGGCAGAATCACCAGCGCCGGGAACATCATCTTCGGCACCGCGGCAATCAGCGGCGTGCGCCGTGCCGCCGACATCGAGTTCGCAGCCATCGCCCGCTGCACCACCAGGAAGTCCGTGCACCAATATCCGAACGAGAGTACGAAGCCCAGCCCCATCACCATGGCGAACCACTCCACTCCCATCGGATTGTGCGACGCCTGATCCATGTGCTGCCACGACGATGTGAACGCACCCGAAGCATAGCCCTGCGAGGTCGCCACGCCGCGCAGACGTTCCACCAGCGCGCCCCATCCGCCCACGTCTTTCAGTCCCAGAAAGACCAGCGGCAGAAAGCCGGCAACAATCAAAAAGAACTGCAGCACTTCGTTGTAGATTGCCGAGGTGAGCCCGCCAAGAAAGATGTAGGCCAGCACGAACACTGCCGATAACAGCACGCTCGCATTGAAATCCCAGCCCAGCAGCGCGGCCAGCAGAATGCCCATCGCATAGAGCGAGATGCCGGAAGAGAAGACTGTCATTGCCGCGAACGAGATTGCATTGAAGCCACGCGTCTTCTCATCGAAGCGCA
Source organism: Bryobacterales bacterium (assembly GCA_016789785.1). The sequence goes on from JAEUQE010000016.1 coordinate 37,073, forward strand.
GCTTCAGATACTCGGGCACCGAGCGCGCGCGTGACCCGTAGTAGAACGGCATCATGAAGACACCCACGAAGACCATCGCCGGAATCGCACCTACCCAGTAGAAATGGCTGGTCGCGATGCCGTACTTCGCGCCTGACGCGGCCATGCCCATCACTTCCTGTGCGCCCAGGTTCGCGGAGAGAAACGCGAGGCCCGTGATCCAGGCTGGAATGGAGCGGCCCGAGAGGAAGAAGTCCTCGCTGGTCTTCATGTGCCGCTTGAGCAGATAGCCGATGGTGGTTACGAAAACGAGGTAGGTAAGCAGAATCAGCGAGTCGACGAGGCCAAGTTCGATCCGGAACATTCAGCCCTATTGTATCCGCCCGCAAGCCCCATTTTTTGTTCTATCGTAGGTGCTGATGCTTCGAAGAGAGTTTCTGCCGTTGCTCGCGGGCGCGGCGATGCAAGGCCAGACGCCCGCCAAGCCGAACTTCATCATCATCTACACCGATGATCAGGGGATCGGCGACGTTGGCTGCTACGGCGGCTCCGGCATAAAGACACCGAACCTCGACCGGCTGGCCGCATCTGGAATCCGCTTCACAAACTGGCATACCAATTCTCCGGTCTGTTCCCCGTCGCGCGCCAGCGTTCTCACCGGCAAGTACCCGCAAAACGCCGGCATCCCCCAGATCCTGACCTCACGCCCCGACTTCAACATTCCAGGGCTTCGCAAAGGCGAGAACACGCTCCCTTCGGAACTGAAGAAGCTCGGCTATCGCACCGGCGCGGTGGGCAAGTGGCATCTGGGCAGTACACCGGATAGCCGCCCGACCGCCCAAGGCTTCGACGAGTGGTTCGGCTTCTATTCGGGCTGGACGGACTACTACTCGCATCGCTACTACACACTGGGCGGCGTACCCGTGTTCCATGATCTCTGGCGCAACGAGCAGGAAGTCTTCGAGGAGCCCGTCTATCAGACCGAGATGCTGGCGCGGGAAGCCAAAAGCTTCCTTTCAAAGCAGACCCGCGCACAGCCGTTCTTCCTGTATCTGGCCTTCGGCGCGCCGCACTATCCGATGATGGCGCCGAAGAAATATGTGGACCGCTTCCCCGCCTCCATGGATCGCGACCGCCGGATGCACGCCGCAATGGTCGCCGCAATCGACGATGCCGCCGGCGAAGTGATGCAACTCCTGCAGGCGCGTGGCCTCGATCAGAACACGGTGATCTTTTTTCAGAGCGACAACGGCGCTACTCGCGAGGAACGCGCCGATCATCGCGGGCGCCCTTATGCCGGCGGCAGCAACCTGCACTATCGGGGTCACAAGGGAAGCTTGTTCGAAGGCGGCATTCGCGTGCCGGGCATCCTGCGCTGGCCCGCGCGAATCAAGCCGAATCAGACAAGCGATGCCACTGGTCTCGCCATGGACATTCTGCCCACCTTCCTCAAATGGGCTGGTGGCAGTCCGCCGGAAGGCGTGGATGGCGCGGACCTCTCGCCCGTGGTCTTCGACGGCAAAACATCTGTGCACGAAGATGTTTTTTGGGATTATGACAGGCAACGCGCCATTCGCAACGGGCCATGGAAGTTGATCGAAGGCTTTCGGGAGGGGCTCGGCCAGAAGTTCGATCCCGGTTTCTGGCTGTCGAATCTCGACGAGGACCCATCCGAAGAGACCAACTATGCGACCCAACGTCCGGAGTTGGCGCGCGAACTACTTGGCCGGCTGCGGGCACAGAAATGGAGGACCTGAGTGGCCGATGATCCGGTGGAACCGCAAGCAATCACCAAGCTGCTCATGGATTGGCGGCAAGGCAGCCAGGCGGCGCTTGACCAGTTGACCCCCCTGGTCTACCGGGAACTACGGCGAATTGCCGCTAGCCATCTGCGCAGGGAGCGGGATGGCCACACGCTCCAGCCCACGGCGCTGGTGAACGAGTTCTATCTGCAACTGGCGGGAGTCTCGAATCTCGAGTGGAAGGACCGTGCGCACTTCCTCGCAATCGCTTCCTACCTGATGCGGCAGATCCTGGTGCAGCACGCGCGCCAGCACAATGCGGCCAAACGCGGCGGCGGCGCGGCCAAGCTTTCGCTGGACGAAGCGCTCACCGTTTCCGAAGATGGATCGGCGGAAGTTGTGGCATTGGATGACGCTCTCCGCGAACTTGCGCGATTCGACGAGCGCAAGAGCCGCATCGTGGAGATGCATTACTTCGGCGGACTGAAGGCCGCGGAAATTGCCGAGGTGCTCGATATCTCCGTAACTACCGTGGGCCGCGAGTTGAAGCTCGCCCATGCCTGGCTCTACCGGCAGGTGGCGCGCAATGCGGAGGCGCAGAAGACGGACGGCGAAGCGGAATCGTAGAGTCGCCCCTCAGACACCGGCCGCGAGCACGCGACGGTTCGCGGACATCACCCACTCGATCTGGCGCGATTCAAACGGCGCGGCAACATAGTCCGCAGCCCCGGCTTCCATCGCATCCAACCATTCGTGCGCGTGCGGCAGGCGGCTCACCACGATCACCGGCACGTCTTCCGGCCGGGCTGCTTCCAGCGTGACCGAAAGCGAGGCATCCGTGGCCGGACAGAAGATCATGTCCGGGCTGGTTTGCCTGAGACACCGCCTCATGTCCTCAACCGTCTCTGGCGCCTTTCGCAGAGCGATCACTTCATGCTCGCGCAGGGACTGGCCCAGTTCGGCACACAAAGAGGAATCCAAGCCCAGGAACAGGACGCGCGAGACGGCAGGTGCGGCAACAGAAGACATCGAGAGTTCCTTCTCTACGAATAAATGTAGACTTGGGGCACGTTTATTCTCACTCTAACTGAGATTTTTGGCCAAGTTGCCCGATAAAGCAAGTACCTTAATCCCAGCCCCGCGAAAGAACCCTCTCGTTCCCCCCAAGGCGGGCGTCGGGATTTCCAACACTTCAACGATGGCCGTTAGTTCGGCCGGCCCTCCCACAGCGCGAACACCCCACGCCCGAGGAACACCGCGATTTCCCCTCGCGTGTTCGGGTTATTCGGACAGTAGTTGGCCGCCGTACACCCCGAAGTAATGCCGAGTTCTTTCATTTTCTGAATCGGGCCGAAAAAGATATTCGACGCCGGCGTGTCGCTGAAGTACGGAGTTGCGAGAAAGTCAAAGGACGCACGGCTATCCCGGCCATTCTTCACATTCCACGCGCGCACAATGAAGGCAGCCATTTGCCCTCTGGTCACCGGATCGTCGGGGCAATAGGTTGTCGTGGTGCAGCCGTCGGTGATGCGAAGTTCCTTCATTTTCTGAACGTAGACGAAGGCTGGATGACTGAAGGGAACATCGGTGAATGCGGGTGTCAGGTCAACCACAACATTCGCGCCAAAGAGCGACTTGATGATGAACTCCGCCATCTGGCCGCGGGTCATCACGGCATCCGGGCAGTAGCCGTTCGCCTGCGCGCAGCCATAGGCGGTGACGCCTTGGCGCAGCATGTATTGAATGTGCGGCGCAAACAGATGCGTGGACGGGACATCGCTCAGCAGCGCCGTGGAATCGATGCCCCGCTGCGCGTAGTGGACCACTCGCCGTTGCTCCGATAAGACGCTCACCGTTCCAAGCCGTTCCCCCGCCCCCGTGTTGCCGAGGATCTGGTACGAAATCGTGGCCGCCCCCGACCCCGATTTCGGCGACACGACAATGTACTCCGAATCCGCGGCAACGGCCCACCGGCAGGCGCCCGGAGCGGTCACCGTGAAGGTGCCGCTGGTTCCTGAAGCGTTCACCGTCAGGTTGGCGGCGGATGTCTCCGCGGAACAGGAACCGGCAGGATTGTTCCACAGATACTCCTGTACTCTTGGAAGAAACGTGGAGATCCTGCCATAAATGCCGTGCCGCCCTTGCGGGTTACACGTCACCGCGGGCCCGTAGCTGAGCACTCCGAACATCGTCGCACTGGTCCGCAACCCCGCGCCCGACGAGCCATAATCGGTCAGGCCGATCGGCTCCGTGATCTTGTAATAGTAGTCGCTGGGCCGGAAACTGCCCTCCGCCAGAATCCCCGTGTCCATGCCGGACACCGGTGCTTCGCGGGCGCCACTGGTGAAGCGCATCCAACTCGAATCGGGATGATGGAAGGTGTATGTCGCGGAGCCTGCTACGAGTTCATCGGCGCTAACGGTGAGGCGCGTGGCGAACGCCGGCGGTGTATGCGTCAACTCGATCAGCGTCGCGTCACCCTCCGCCTCACTCACGGTCTTGCGCAGCACCGCTCCAGTGGTAATCTGACTCACCGGCCAGTTCGATACTTCGGTCCGCTCGCCAAACCGGCTCCAGTAGAACTGCGCCGATTGCACTTGTTCCGGACGCCGCACGCAGTGATTCGCCGTAATGACATAGCGGCGGTTCGTATTCAGACGGTCGGCGACGTAGGTGCCTGTACAGGCCAGCCACACCGGCTGTCCGAGCACGGTGTCCGGATAGAGAACCAGCACAGTAGCCGAGGACACGGGAATCAGGTCGGTCTGCCCGGTATCAACATGGCACGACGCAATCTCGCGCACCGTCGTCTTGCCCTGTGGGCGTGCGTAAAAATGCGCGTATTCGGTGAGCCGGAACGGAAGCGTGCGGTCGGCGGGATCATTCGGCTGATACGTCACCGTGAGTTGATCGCCGGTCCGCGGCAGACTCCAGAACGACGCCTCGCCATAGACACGGCCGCCAATCTCGAGCCGCCCGCGAAGCGCGTCGAACTCCTCCACATGCAGAAGCATCGCCGCCGCGCCGGGCGAAGAGATACGCAACTTCCATTGATCGCCGTCCCACACGCCAACCACTGCGTCATCCGCGAGCCTGCGTGTCTCCCCCACCTGCTGCTGAGCCCTGGCCACAGGTACAAGCCACAGAACCGAAGCTAGAAATCCCGATACGAACCACATCTCTTCAGTTTGACAAAAAGCTTCGGCTAGAGTGCCAGAGACCAAGAGGTTTTCCTCGGCGATCTTGGCGATCTTGGCGATCTTGGCGCGCGATGAAGCGGGTCTAGTGCGGCAGGTCGCCGTGCGGCTTACCTGACGAGACTTCCTCGAACGCATCCTTCACCTGCGTGGGGAAGAACGGTCCAACCCACTTCTTCACCGAATCCGGAAGCTTCACCGTTGTGCTGGCAGGCTGGCCGTTCTTCATCGTGACCAGATCCGTTAGCGACCGCCCTCCCTGCACCGCGCGGCCAACCGTACCGCGTAACTGCAACATGAATTCGATCTCGCCAGAGAGAATCTCGGGACCGCCCGCGGGACCATGCCCCGGAAGCACCTTCGCGGCGTCGAGCTTGGAAGCCTGCCCCAACACCAGCGGCCAGTTCGCGATGTGCCCGTCGCCGGTGAAGTTGTAGGGTCCGTTGGTCGCGGCATCGCCCGTGCACAGCACCCGCTCCTTCGGCAGATACACAAATCCGTCACCCCGCGTGTGCGCCCAACCGAAATGATGAAATTCCACCCGCCGCGTGCTGTCCTCCAAAACGAAGGGCACCTTGCTGAATGTCTGCTTGGGCGGTTGCGGCGCCGCCAGCTTGAGAGCCGTCACATCCGGGCGCTTCTCCCCTTGCCAGCGCTTCGGCTCATAGCGCTTCATTTCCTCCAGCACGTTGGCATGTGCCAGCGTCGTGGCGCCGTACTTCGTCCAAACCGCGTTGCCGTAGGCGTGATCGCCATGATGATGCGTGTCGAACACATATTTCACGGGCTTCTTGGACACCTTGCGTATGTCGGCCATGGCGGCTTCGGCGCCGCTGGGGAAATTGGCGTCCACCACGATCAGGTAGTCCTTCATCTCGATCACGATGTTGTTGCAGTGTCCCTTCCCATCCAGATCGCCCTCTCGGAACCATACGCCGGGCATGATCTGTTCCATCGCTTCGAGCTTGGCCTCGGACTCCGCCACAAAAAACACGAGAGCCAGCATCGCGCTGAATCCAGCTATCAGAACTGTTCGTTTGTTCATATTGCAACGATCCCTATTTGGTACCGCAATGCCGGTGATTCCGCAACCCCGTCCAACCCAGAGCCCTCCATCCGAAGGCCGCCGAAAGGCCGGCACTGCTAAAATGAGGGTTATCGGGGAATTCCTCATGCCAGCAATTAAGCGCCGCAAGTCGGTGCCCGTCAACGTGGGTGGTGTCTGGGTCGGCGGCGATCATCCCGTAGTTGTCCAGTCGATGACCAACACCGACACCGCCGATGTCCCGTCCACCGTGAATCAGGTGATGGCGCTTGCCCGCGCAGGCTCCGAAGTGGTCCGCGTCACCGTGAACACGGAAGATGCCGCGCAAGCTGTTCCGAAGATCACCAGCACTCTCGAGAAGTTCGGAGTGCGCGTACCCATCGTCGGCGACTTTCACTACAACGGCCACATCCTGCTTCGCAAGTATCCGGAATGCGCGCGGGCGCTGGCGAAGTACCGCATCAATCCGGGCAACGTCAACATCGGCAAGAAGCACGACGACAACTTCCGCACCATGATTGAGACGGCCATCGAGTTCGACCGGCCCGTGCGCATCGGCGTCAACTGGGGCTCGCTCGATCAGGCGCTGCTTGCGCGTTTGATGGATGAGAATGCATTGCTTGCTCAACCGCTGAGCGCCCAGGAAGTCATGATCAACGCCATTGTGGCAAGTGCGATCAATTCGGCACAGGCCGCCGAGTCGTATGGTCTGCCGCGCAACAAGATCCTGTTGAGCGCGAAAGTGTCGAACGTTCCCGATCTCATCGACGTCTACCGCAAGCTCGCGGCCAAATGTGACTACGCGCTGCACCTTGGCTTGACGGAAGCCGGCCTCGGCGCGAAGGGCATTGTCGCGACCACCGCCGCATTGTCGATTCTGTTGCAGGAAGGCATCGGCGATACCATTCGCGCCTCACTGACACCGCTGCCGAATGGCGATCGCACCGAAGAGGTTTTCGTCTGCCAGCAGATCCTGCAGTCGCTCGGATTGCGCAGCTTCGCGCCACAAGTGACTGCTTGTCCGGGCTGTGGCCGCACCACGTCGACTTTCTTTCAGGACATGGCGGACCAGATCCAGAACTACCTTCGCAAACAGATGCCGGTTTGGAAGGAGCACTACGCGGGCGTGGAGGAAATGAAGGTGGCCGTGATGGGCTGCGTGGTGAATGGGCCCGGCGAATCGAAGCATGCCAATCTCGGCATCTCGCTCCCAGGCACGTTTGAGGAACCCGTGGCCCCCGTGTACGTGGATGGCAAACTTCTCAAGACGCTTCGCGGAGACCACATTGTCGCGGAGTTCATCGACATCCTCAACCACTACGTAGAGCGCACGTATGCCGTGGCCGAAACTCAGCAAGTCGCGAACGTCTGAGCCCGCGCCCAAGCCTGCGGCGCCGAAAGCGTCCGCTGCTTCGCCAGCGGAGCAGCGCCTGCAGAAGCTCGCGCGCAAGCTCGATGCGATCCCCGCGAAGGACGCCCAACGCATCGCGCTTGCCCAGGAAATTGAACGCAAGCAGCATCAGGCCGCGGCGGAACTGTATCAGCTTTGCGCCGCGTTTGTCGCCTCCTTGAACAAAGTGTTGTCCGAGATGAAGGTCGAATTCTCGCCAGCCGGCTACAGCTCCGAGAAGCTCGATACACCCAACGGCTCGCTGTTTCAAATCAACGCCAGCGGGCGCATCATTCAGATCACGCTTCACTGCAAGGAGACCACGGCGTCCACCGAGCACTTCCGCGTTCCATACATCCTCGAAGGCCGTATCCGGTCATTCAATCAGGATTTGCTCGACCGCCAGGAGATCCACGAACACCAGATCTTCTATTGCGTGGATCGGGCCGGCGACGCATGGCGCTTCTTCAATACGCGTACGCGCACCAGCGGCCGCATCACCACGGACTTCCTCATCGACGCGTTGGAAGAATTGGTTTGACCGCGAAGCCCGGCGTAGGATGGGGTCATGCGTCTCTTCGCGCAGCGAATGCTCCGCCGTCTGCTGAAAGAGCTTGACCAGCGCATTCAGAAGCACGGCTCGGCACAGCTTGGCGCGGGGTCGAGCAATGGACGTGAGCTTGAAATCGAGACCCTACTCCGCGCCATCGTGCCCCCGGCAGGCGCCCGCGCGTATCTCGACCAGCATCTCCAGCGGCTGGTTCGCACGCTGAGCCTGATACCGCCGGATGGCGGCGCCGCCGTGGAACTCGGATCCTATCTGCATGGCGCAGCGGTGCTCAGCCGCGCGCTTGGCTACCGCGACGTGCGAGGCGCGTACTACTCTCCGCATCCGGGCCAGGAATCGAAAACGCTGGCGATTCGCGGGCAAGGCGACTTCACTTGCACCGTCGATCTCTTCGATGCGGAGCGGCACGAATATCCTTACGTGAACAACAGCGTCGATGTGATTCTCTGCTGTGAGCTCATCGAACATCTCGTTCGAGACCCGATGCACATGTTGTTTGAATGCCATCGCGTGCTTGTCCCGAACGGCACGCTCGTTATCACGACGCCGAACGCGACGAGCCTGGTAGGCGTGGCTCGCACACTGCATGGGCATCGCAATCCGCAGATCTTTTCGGCTTATCCGGCGGCTGGCAATCGCGATACTCCGCATGTTCGCGAGTACACGCCTCGCGAGTTGAGTGATGCTGTCACGGACGCGGGATTCCGAGTCGACGCGCTGTTCACCGAGCCGATTGCGGGATTCGAGGATGTCTCCTGGGCGCAAGACCTCCTCCACCGCGAAGGGTTCGACACTACACTGCGCGGCGAACAGCTCTACTGCGTCGCATCCAAGAGTGATGCGCCTCAAACGCGATATCCCGGCTGGCTCTACGCACGATGAGCCGCCCGTCAGCTTGCCAGGGCGCTCGAATAGCTACTCGTAGCGAAGAGCTTCGGCGGGCAGGATCCGCGTGGCGCTGCGCGCCGGATACAGCGTTGCCAGCAGACTCACCAGCAATGCGCCGCCCGCCACCCAAATCGCATCGATCCATCGCGGCTCAAACGGAACATAGCGCAGCGAGTAAACCTGCTGATCCAGCGGGACCCAACGGTAGTGCTCCGCGGCAATGCTGATCCCGTAGCCGAGCACAAGCCCGATCAGCGTTCCCACACACCCGATCATCGCGCCCTGATAAAGAAAGATGCGCCGGATCTGCTGCCGCTTCGCGCCCATCGACATGAGCAGCGCAATATCCCGATGCTTCTCCATCACCATCATGGTGAGCGAAATGAGAATGTTCAGCGCGGCCACGAGTTGGATCAGACCAATCGTGATCACGGTGACGATGCGCTCCATCTTCAGCGCACCGAAGATCTGCCGGTTCTGTTCTGTCCAGCTCGATGCGGCCAGATCAGGCGCGACCACGGCATCCGCCGCCCTCGCCACGCGATCCGCCTCCGCGAGCGGCTCCACTTTCAACTCAAGCGCATTCGCCACATCGGGCACCGCCAAAACCTTCTGCACATTCGCGAGCGACGTAAAGGCCCAAGCCGAATCGAGTTCATAGAATTGCGATTCAAAGATGCCGGCGACGCGAAAAGGAAAGAAGCTGGGGCGCGGGCCGAATGGCGTCAGCTCCCCCTGCGGGCTGATCACGTTGATGCGGCTGTGCAGGACCATTCCGGTGGTCTCGGCCAGCCGTGCTCCGATGATCACGCCCGGCAAACCATCCTGTTCGGCGAGATCGGAAATCGCGCCCTCCTTCAGCACAGCCGCAAGATCGGCACGGTGCATCTCAGAGCGCAGATCAACGCCCTTCAGCACCGCCCCCGACGATCGCACGGGTCCCGCCAGAAACACCGTTCCATACAGAGTCGGCGCGACGGCCTGCACGTTTGGCAGAGCTTGCAGCTTCTTCGCCAACCCGCCATAATCCGCAATGCCCGCGCCGGGCTGCTTTTCCAGAACGCTCACATGTGCCGTCGCGCGCACTAGCGTCCGTTGCAGCGTATTGCGAAATCCGTTGTTGATCGCCAGCGCAATGATCAGTGCCATCACGCCGGCCGCCACGCCAAGCACGGAGATCCCGGTGATCACCGAGATCATCGCCTGCTTGCGCTTCGCCATCAGATAGCGCATCGCCACGAACAACTCAAAGTGCGGTGCGCCGGGATGGGCCGGGCGTGTGCCGCTCATTCGAGCGACCGCAACTGCTGCGCGAGCCCGATCTCACCCTCGGGCCGCAACAGCGGGAACAGGATCACGTCGCGAATCGACTTCGATCCTGTCAGCAACATCGTGAGGCGGTCAATGCCGATGCCTTCGCCTCCGGTGGGAGGCATTCCGTAGCAAAGCGCCCGCACGTAGTCTTCGTCCATCTGATGCGCTTCCTCATCGCCGCGCTCGCGCATCCCAAGTTGCATCTCGAAACGGCGGCGCTGTTCCTGAGGATCGTTCAACTCGGTGTACGCATTGCCGATCTCCATGCCCGCCACCATGATCTCGAAACGGTCGACGAAACGCGGATCATCCGGACTATTCTTTGCCAGCGGCGATACCTCCACCGGGAATTCATAAATGATGGTGGGATCCATCAGGTGCGGCTCCGCGACGCGTTCGAACAGCTCCACCAACGCCTCACCCGCCGTCGTCTTGCCGGAATGCCGCGAAAGCCACTCCGGATCGCTGACGTTGTCCATGGTGGGCTTGCCATCGCGCGTCCAGAACTCCACCACGGCTTCCCGCATGGTGAACCGGCGAATGTTCGCGAAGTCATACTTGCGGCCGTCGAACTCGAACTCCGTGGTGCCGTTCGCATCGATCGCCGTCTGCCGCAGCAACTCTTCAGAGAAATCCATCAGCCCGCGATAATCCGTGTACGCCTGATAGAACTCCAGCATCGTGAACTCGGGGTTGTGCTTCGTCGAGATGCCTTCATTGCGGAAGTTGCGGTTGATCTCGTAGACGCGCTCCAGCCCGCCCACAATCAGCCGCTTCAAGTAGAGTTCGGGCGCGATCCGCAGGTAGAGGTCAATGTCCAGCGTGTTGTGATGCGTGACAAACGGCTTGGCCGCGGCGCCTCCGTAGAGCGGCTGCATCATCGGCGTCTCCACCTCGACGAATCCGCGATCCTCCAATTGCCGCCGGAGCGAACCGATGATCTTCGCACGCTTCACGAACGTCTTCTGCACATCCGGATTGGCGATGAGATCGAGGTACCGCTGACGGTACCGCGTCTCCACATCTTCCAGACCGTGCCACTTCTCAGGCATCGACAGCAGGGTCTTTGAGAGGAACGTCAATTCCTCCACATGTACGCTCAACTCGCCAGTGCGCGTGCGGAAAAGGTATCCCGAAACACCAACAATGTCGCCGATATCCAACAGTTGATAAAGCGAGTAGCTCTTCTCATCCACGGCATCCTTCTTCACGTAGACTTGGAGCTTCTCGCCGGACTGCATCACGTGCGCGAAGCCGGCCTTGCCCATCCTGCGCATGGTTTGGATGCGTCCGCAGATCTTGACGTCGATTCGCGGCTCGAGTTCCTCGGCGGTCTTGCCGCCATACTCCGCCAGAATTCGTTCGACGGTGTGGGTAAAGTCAAACCGCTGCCCATACGATCTAAAGCCTAGAGCTTCAATCTCGCGGATGCGGCTGTGCCGTTGGGCAAGCAGTTCATGTTCCAGTGACAATCGTATCTCCTAGAAAGTAGATATTATAATTTACCCTTGCACTCGCTCTCGATCATCATCCCGGCCTACAACGAAGAGAAGCGTCTTCCACCCACGCTCGAACGTCTGATTTCATGGACTTCCGGGCGCACCTGGCGGTTCCTCGAGATCCTCGTGGTGGATGATGGATCGCGCGACGGAACGGCTGCGCTCGTGCGGCAATATGCCGGGCGGCATCCGCAACTCAAGCTGGTCGCCAACCCGGGCAATCGCGGCAAAGGCTATGCCGTGCGGAACGGGATGCTGCACGCGCAGGGCGATTGGCGCCTGTTCACGGACTCTGACCTTTCCTCGCCGATCGAGGAGTTCGACAAGCTGATGGAGGCGGCGCAGCGTGAGGACGCGGATGTCGCCTTTGGCTCCCGGGCCGTGGACCGGTCGTTGGTCAGCGTGCACCAATCCGCATTCCGCGAAGCTTCTGGCCGCTTCTTCAATCTCGTGATGCGCGTCGCGATGGGGTTGCCGCACCACGACACCCAGTGCGGATTCAAACTCTACAGCTCGGCTGCCGCACAGAAAATCTTCGCCCGCCAGCAGATTGAGGGCTTCGGATTCGACGTGGAGGACCTGTTCCTTGCCCGCAAGCTCGGCTTCCGTGCCGTGGAGGTGCCGGTGCGATGGGCGAATGTCGAGGGCACCCGCGTCAGCATGGTGAGCGGCTTGCGCGCGTTCACGGACCTTGCGTTGATCCGCTGGTATCAGATTCAGGGCCGCTACCGGTAGGCCCCGGATCGCTAGGCGCTGGAGTGGCATCCACGGCATCCCCAGCGGCTTCTGCGGTCTCCCGAACATCCGAGGTCTCCTTCAAGCTGCGGCGTTCCAGAAACGCCACCGCGATCGTCTTCACGCCCTCCACAATGGGCATCCCGGAGTGCATCAAGTCAGCCGGAAACACCACCCCCCATCCCTTGCGGCCCTTCACCATTACTTCCAGGCCCGGAAATGCGGTTTCCCCGCCCTCATAGTCATCGTCCACATAGCAGATCAGCGAATAGATCCGGTCTGGAAAGTGCGGCGACCGGTCCGTATGCACAGCGAAGTAACCACCTTCCGGATAGCGGATCAGATGTAACCCGTCCAGCCGCGCGAATTCCGTCTGGAAATACTCCTTGATCTTCGGAATCGCGGTCTCCGCCAGCCGGTCATGAAGTCCGGGAAAATGCTCCAGAAATTCCTCCGGCTTGAGCGAGAGCGAGTTACGGATATCAGCCTCCGCATCGTAAGTGACGTCATGGTCGCGGGCAATCCTGGAGTGGTACCAATGAAGTTCCTCCGCCTTGCGCAGGATCCAGTCGCAGTCTTCATCACTCAAGGCGCGAAACGTGCAGATGCCGGCTGGCAGGGTATCGGGATTGTCGGCGAACCGCCGGAATTGCGAGAAGTCCATAAGTCCATTAACCCTATCGAAATCGAAACGAGAACACGTCGGCGTCTTTCAAGACAATGCGAAGCCGCACCGGCTTACCCGAGAGAGACGATACATCCGTCCCGCCCTTCCACGACACTACCCGCTCAATCTGGTCGCCAATGATCTCCCTGGCATCGGCCAGCGAGTAACCGGGGACCGGCTCCCCATTCTCCGTTTGTAGCTCGATGCGGACACCACCATTCGCCGACGTGGAATAGTTGATTTCCAATTCTTTTCCCTGAAATCGGACTGGCTTCGTGATCAGCTCACCGCCGGGATTGCCCGCATGCAACGAAGAGAACCCATCCAGACGCAGCGAGTACCGCGCCAGATGTGCCGTCGGCTGGCCGTAGTTACGGTTCACATAGAACGACATCTCGGCCGCCCCCGTTTGCACGGTGTTGAGCGCGGGATAATTCGTCCGTGACACCCAGTTCTCCATGCCAAGTCCCGGCCGCAGAAACGATTCGAGAAACGTGCGATCGTACCGGGCGCCGGCGCCGCGCGTTGTGAACAGCACGGCATCGGAGGTGTCCTTGAAGTAACCCGGGTTGACCTGGATCGCCTTCGCTTCCTCATCCGTCAGCACCTGCCGGCCCGGCAGAAACCGCGCGGCGATGCTGACATACAAATGCGGAGCACGAAAGTAGGGGCTCGTTTGATTCGTGTAGATATGCTCAGGCGGGGCATCCCCGAAACTCATCTCAACGGGAGGCTCCCAGTCCACGAAATTCGTGCTCGTTGTGCGAGACACCCAGCGGATCTTACTCCTGCCAGGCATAGCCTTGAAGGTGCGGAAGTAACACACATAGCGCCCCTCGCTTTCTGACCAGAACGCGAGATTCTGCGAGTCATAACGCGTCTCGGCCGCGGGCGGCAACACCGGTGTCTCCCGGAGTTTCCGCCATCGCATGCCATCCGCCGACACAAACGCCACCAGCCCCGACCGTGAAATCCCAGCCAGAGCCTTATACCTTTCCGCCGCCGGCACTCCGGGCTTCGTATCGAGAAACGGGCTGAAGTTGTGCGAGAATGGCGCGAGTTCGCGAAGCACCACATTGTCCTCGGGCTTCGTCCAGGAGACCCCATCCGCCGACTCCGCATAGCACGTCGATTCATCCGGCCGCCCGTCCTTGCCCGCGTTGGGCGACCCCCGGTAGTAGAGCCGGTACTTCGCTCCATCTCGAATAACAGTCGCGTAGCCGCTGAAAGCACCCTCCCACGGACGGTCGAACCGGAGCACCGGGCCGCGATCCAGGGGAGTCTGCAAGCGCATTTCCACGCCATTCATCCGTTCGATCAGGTGGGGGTCCAGGAACAGTTCGCGACGATTTCCAATGTCGATCGTCTGGGCAAATGCGCCGGAGGCCGCCGCAATCAGCGCGGCAGCCGAGGCCAGAGTCAGGCGGGGCATCTCCCTATTTTGCTTCAACCCGCGTGGCACGTGGCGTGCAGGTTCCATAGCAGGAGTTCTTATGCCGCCATTCCAGCAGATCTTATTCCCGGTCGATTTCTCGAACCGCTGTGAGCGGATCGCTCCTCGAGTTGCCTCCTTTGCCCATCATTTTCAGGCGCGTCTGACGCTGATGCACGCTTACGAAGTCGCGCCACAGGCTTATCCCGACGGGCATTCCTTCCTTCCCGTGATCGACACGCAGTCGCTCGGGGAGTATTCGCGCAACCAACTGGCTCAATTCGCGCAGACCCATTTCGCCGGCATCGACACCAACCAGGTGATTGTGAGGGGTGAACCCGCGCACGCCATCCTCGACCAGGCCGTGACCTCGAAAGCGGATCTGATTATGCTGCCCACACGTGGCTTCGGCCGCTTCCGCAGATTGCTGCTCGGCTCCGTGTCGGCGAAGGTCCTGCACGACGCGGCGTGCCCCGTCTGGACCGACAGCCATGCCGAGGAAGTGGATCACAACATCGGATTCCCCTATCGCAACATCCTCTGCGCTGTGAATAACGATGAGCATGGCGAAGCCGTGCTCCGGTACGGTGTCGAGTTCGCCAAACACCTGGAGGCTGAACTCACCCTCGTCCACGCGGTTCAGGCACCCGAAGTGGCCGGTCCGGGCTTCGACGATGCCGCCTTCCGCCACTTCCTCATGGAGCAAGCGAAAGGCGACATGGCACGTCTGCAGGCAAGAGCCGGCACCAGCCTGCACGTATGCGTCGAAGGCGGCGGACCTGAGGAAGTGGTCTCCCGAATCGCACGTCGCCTCAACGCTGATCTGGTGCTGATCCATCGCAGCGGACCGTCGTTGATGGGACGGCTCCGCTCGCACGACTACGCGATTATCCGCGAGTCGCCATGCCCGGTTCTAAGCGTGTAGACATGGTGCACCGGCGCCCGCGCCTGCCGGACAGCGGCTATACCGCGTCCGCCGTGCCGCCAAATGCCGCCATGTAAGTCTCGATCACGGCCGCATTGTTGCCGATCTCGCGAATCTTGCGCTTCCGCGGTTCGAGAATCAGGCCCGACCATCAGAATTGCGCTCCGAGATTGGCGTCGTCCTCCACCACCCCGGGGCTCGGCTTATTCAGGATCTTGGAGTGACCCTTCTCCTTCAGCTCTCCTTCAGCTCTCCTTCAGCGCCTTGTTCAGCGTGAAAGCCAGGTCATGCCCGATATCCGGTCCCGCACGGCCCGCTTGCGGTTGCAGTGACAGCAGATAATTCGCCACCAGAATCGCGAACAGTTGGTTGCCAAGCATTCGCCGGTCCGCACACGAACCGGCCCGCTGCGTTCCTCAATCGCTACTGCTTCGCGAACCATGCCGAAGCCGCGTTGACCGTGTGCCGGATGTCCTCTTCGCTGTGCGCCGCCGAGATGAATCCAGCCTCGAATTGCGAAGGCGCGAGATACACGCCGTGCTCCAGCATGTGATGAAAGAAACTCGCGTAGGCCTTCGTATCGGACTTCTTCGCCGTATCCCAGTCGATGATCGGACCCTCCGGCGTAAAGAAGAACGTGAACATCGACCCGACACGGTTCACCGTCACGCCCTTGGGCGGATTCGCCGTCAATTGCGCGCCACGCGCTTCGAGTTGCTCATAGATCTGCGGATTCGCCTTCAGATGCCGCAGCATCGCAAGCCCGGCCGCCACCGCCAGCGGATTTCCGGAGAGCGTGCCAGCCTGATAAATCGGGCCCACCGGCGCAACCTTCGACATCACATCCTTGCGCCCACCGTAAGCGGCAATCGGCAGCCCGCCGCCGATCACCTTGCCGAACGTGGTGAGATCGGGCTTCACGCCATAAAGCGCCTGCGCTCCTCCATAAGCCACGCGGAAGCCCGTCATCACTTCATCCAGAATCAGCAGGGCGCCATGCTTCTTCGTGATCTCGCTGAGGAACTGCAGAAAGCCCGGCAGTGGCGGTACACAGCCCATGTTGCCCACCACCGGCTCAATGATCACTGCGGCGATCTTGTCACCATGCGCCGCAAACGCGTCCTCCACGGACGGGAACGAGTTGTAGGGCAGCGCGATCGTAGTGGCCGCGAAACTCTCCGGCACCCCGACCGTATCGGAGATCGCGAGCGTCGCCATGCCCGACCCCGCTTTCACCAGCAGGCTGTCCACGTGCCCGTGATAACAGCCTTCGAACTTGATGGTGAGATCACGGCCCGTGAATCCGCGGGCGACACGCAGCGCGCTCATGGTGGCTTCGGTGCCCGAGTTCACCAGGCGCACCATCTCCATCGAAGGAGCCGCTTCACGAATCAATTCCGCAAGTTCGATCTCACGTTCGGTGGGCGCGCCGAAACTCGTCCCGATCTCCAGCACCTGACGCAATGCCTCGACGACCGCGGGCGGACGGTGCCCGAGCAGCAGCGGTCCCCACGAGCCAACGTAGTCGATGTAGCTGTTGCCATCTTCATCAATAAGGCGGACGCCGTCGCCGCGCTGGATAAACCGTGGCACGCCGCCGACGCCGCGAAAAGCGCGAACCGGCGAATTCACTCCGCCGGGGATGACCTGTTTTGCGCGCTCAAAGAGCGACTCCGATCGATTGGTGTTGGACATTGAAAAACCTCTGGCGCCAACGGTGCGCCAACTGTGGATTATCGCAGGATGAAACGGGCGAAGGAAACGGCGTGCAACGTGCCCGGCATGGTGTGCTTGACTGCCGGCAGCCCGTTCAGATCCAGCGCGGTCAGCTCCAGTGCTCCGAAGGCTGCGGATTAATCAGCCGCCCCTTCTCAATGCGATGCACCAGAAAGTCCAGCGGCGCCCCCAGGAACGCGAAGGGCCCAAGAATCTTCTTCCGCAACCCCTCAAACGAATCCTCACCGCGAAGCACCCGGCAAAAGGTATGCCACACTTCCTCGCTATGTTCGAATGCCCAGTAGAACAAGCCCGGAAAGCTCGTGCCAAGGCTCAGCAACCGCCGCGCCCATCGTAGTTCGTGGCTGATCCCGGACTGAATTGCATGCCGGTACTGCTCCGCCATCGTGCGGTCACCAAACAGACTCACCATCGTGCGCGCCAGCAACTGCGCTCCATGACAAGCGTACGAGATACCCTCGCCCGTCAGCGGCTCCACAAAGCCCGCCGCATCACCCACCAGCAGCACATTTCCGCGAGCAACTGTGGTCTTCGAAGTCATCGTCGGAAGCTGATGCCCCTGGACGCGCAACGCTTCGCCCATCGCGTCGCTCACGATGCCCTCGGCTTGCAAAAACGATTTCAGATAGCTCTTCAAATAGCGCCCAAGCTGCGTGGGACAGCCCGCGCCGATGTTCACCATATCGCCCTTGGGAAACACCCACGCGTAGCCCGACGTCAACGTCCCCCAATCCACGCGCAGCCGGTCCATCCGCAGACGGTGCGACTGAAAGCAACTCAACGGCACTTCCACATAAACCGCCGCTTGCCAGAAGAAGTCCGAGCGTTGGTTCAGCGTGCGCGACACCACGCTATTGGCGCCATCCGCGCCGATCAGATAGCGCGCCTCGAAACGCCCTGCCGATGTTTCAATCACCGCGCCATCGGCGTGCTGCGCGGCCTTCTCCACGCGCACCCCTTCGAGCAACTTCGCGCCCGCCTCCACGGCCCGTTCCAGCAGGAAGTTGTCGAACTCGGAACGAAGCACACAGTGAACCAGCGGGTCGCCATATTGACGCGCAAACCGCCGGTCGAAATTGCAGGTGAACTCCGCCGCCGAGATCGACGATCGAATTACCGGACTCCAGTCAAATGGGATCGAGTCCTCCGTGCGCACCTGAACGCCGCCGCCACAGGCCTTCGAACGCGGGAACCTGCCGAGGTCCAGAATCGCGACCCGGAGCCCGGCCTTTGCCAGGTGATACGCGGAGAGTGATCCCGCGGGACCGCCGCCAGCGATCAGAACATCCCATCTATGGGCATTCATGCTATGCGTACTCCGGCGTATTTCGAGTCAGTTTGCGCAACCAGAACTTTAGAATCGCATCTTTGTGGATGTTCCAGAAATTGGAGAGGAGACGTTTTTTTAGCGTCGGGTATGGCTGCGTGCCGGCGAAGATGTCGCGAATGATGTCCGCGAAAAACGGGCTACGGTTCACGAACTGCACGGTACGCGTGGGGATTCCCTCAAACAGAAACGTTCCGAGATAGACCCGCCGCGCGATCGTGGCCGCGAACGCGAGGTCATCCCCGAAATCCTTCGCAATCACCTGGCGATACGCCTGTGAGATCCGCGCTGGCGCGTGCCGGTCCGCCACAAGCAACTCCGCCGCGAGATCTCCGCTACGAATCGCATAGTAGATCCCCTCACCCGTAATCGGATCCACGAAGCCCGCCGCATCGCCAGTGGCGAGCCAGCCTTCGCCCGCGATTCGATTCGTTCGCCACGCCGCGGTTTCAAGTGACGGCAGCAGGTGACTATAGAAGCGTGCGCCCTCGTATTCCAGCCCCTTCGATCGCATGTACGCTTCCAGCCGCTTCCGCAAAGCCTGCGCCGGTTCGCCCTTTCCGCAGATCCCCACCGAGAGGTGCTTCTCGCGAGGGAACACCCAAATGTAACCCTCCAGTTCGGGAAGGAACTCGATGTCGATGTCCTCCCGCCCGGCCTCCACGTAGTAGCCGAGAGCGATCATCGCATCCGCTGGCCGAAGCTGTGTCCCAACCTCGCGCAACGGATTGCGCGCGCCCGTCGCCACAATCACGAAGTCCGCTTCCATGCCGCCATCGCGCGTCTCGATCCGCCAGCGATTGCTCTCGCGGTTCATCTGCAGGACTCGCGTCTTCTCGATATGAACGCCGGAAGCCGACGCACGATCGAGCAGCATCTGATTCAGATCGCGCCGCGAGTAGATGCAGATGGGCTGCGGCAGAGTGAGTTCCGCTGGAGCGGTCCGTGGAGCGCCGATCACCGAGCGGTGCACCATTCGCTTCGGCGTCTTATTGTGGAGCAGGAACGGATATTGTTCGTAAGCCTTGAAGGTGACGCCGCCGCCACAGGGCTTCTCCCACGCGAGCTTCTCATCGAAGAGCCACGTCTCAATGCCGGCACGCGACAACCGCTCCGCCGCCATCGATCCGGAAGGTCCGCCGCCGAGTACGGCGACCCGCTTCATTTTTTCGCTCCACCACTCGGCGAATCGGTCGGCGGATGTCCCGGCGGCATTTGGCCGGAGGGCATTGCGCCAGAGGGAGGCATCGCGCCCGAAGGCGGCATTCCCTGCGGTGCGTTCATCGGACCTGGAGCTTCCATCGCGCCGCCATGTTCCGACGAGCCGGAGCGGCCCTTCACCGTCCACTTGCCGTCCTTCACTTCCAGCACGTACTTCATCTGCATCGAGTTGGCATGGTCCGTTGCGCCCTTCGCACTCATCGTTACCGTGGCATCAGCCTCATTGCCACGGAACGAGACCGCGCCCACTTGCACATCCATCGCATCCACGTTGAGCCCCTTGCGATTCTTCAAGTAGTCCAGCACTCCTTGTTGAACCGCCTCCTTCGATTGCTTCGGTCCGGAGGAACAGGCTGTGAATAGCGACAGCACGCACGCTGATGCAAATAGAACCCGAATGTGGTTTGGCACAATCCGATTATACCGATTGAACGCGCCGTGTCCCCCGAGTTCCAAAACCCGTGGTGCGGCACTGGCAAAGCCAGCCGAAAAGCGCAGCGGATCAGTGGAGCGACGTCGGCTGCGCCCACCAGCATCGCCAGCGTCTGCGGATTCGGTGCTGCCCTGTAGCGGTCAGGGCCGCGCCTCCAGCGCACCGCGAAGCGGCTTGGCCTTGAAGGCGAGGATGAGCGCCCAGACTGGAGCCCTGGGGAACAGGTGTTTGAGCGGCCAGCGGGCGCGTCTGAAGGACATGACATCTGATACCCTGCCTGACGGCGAGCCCGGGGAGAGTCGAGAGCGGGGAACACCTCTCTCGCAGGGTCGCACGACCACGGCGTCCCGCATTGCTTAGGGCACGATCTCTTGCCAATCCTTGGCCGCAATGAACTGCGAAAGATGCCTCGAGTTTGTCGTGGCGACGATCATATCCGCCGGTGCCGGCCCGAAGGACAGCGCTTGAGCCGCGAGGATCACATCAATGTCGAGGGCCTTCGGATCAGCAGTTGGCTTGCCGTCCTGTCTTGCCCGTGCCCAGAGGTCTGCGGCGAGCCGAAGGGCTTCGTCGGACAACGGCAGGTATCGTCCGGGCGTCGCGGAAACGAAGGCGTCCAGTCTCGCAAGCCCGAAGGTCTTGTGTGCTCGAGGCAGTTCTCGTCTGAGTTCGTAGTAGACGATCGCGGGAACGATCACGCGGTGCCCGCTCAGCAAGCAGCGGGAAAGCCACTCGGCAACACCCACCACGTCGGCGCTTCGCTGCGGATGGGTAAGAAGTCCAAGTGGGCCGGAGTCGAGGAAGAGGAAGCGGCTCACGGAAAGAGTACACGTTCACCGGTGGCGGTACGGTTGTCGTTCATCGCCTTCTTAAACTCGGCAACTTCGTCCTCCGCGGCTCGAAGCTGTTCCGGGTTTGTCGTGGCGTCTTGAGCCTTCCATGCGGCCAGGAGTTCGAGCGTAGCGGTGTCAATAGCCCCGCCCGGCGCTTGCGGCGGAGGCGAAGGCATGGGCTCAGTTGCCGACTGCTGCTTCATCGCTCTATCAATCTCCAACATAATGGTACCAACTGAGCATTCCACGGAAAGTGCCCGAATGTCCGCCGCGCCGTTTAGCAGTGTCCGAGATGCTTGATTCTCCCACGAGCGTCCCTCAAGCCCTCCCCTTGGCCGATATCCGATTCCGGGAGACAGCGCTGCCTCCGGCTGCCGCCGGATTGAATGACCTGTGACTTCAGCCGCGTTTGGCGGTGCCGTGCAAGTGAACCACGCCGCGGCTACAGCCCTTTGATTTGATCGAGTCCACCTAACTAACGCTCCGAGGAGAAGTCACAGGCCAGGATCACGTGACAGATCCCCGGAAGAGTAGCACCTCGCTCGAAATCCAAAGCCCGCGGCATCGCCGCTACAATAAATGGCATGCGCCTGGCTCTGATCCTGGCATTCACTTCCTTCGCTGCGGCTCAGCCACCTCCAGGACATGAGCCCGTGTTTCTGCGCCTTGCCGAGGAAGCAGAAGCCTTCGCGCGCACGGCCACAAAGGTCGTCGGACAGGAAAAGCTCGAACAGGTCGCCGCCGACGTCCTGCCCCGATTCCAGATGCGCGGCGCCAAACCACACACGCCTTTCAAGACCCGCCAGATCGTCTCGGAGTACGCCTTTTCCACGCTGCCCGATGACCCAGGCAACCTCCACGAACTCCGCCAGGTGCTCACCGTCGACGGTAAGCGCGTCAAGGCGCCCGGTAAGATGCGCGAGACGCTCACCATGGGCCAGAAGACCGAAGCCGACAAGGCCAAAAAGCGCATGCTCAAGGAATTTGAAAGTTACGGGCTGCGCGAAGCCGCCACCGACTTCGGCCAGATGATCCTACTGTTCACGCAGCGCTCTCAAGCCAACTTCAAGTTCGCGCCCGCCAGAACCGAGAACATCGCCGCGGACTCCGCCATCGTCTTCGTCTTCGAGCAAAAGGCAGGCGACTCTGCGATGACCGTTTTCGAAGGCCGCAACGTCGCACGCATCCCGCTCCGCGGCGAATTGTTCCTTCGCGCACGCGATGGCGTGCCGCTGCGCATCACCCTCGACTTCACCGAGACCGTCAAAGATGTGCCGCTGCGCCGCTACGCCATCGTCGATTATCAAATCAGCGCCCATGGCTTCGTGCTGCCGGTCTCGGTGATCTACTCCGAATCGGCAAGCGGCAAGATGCTCGTGGAGAATCGCTTTCAATACACCGATTTCAAAATGTTCGGCGCATCGTCCGACGTCAAGTTCACCGCGGAGGAGGAGTTGCCCAAAAAATGACCGCGCCAGTGATCTATCTGCATGGGTTCGCATCCGGCCCAGGCTCGAACAAGGCACAGTATTTCCGGAGGCAGTTCGCCGGCATCGGCGTCGATCTCGAAATCCCCGACCTCGCGCAAGGCGACTTCGAACATCTCACCATCACCGGACAACTCGCGGCGATCGAACGGGTGGCCGCCGGGCGCAACGTCGCATTGATGGGCTCAAGCCTCGGCGGCTATCTTGCGGCCCTCTACGCTGCGCGGCATCCCGAAGTCTCCCGGCTCGTCCTGCTCGCACCCGGCTTCGGCTTTCCCCAACGCTGGCCCGACACTCTGGGTCAGGAGAAATTCGCGGCATGGAAGGCCACCGGCAAGATGCCCGTGTTCCACTATGGCGAAAAGACAGAAAAACTCCTCGACTGGGGACTCATGGAGGATGGGGCAAAGTACGAGAGCTACCCCGCCGTGCGGCAGCCGTGCCTGATCTTCCACGGCAAGCATGATGACGTGGTCCCGGTGACTGCGTCAGAAACGTTCGCCGCCGGAAAACCGAATGTCGAGCTGCACGTGGAAGACTCCGATCATGAATTGCTGAACGTCGTCGACGCCATGTGGGATCGCGTGCGGACGTTCCTCTGACGGGCGTGAACGCGCTACTCCACGCGGAACGCCACGCGGTGCTCGTACTTCTTGCCGCTCCCAAGGTCGCGCACCTCGATCACAATCGGGTACTCGCCGGGGGGCAGTTTGTCGAGACGCAGATTGAGCACACCCGGCAGATACTTTCGCGGATAGAACGATGTCTCATCCGCCGTCGCGGCTTTTGGCTCCTGATAAAGCAGCTTCCCGGATGGCCGGTACACCGCCAGCCCGTACTCCACCTGTACGCGATTCTTCTCGCCGTACACGAAGCCTGCAATCTCGAAGCGGCCCCACAACTCATCGCCTGGACGATATGCCGGCACCAGCAGCGCCGCCGCGTCATTCTCTGAGCGGGTGAATCGGAAGTTCTGAATCGTTACGGACTCGGCGGGTTGCACCTTCAGCCCTCGGATCGCGAAAGGCAGATCGGCCTCTACCTGCGTATTGGCCAGCTTGTCGCGCGCCGTCAGCTTCAGGCGGCACTTGTTGCACGTCGCGGTCTGTGGCAACTCCACCTGATAGCGGATGAGCGGCTGCCAGTCCTTGTCTTCCTCGGCAAGTTCCACGTCAATGGGCTTCTTTTCCGGCGGCGCCAGCGAAACATTTTCATCGTCAAATGTTTCAATCATCCATTCGAGCGAAATCGCCTCTTTCGGCGTCTTCGTATAGCCCGAGATCTTCGCCGTGAAGAAGAGTGTTTCGGTGGTCTGGAACTCCACGGCGCCTCGCAGCGCGGGCCCTCCATCGAACTGCTGAAACGCCGTCTGCGCGATCTGCAGCTTCGGCTGAGCCGCGCCATGGCTCGCGAACAGGACCGGAAGTAAGTACAGCAGATTCACAGGCTCGTGATTCTATTTTGGCAGTGCCGGCGGTTCCGTGAGCACTGGATCAGCATCAAGGTTCAACGGAATGTCCACATAGGCGATGATTTCACTCCCCGGCTCGCCACCATCCGTCACCTGCAACTTATAGGCCCCCGGAGGCGCGTCAAACACGATCGTCCCCTGCTGCGTCTCCACCTGCTTCAACATCCGGTACAGACCCCACCAGCCCGGTACACCTTCCACATCATCCAATTCCCGGTACTGCTTGCCGTTCGGATCGAAAAGACTCAACAGCGGCAAGCCGGTCTCTTTCGGGCCGCTGTTGGTCGCGTTCAGACGCAACACGAGGAATCGATGCTGTGGTGTCCTGCCGCCAGCTTCGCCAAGCGACTGTTTCCATTCCGCATGAAGGATGGTGTAGATCACCGTGCCCACGCTCACCCGCTCGCCCATGCGATAAGTAAGCACACCCGGCGCAACCTTTCTTGACTTGCAACTCATCGAAAAAAGAAGAGTGCAAAGTAGCAGGCCAAACATCATTTGACGTGAGAATGCTTGAACTGGGCGCGCAAGGTGTTTCATGCTGAGATTTCAACCGTGATTATGATGCTATTCCATCATCGCATGCAATGCGGCCTGCTGGCGCTACTTTCGATCTGCGTCCCCATGCTGCCGGCACAAGACAAACACCCGGCCACCCAACGCCGCATCGCCGACGTGATGGGCTTCGGCGGCGCACCTTGGCTGGAGCGATCCGAACGCGAACAGGAGGAGGCTCCCGAGCGTGCACTCAAGCTCATCGGCATCCAGCCAGGGATGGTCATTGCCGATGTCGGCGCGGGCACTGGCTACTTCACCCGCCGCATGGCCAAACTGACCGGCCCCACCGGCAAGGTCTATGCCGTGGATATCCAGCCTCGCATGATCGACGCGCTCAAGAAGAACATCGCACGGGAGAAGCTCACCAACGTGGAGCCGATCCTCAACAAAGAAGACGACCCGATGCTTCCGTCCGGACAACTCGATTTGATCCTGATGGTCGACGTGTATCATGAGTTCGCACATCCCCAGGTGATGCTGCGCAAACTTCGTGAGACCTTGAAGCCGGACGGCCGCATGGTGCTGCTCGAATTCAAGAAAGAGGATCCGGACGTCCCGATCCGTCCGGAGCACAAGATGAGCGTCGAGGAAGCACGCGTCGAAGTCGAGGCGGAAGGATTCAAGCTGACCAAAGTGATCAGCAGCTTGCCACGGCAACATATCCTGATCTTCAATCTCGGCCCGAAGAAGGTGCAGTGATGCGCGGCTCTGTCCACCCCTCAGAGCATTCGTCTTATCGCGACCGCGCCACCGGGCGCACGGTCCATCAGATGACGTCCCATGCGTCGATCAATCATGCCACCTACTTCCTGCAGAGTTCATTTACACCTGATGGCAAAACGTTGCTCTTCACTTCCTACCGCACAGGATCGGCACAGTTGTTCGAAGCGGCGTTTCCCGGCGGCGAGATCCGCCAGTTGACGGACCCGGATGGCGCGGCGCCGGGCGCGATTCATCCGTTCTCCGCGGCGATTCATCCATCGGGGGAGAGCATCTTCTTCGTGCGTGGTGGCTCGATTCTCGAACTCGACCGGCATACGCTGAGCGAGCGGGTGATTGTCTCACTTGAAGGTGCACAGTTGGGCGAGTGCTCGCCTGACCGCCGTGGCG
>JAEUQE010000170.1 GCA_016789785.1 Bryobacterales bacterium
GACCACGACGAGCCCGGCTTCTTGCGGAACTGCGGAAACACGGGTGAGGGCAGCGTGGCGAAGATGCCGAGCGCCTGCGTCTCCTGCTGGGCGTCATCGGCCCAGCGGAAAAACATGTTCATCTTCGACGAAATGTTCCAGTCGTAACGCAGCACCTTGGCATCCTTCGTGAAGCCATACTGCTGCTGATACGGGAAGCGCACCAACTCCGGCGCACCCGGTGTGCCCGGCGCTCCCGACACATCGAAGAAGCTCATCACCTTCAGGAAGCCCGCGGCGTTGCGGCTCCATTCCGAGCGGGGAACAATGTTCCCCGGATAGGGATCGCCGCCAATGATGCGTCCTCCCGCTCCACGCACTACCGTGCCCGGACGGAACACCTGTCCCAACTGATACGGTGTGTTCACGCGGTTGTCGTCCTGGATGAAACCGGGGCGATACAGGCGGCTCAAATTGCCGGTGAGCACTTCCGGATGCGGCAGATCCACAAAGTTGCCGCCGATCGGACGCGACGCCCGTGTGCCCTCATAGTTGAAGAAGAAGAACATGCGCTTGTCGGCCTTGGTGGACAGCTTCGGAAGGAAGATCGGTCCGCCGATATTCGCGCCGAACTGATTGAAGCGCAACTTCGCCGTTGTGCCTGTTGTATCGAATGGCAGCCGCGAATCCAGCTTGTTGTTGCGCATGAATTCGTACACTGTGCCGTGATACTGGCTGGTGCCGCTTTTGGTGTTGATCGAGATCAGCACGCCAGGATTGCGACCGTACTCGGCGTTGAAGGTCGACGTTTGCACCTTGAACTCGCCCACCGCATCCAGCGAGACCTGTGTGAACTGGCCGTCATTCGCGCCAACGTCCGTGTTGATCGTGCCGTCCAGGAACACGTTGTTCATCGATCCGCGCAGACCGTTCACGTTGAACGCATCCGTGTTGTTGAAAGCCAGCCGGAAGTTCGACCGGTCATTCGAGACCACGCCGGGAAGCGTGCGCATCAGCGACTGGAAGTCGCGGCCATTCAGCGACAATTCCGTCACCTGCCGGCTCGTAATCACGAAGCTCTTGTTCGCCGTACCGGTCTCCACCAGCGGAATCTGCTCGGTCACCGTCACCGATTCCGTGGTCTGGCCCACTTCCATCTTCAGAGTCGTCAGTTCAAGAATTTGATTCTGATCGAGGCGGAGTCCGGTCTGCTCCAGCCCCTTGAACCCCGGTGCCTCAGCCTTCACCGTGTAAGTGCCCGGCAACAGGTTGCGCAAGTAGAATTGACCGTCCTGAAACGTGGTGCTTTCTCGCACCACCAGTTTCTTCGCCTCGTCAAAAGCTGTGACCTTGGCATTGGGAATCGCGGCGTTTTGCGCATCCACCAGCGTTCCTTGAATTGTTCCCGTTTGTGCCGCAGCGATGCCTGTCAGCAATAGGCAAAGGGACACAGCTCGGGCTATGCGTTTCAGCATGGAAATACCCCCAGAGCAAATTTCGGCTTTTATTATACTGTTCCTGAATTCCTCAGCGGAACAGACTTCACCACGCCTTTGCCTTCATGAATGGAAATTAATTTGTTGATTTCCACAACACCTATTGTTTCCACCTGGCCCGCCGGCCAGCGGATCTCCACCTCGGCTCGGGTGTCGCTGCCAAGTCCGAAATGCAGCCTCCGGTCATTCACCGAAAGAAAGCTCGATTGTGCAAGGACTTCCTGCACTTGCACCCGGTTCCCGTAGCGCACCGTTGCTCGCGCCCCGATCGCCGATCGGTTCGACTTCACGCCCGTCAAAAACAACTTCACCCAGTTTTGTTTCGGGTCACAGTCGTTGCGCAGCAGACTCGGTGGCTCGTTCATGTTCCACACCACCACATCCATATCGCCGTCGTTATCGAAGTCGCCGAACGCGCAGCCGCGCGACGAATGCGCCGTGCCGATCGCCTCACCCGCACCGTCCAACAACTCCTCGAAACGGCCGTTGCCCAGGTTGCGAAAAATCACGCGCGGCGTCTTGTACGGATAGCCCGCGATCTTCCCGTCCAACTCCGGATACACCGAACCCGTCACCAGAAACAGATCGGGCCATCCGTTGTTATCCAGATCCACGATCCCCGCGCCCCATCCCACGTATCGCGTCTCTACCCCCAACCCCGACCGGATGGTCACATCCTCGAAGTTCCCCTTGCCATCGTTGTGATACAGGATGCTCGTGTCATCGGCGAAGTGGGTCTTGAAGATCGCGAGAGCGCCGTTCCTTGCATAGTCGCCCACGCCGACTCCCATGCCCGCCTGCTCCATGCCATCCTCATTCACAGCCACGCCTCGCTCGAGCGCTTCCTCCGCGAAACGCCCATTCCGCAGGTTCCGAAAGTAAAGCGACCGCGTGGAATCGCAGGCTACGTACACATCCGGCCAGCCGTCGTTATCGAAGTCCGCGGCCACTGCCGTGAAGTGATAGCCGCGCGCCGCCGCAAGTCCCGCTTCGCGCGTCACCTCGGTGAAGCGGCCCTTGCCATCGTTGCGATACAGCAGGCAGCGTCCGCGCCCAAGCCCGCGCGGACCACAGTTCACCGGCACTCCCTTCCATGTGCAGTTCGGATTCTGTCCCGGCTTCGGAACCCGCGCCGGATCGAACTCCACATACGTCGATACGAACAGATCGAGATGCCCGTCGCGGTTGTAGTCAAAGAACGTGCAGCCCGTGAAATACTCCGCCGCTGGTGCGAGCAGGCCCGCTTCCTTCGTGACGTCGGTGAATGTGCCGTCGCCATTGTTGCGATAGAGTACGTTGCGCCCCCAATAGGTGAGGAAGATGTCGTCCCAGCCATCGTTGTTGTAGTCCGCGATGGTGACACCCGTTGCCCATCCCGTCTTCATCAGACCCGCCTGCTTTGTCACATCCGTGAATGTGCCGTCGCGATTGTTCTTGTAGAGACGGTTCGTCGCACTCGCCGGCGCCTCTCCAAACCGTGTTCCCGATAGCACAAGAATGTCGAGCCATCCATCGTTGTCATAGTCGAAGAAAGCCACGCCGCAACCCACCGCCTCAAGGATGTAGTCCTTCTTCGACACCTCACCGTAGATCGATGGCGCCGTGAGGCCGGCGCGTGCCGCGACATCCGTGAACTTCGCGTGGAACGGCAGCCCGGACGCTTTTCCCCGCGGCTGCGGCCGCACGTTGCGTGACGCCACTCCTTGCAGCATCCACATTCCCAGTTCACGTCGGGTCATGTGCTCATGGTAACGCCCAGCGCCCCTGCGGAACCTCGCACTTCCGTGCTGGCGGCGATACACTAGCGCACAGCATGACACGCAGAGATCTTCTTCATACCTCTCTCCTTTCTGCTCTGCCGCTGTTTGCGCAGGCGCCGCCCGAAAAGCGGTTACTCTCTCAACATTGGCCCGTCGCGAAACTCTCCACGGCACTCCTACCGCGTGATCGCTGGCAGCATTTCCCCATGCCTTCGAATCGGGAGGCGTGGCTTTCCCTTCCGGAGGATGCGCGCGCCGCCGCCATCGCCGAAGCCGAAAAAGACATCGGCAAACCCTGGCCCTCGCTGCCCGCTACCGTCTTCATTGAGTACAAGCGAATCGGCAACCGGTCGAACTACGAGGCGATCCGCAACCAGCGGCGCAATCGTCTCTCGCATATGGTTTTGGCGGAGTGCATCGAGAACAAGGGCCGTTTTCTCGAAGACATCTTCAACGGCATCTGGCTCACGTGCGAAGAAACCTACTGGGGCTTGCCTGCGCACCTCAATCTGCAGAAGGCGGGTCACGGTCTGCCCGACGTCGCGGAACCTTCCGTCGACCTGTTCGCGGCGGAAACTTCCGCGCAATTGGCATGGGCCGACTATCTGCTGGCGCCGCAACTGGCCAAGATCTCGCCGATGCTCCGTCCGCGCATTCATGCGGAGATTCGTCGCCGCGTTCTGGAACCCTGCATGGCCCGCACCGATTGGGGCTGGATGGGATTCCGTGGCGGTCCCGTGAACAACTGGAATCCCTGGATCAACTCCAACTGGCTGACCAGTGTGCTGCTCATCGAGAGCGATGAACCGCGCCGCGCCCAAGCCGTGCACAAGATCCTCACCAGTGTGGATCGCTTCCTTGACGCCTATCATCCCGATGGCGGCTGTGACGAAGGCCCAGGCTACTGGGGCCGTGCCGGCGCATCGCTGTTCGACAATCTGGAACTACTGCACTCGGCGTCCAATGGCGCAATCGACTTCTTCGCGATGCCTCTTGTGCAGGAGATCGGACGGTACATCTACCGCGCTCACATTCAGGATGACTACTACGTGAACTTCGCCGATGCTTCCGCCCGTCTACGGCCTGCGGCGGCGTTGATCCATCGCTACGGAACGCGCATCAAAGATCGCGCGATGCAGGAGCATGCGGCATTCGTGGAGTCAGCGAAATCGGATGGCCGGCGGGGCTCGGACTCACTTGGACGGGATGTCGCAGCGATGTTCACGCTGAAGGATCTGCGCGCCACCACGGCTCGTGCGCCACTGGTGCGGGATGCATGGATGCCCGGCATTCAGGTGATGTGCGCGCGTCAAACGGGCGGCGCATCGCGCGGCTTCTACTTCGCCGCGCAAGGCGGACACAACGCCGAAAGCCACAACCACAATGATGTCGGCAACTTCATTGTGTTTCTGGATGGCCGGCCCGTGTTGATCGACGTCGGCGTGGAAACATACTCCGCGAAGACCTTCAGTTCGAAGCGTTACGAAATCTGGACCATGCAGTCGGCCTATCACAATTGCCCGACCGTGAACGGTGTGATGCAAGCGGCGGGGCGCCAATTCGCTGCAAAGGACGTCGCTTCGCACTCAAGCGATCGGGAATCCACGTTCACGCTCGACATTGCCGGCGCTTATCCGAAAGAAGCATCGCTCGCAAAGTGGCATCGGACACTGCGCCTCAATCGCACCAAAAACGAAATCGAAGTGATTGATGTCTACCGCGTCACCACCGCTCAGGCCGCCATCGACATGACGCTGATGACGCTCGCCGAGCCCCGGATTGAGGGCGGCAATCGGGTTCGCATTGGCCCCGCCGTGGTCGAGTTCGACGAGCGTTTGAAACCGCAAGTGGAACCGATCCAGATCACCGATGGCCGTCTTCGTGGGTCATGGGGCGACCGTGTCTATCGTGTGCTCGTGAAGGGTGCTCAATTGCCCGCGGAGTCGACGCTGCGCATGCGCCTCATCGCCACCTGATTGCCGAACCCGGCGTTCCTCGCGGTCATCGTGGCTTCCCATCGAGAGCCGATCGTGCCCGCAAGACGGGCGCAGTTGAACGAATGCCCGGAGGCGTCACCACCTCCGGGCCTCGCTCAATGAGCCGATGTCACGGGTATGCTCTTTTATCAGGCAATCCTGCCTGCCGTGTCTCCTCTCAAAGGGAGGCCTTTTTCGCCGCTCTTCGAAGCTCGCGGCTGTAGACGCTGTCGTTGGCCACCCCTCGGGAATACTTGACGATACTCGCAAACCACTCCCTACTTTGGCGGCGCCGCCATCGCCAGCGCCATCACCGCCCAACTGGTCCCCGCCGCCGAGATCCATTGGTCATGGCCATACGGGAAGCCGCTCTCGAAGTAGGGCTGGACTGGTTTCGATCGCGCTTTCACGTGCCAGGTGCCATCTTTCGCCTGCGTGCGAATGAGGAAGTCGACACCTTTGCGATATGTCGCGTCGCTGCCCGGTGTCCCGGCCAGAGCGAGCGCATACAGCGCCTGTCCAGTAGCGTAGGCATCGGGCTCCAACGTGTCCAACTGCGCCCAACCACCACTCTCCCTTTGCCGCGCCTTCAACGCCGCCGCCGCCTTGGTCAGGGCTGTCTGATCGGCGTGTCCCCACGCAAGTCCCATCACCTGCATCGCCGCATCCTGGTTGGAGCGCGGCGCGTTCTCCTGCAGCCACGCCACGGCCTTCGTAATGTGCGCCCGCACCCTGTCCTTCTGCGCATTCCGGCCATAGTTGGAGAGCACATAGATCCCGAACGCCGTCCCGTGATGATCGCCCGTCGAAAGCGGCTGACGGTTCGATCGCGCCGCCCAACGTCCATCCGGCTCCTGGTGCGCGATCAGGTAGTTGACCATTCCATCCGTGCGCGCATCGGCGGGCCTTGCCTTCGCGATCAACGCCATCACCTGATAGCCAATCGAACTCGCGCTCAACAGGCCGCTGTGCTCGAACACGCGCTCGAAGTTGTCGTTGTCCGCCGCCATGACGAATTCTCCGCCTGCCGGGATCCCCTTCGATTTGGCGATCGATTGTGCCAGCACCGGCAAATCCTGGTTGTGGCAGGAATTGCATCCGCCGATGCGAACGAAGTTCGGACTCTGCTTTTCGAGGGGTTCCATCGCCCTGGTGACGGCACTGCGGATTGCCGCGGGTTCATGTGTTGGGATCTCTGCCGCCGCGCACGTCATTGCCATCCATGCAATGCAATTGATGTATCGGTTCATCTCATTCTCCTTGTCAGTTCTTTGCCGCGAGCCGCGTCTCGGCATCCCGCAGCAGTTGCACGACATCCTTGGCGCCGCGCTTGGTGGCAAGACTGGCGGCCGTTTCCCCATCCCCACCCGACTTCGGATTCGCCCCATGGGCAAGCAGGAGCTTCACCGCTTCCACGCCACCGTGCTCCGAGTACGCGGCGTACATCAACGGCGAGTACCCATCGGTTTCGTGTAACTGAACCGGCGCGCCTTTGGCAATCAGCATCTTCATCACTTCCACATTGCCCCAATACGAAGCACCTCCCAGAGCGGAAGCACTGCGCTTGGTCACTGGCTTCGCGTCGGCGCCTTTGGCGAGCAGCAGCTTCACCGTTTCGCTCGATCCCGAGACAGCCGCCATGATCAGTGGTGTACTCCCATTGGCGCTGATCACGTTCACCTTCGCGCCAGCGTCAATCAGCAACGCTGCAAGACGCGCACTGCCTACCGTCGCGGCGAGGTGTAGTGGCGTGATGCCCGCGATGTCGGCGGCATTCGGATCGGCGCCCGCGGCCAGCAACAGCTTCAACGGCTCTTCAAGCGAAGGCTGCTGTGCGGCCACGTGGAGCGGCGTCCGCCCTTCGATGGTCTTCCCGTTCACCGCCGCGCCGCGTTCGAGCAGCAGCTTCACCTTCTCCGGATCCGAGAGCGACCAGGTCAATGCCGTCGCCCCGCGGCCATTGGCGGCATCCAAAGCCGGCTGGGCGTCGAGCAATGCGCGCATGGACGCCATACTGCCACGGCCCGCGGCATGAATCAACGCTGTGGACCCGCCTTCATCCACTTCCTTCGCCAGCCCGCGGTTGGCGGCAATGGCCTTGCGTACGGCATTCACGTCATCATTCGCGATCGCATCCACGAGGGCGACGAACGCAGCCGATGCGGGTTTGCGCTTCCTTTCGGCGGTGAGTTGCGAGTTTCCGTAATCCGGCCCCTGATCGATCCATGCCCTTAGAATCGAGACTTCGTGCGGTTCCAACGGCCCGGCCGGCGGCATTTGCATCCCGGCTTCGTTGCCGATCAGGCGATGGATCAGCTTACTCTTTTCGCTGACCCCAGGGATCATGACCTTGCCATAATCCCCTCCACGAAGCGCGGCCTGGCGCCGGTCAAGCCGCAGTCCCCCGAGTTGCTTAACGGGACCGTGGCAGCCATAGCATTTCGTGGAAAGGATTGGCTCTACGTGTTGTTCAAAGTTGATCTTGATGCTCGCCGCTGGGGGCATTTCCGCCGCTGTGGAAGCGGCAGCAAGCGCCAGCGCGATTGCGATGGATCGCATCGTGGTGGTCCCTCCTGTCTTGAGATGGTGACGCCCTCTTAGCGTGGAAGAACGGGAATAGGGGCCATTGTCATTTAAAAAAAGAATGACCGCGGTTAGCTGGCGATGTGGGAGGACTCTTCGATGGCCGGGATACGGTGTACATCTCCGTTTCGGAGCCTTGCCGCCGGCTATTCCACGGCTTCGTCCTCGAACTCGACGCGCTGATAGATTTCCTGCAACGGGACAACCAAGCCGGCCGCATCAATGCACATCACCGCGTCGCTCCCTGCGTACGTGCGCAGAGTCCAGGTGTCGCCTGAACGGGAGAATCGCTCCACGCGCATCTCGCTCTGAGAGACAAGAATGTACTCCCGCAGGGTGGCGATGGTCTGGTAGTGTTGGAACTTCCGCCCACGATCGTAAGACTCGGTCGAGGGCGACAGCACTTCGATCAGAACTGATGGGTTCAAGATGGTGTCCTTGCGCTGATCCAAGTACGCAAT
Source organism: Bryobacterales bacterium (assembly GCA_016789785.1). The sequence goes on from JAEUQE010000170.1 coordinate 8,256, forward strand.
CGGACCGCATACGATGGACAAATCCGGGTAGGTATATAGGCCGCTCGATTCCACTTTGATCCGCAGATCAGAACCGAAAGCTTCGCAAACCGCTGCCAGGCGCCCACCAATCGCGATGAGCAAGTTCCGCTGGATGCGGGCATGATTCACAGTACCGTGCGGTATCGCGAGCATCTCACCGCGAAAGCACTCACTGCGTTGCTGCGCGGCTCGCTCGATTTCGAGATACTGCTGCTCCTGCAATCGAGTCAGCGGAGTGGAGGCCATTGCCGTGATTCTATCAGGCACGATCAGATCCAAGCCCCGTATGGCGCACGCGCACTCGCTTGCACCGCCCACCCTCGAAACGCTCTACTGGATGCTGATGATCAGGCTCGGCGGTGTAGAAGCGGGTGGCACGAAGTTCGTTTGCGCAGTGGGCGAAGGACCCGGAATCACGGAGCGCGTCTCCTTTCCGACTACGCAGCCCGGCGAGACCATCGCCCGCGCCATCGAATTCTTTCGCGATCACGAAGTGGCCGCGATCGGCATCGCCTCCTTCGGTCCCGTCGATCTCGATCGCACGTCGCCCACCTACGGCTACATCACCGCGACTCCCAAGGAGGGCTGGCGCAACATCGACATCGCTGGACCGTTTGTGAAAGCCTTCGGCCTCCCCATCGGCTTCGACACTGACGTCAACGGCGCGGCGCTTGGCGAATCGGTCTGGGGTGCGGGCCAAGGCCTTGGCGACGTGCTTTATCTCACGGTCGGAACCGGCATCGGTGGCGGTGCACTCAGCGGTGGAAAGCCGGTCCACGGCATGATCCACCCCGAAATGGGCCACGTCCGCGTTCCCCGCGACTCCGCCGATCCTTTCTCCGGCTGCTGTCCCTTTCATGGCGATTGCCTCGAAGGACTCGCCTCCGGCACCGCGATGTTTCAGCGATGGGGCGCGCGTGCGCAGGACCTTGGCGACGATCATCCCGCCTGGCGCATGGAGGCGCGCTACCTCGCGCTCGGCATCCTCAACTTTGTGATGACCCTCTCGCCCCAACGGGTGATCGCCGGCGGCGGCGTGATGCATCGGACCCTGCTTTACGATCTGGTGCGCGAGGAGTTCCATCGTCTCGTGAACGGCTATCTGCAATCGCCACTCCTCGCCAATCTCGACAGCTACATCGTCGCGCCAGGACTGGGTGATGATGCGGGCGTGCTGGGCGCGATCGCGTTGGCGCGGCACGCGCTGGCCCTACAATAGAGATTTGGCGCAGATTCATTTCGAACTACAGGCGCAGTGCCCGCACACCGGGGCGCGCGCAGGACTCCTCCACACCTCGCACGGCACCGTCGAAACACCTGTGTTCATGCCTGTCGGCACACAGGCAACACTCAAAGGCGTAATGCCTCGCGATCTCTCCGGAGAGATCGGCGCGCGCATCATGCTGTCGAACACATACCACTTGTACCTGCGTCCCGGCCATCTCCTCATTGAGCAACTCGGCGGCCTGCATCGCTTCATGGACTGGCCTCACGCCATCCTCACGGACTCCGGCGGCTTCCAGGTCTTCAGCCTTTCGCAGTTGCGCAGAGTCACCGAAGAAGGTGTGTTGTTCCGCTCGCACCTCAATGGCGACCCGCACATGTTCACCCCGCAATCCACGGTTGATGTGCAGGTCTCACTCGGCAGCGACATCGCCATGGTGCTGGATGAGTGCCTGGAATATCCGGCCAGTCACGAAGCGTCGCGCCATTCCATGTATCGCACCATCCGGTGGGCGCAGCAGGCGTTCACACACTATCGGGAACGGCTCATCGAACGGCCCGGCGCCGGCGCGCTCTTCCCGATCGTACAAGGCTCCATGTACTCCGATCTGCGCCGCGAGTGCGCGCGCGAGTTGCTGGATCTCGATGCGGACGGCTATGCGATCGGCGGCTTGTCGGTTGGCGAGCCGCGGCCGCTCAGCCTTGAGATGGCGGGTGTCGCCGCGGAGCTTCTGCCACGCGAAAAGCCGCGTTACGTGATGGGTGTCGGCATGCCAGAGGAGCTTATCGAGTACGTGGCCCTCGGCGTCGACATGATGGACTGCGTGCTGCCGAGCCGCAATGCCCGCAACGGATGTCTGTTCACTACCGAAGGCAAGCTGATCATCAAGCAGGCGCAGTATCGCGACGATCCCCGGCCGGTCGACAGCACATGCTCCTGCTACGCGTGCCGCCGCTTCAGCCGTGCCTATCTGCGGCACCTGTTTCAGGCGGGGGAAATGCTCTACTGCACGCTCGGCACGATTCACAACGTCCAGCGCTATCTCGACATCATGCGCGAGATCCGCGCCGCAATTCTCGGCGGCACGTTTCCCGCACTGCTCCAGCGTTGGCGTGGCGCTTCGCACTGAGGCACAAGCAGTCCGCTACGGAATCCGCACCAGCATGACACCGTTCTGACGCCGGTCCGCGCCGAATGTCACGGCTTCAATCGTATTCGCTTTCGGATTCAGACGCTGCAGCACGGGCGCGGGCTGCTGTGGTTGCGGCGGCTGGCCAGGCGTGGGTGGCTGCGCTGGTAACCCGCCCACGAACGTGACCCCCGGAGGATTCGCCGGAAGGAATACCTCGCCGGTCTGCAAATCGTAGATCAGATACTGCGAGCCCGCGTTGCCGGTGCGTGTGCCACGAGCCACCAGTCGCCGGGTGGCGGGAATCACGCCCATCAACTGCGCCTGGGCAATGCCATCGGGCAGCAGCAGTTGGCGAACTTCCACGTTGCGCAGATCGAAGACGATGAATCCTCCATCGCCCGCCTGGCGAGTACGGCCCGCGGCCACCGCGATCTCAAGCGCGGGAACCGGCTGGAGTTGGTTGAAGCCCACCAAACCTTGCGGCACGTCCATGCGGTACGGCGTAAGCGTCACACCGTCCAGCGCGAAGATCACGTCGGCAGCGGGACTCTGCCCCAGCAGGAAGTCATTCAAGTCGGCCGCGCCGGCCTGCACATTCAACGCGCCCGAGCCCGGCAACTCCACCGAGGTGAACCGGCGTCCATCCAGTTCGAACACCTGAAAGCTGAGCGCCGTGCATTGCGCCCGGAATTCCCGCTCGGCCGACCGTCCGCCGAGCAGTACCAGGCGACGGGCCGTCTCGATGCTCAGTACCTGCGCCTGCGCCGCACATGAGGCAACGAACCAACCACTGGGCAGTGGCTCGGCGGAGACCTCATTGCCGAACGACACCATACCGTGCGCGGAGTTGTCGGCGCGCATGCCGACCACATGAAACGTACGCGTCTGGCCGTCGAAGTTGAACGCCACGCGGAGCCGCTGTAGCGCAGCCTGCGCCCCACCGCCGGCGCCTCCGGGTCCGCCGCCCCCAGGCCCACCGCCCGGCAAGCCAGGTCCAACCGGCAGACGAGGCATCACCAGCGGGACCCATCCCTCGGGGAAATCGCGCGAACCGGTGACCGCACCTTGCGGATTCAGGATCGCCAATTTCGCCTTCTTCGGGTTGTCTTCGTCGTCACCGACCACCACCAGGATCTGCTGCTGGCCAATGTTCACCGGATTCGAAAGGATCTTGTTGATGCCATCGCCGAGGTCGATCTGCAGGTTCGGATTGATCGCAACGATCCCGCCACCAGGTGCTCCGCCGGCTCCACCCGCGCCTCCAACGCCGCCGATTCCTGGCGCTCCCTGCACGGGCTGCACGTCGCCAGTGGATGTATTGATGGAAAGCAACTGCTGCGGTGGTCCGGGAATGATGGCCGCGAAGCTGTCGGAATCGAGACCCACCAGCGCTGTTGCCGCGCCGGGCAGGTCCACCGGCATCGCATCGGTCTTTTCCGGATGAAACACCGCGACTTTCGAACTGACGGGTTGACCCGGATTCTCGGACATCGGAGGCCCCACGAAAGCCGCAATCGCGGCCCCATTCTGCTGAAGTACCGCCGGTGTCGGGGCATTGCGATTCGCCGATGTCAGGCATTCACCGATCGCCTTGCTGCGTTGCGCGCGGAGGTCCACCACCAAACTCGGATAACATCCCTGATCGTTGCGCGCTCCGCTCAACAATAGAAAACCGCCGCGAAGATCGGAACTCTGCAAGCCACGAATCTCGGGTGTGCCATCGGGCAGCGGCAGAAACGATACCGCCGCGTCGCGAATGGATCGCCAAGTGACGAAGTTCGCGAGCCTCGGCTGCGACTCGACGGTGATGATGTCGCCCGGCAGAGCTGACGCCGGGACATCGAATGAGATCTCGAACTCGCCAACACGCTTTTCCGACGCGCGAATGTCGGCATCCACGCGAACGCCACCAACATGCACGGCTGCCGGCTGCACCAATCGTGGCTCGCCCTGGGCAGGCTCGCCGGTGTTCAATCGAGGCGACGTGAGACCGAGCCCACTGGCTCGCAGCGTCATTCGCGACCCGTTGACAACGGCGTCCGGCTCGCCATAGCCGCGATCCTCGCGTGTCCGCACAGCGGGCACCGGGTTTGCGATGTTCACTCGCGCAGGTCTGCTGTTCACGCCATTGCGCTGCACCACCACTTGCATCAAACCTCCGGGCGTTTCCCACGGCACCTGCACGGCAATCTTCGATGTCGACACGGAGTAGATCGGCGCTGGACGGTTGTTGATCCGGACCTGCGTGCCGCCGAGTTCCGTCGGCAGGGCACCTTCGGGCGCCGCAAGGTCGGCGGCCGGCCCAAGGTTCAAACCGTTGATCCAGAGAATTCCGCCGGGTGCAACCAGCGAGGGAGCAGGTTGCTGGGTGAACGCATTGACGACCCCACGCGGGTCGATGACCGGCGTCATGGCAGGCTGGGCCATGGCGGCCGCGGTAAGTACAGCCAGCAGAACAAGCAATCGCATGAGCGAAATTCCCCTTACTGGGTTCAACACGGCATCGGGCGCCGAGTTGCCCCAAGTATAATGAAAGTTTACCCTCTGCATGACCTCCTCAGGATCCATCGCTGTCTCGCCCGCGGAGTCCCTACCGGCGCGTAGACCGGATCGCACGAGATGGACCACGCTGCTGTTCTATTCTGCCGGGCACTTCGCCGTCGATGTGTACTCGGCGGCACTGGGCGTGTTTCAGCCACTGTTGGCGGCGCAGCGCGGCGTCACGTTGAGCCAGGCGGGCATGCTCGGCGGCATGATGGTGTTCGCCGGATCGGTGCTGCAGCCGCTGTGGGGGATCCTCTCTGACCGCTTTCACAGCCGCCTATTCTCGGTACTTGCACCACTGGTGGCGGCGGTTTTCATATCCTCTCTTGGCATGGCCACGAGCTTTCCAGTGATGTTGTTGCTGGTGTTTCTCGGCGCAAGCGGCGTCGCATCGTTTCATCCTCAGGCATCGGCACGCGCCGCGGCGGATATGACAGGAAGCCGCGGGAAGGCGATGGCGATCTTCATCAGCGCCGGCTCGCTTGGCTTCGCGCTCGGTCCCACTTACTTCTCACTGTTGCTCGGCAAGATTGGCCTTGACCGCGGCTATCTCGCCGCGATTCCGGGAGTGCTGGTCACGGTTGCGCTACTGGCCGTGCTGCATCCCAAGGAAGCGACGGCCGAGCAGCGCAGGCAAAGCATGGACTGGGCGCCGATCCTCGCGGTGTTGCGGCCGCTGCTGCTGCTCTACATGCTGGTGTTTCTGCGCTCCACGGTGCAGATCAGTTTCACGCAGTTTCTGCCGTTGTACCTCACGCGCGAGCGCGGATTCAGCTACGAGTCGGCGAGCTTTGCACTCTCCATGTTTTCGAGTATGGGCGCGATTGGCGGCTTCTCCGGCGGCTTCCTTGCCGACCGCTTCGGCGGGCACCGGGTGATTCAAGCCAGTCTAATTGGCGCGATTCCGCCGCTGCTGCTGTTTTTCGCGACCGATGGTGCGCTCGCGATGATTGGCCTCGCGCTGGCGGGCTTGATTCTGCTCTCCACCACGCCGATCAACGTGGTGATGGCGCAACGTCTGGCGCCGGGACAGTCGGGGACAGTCTCCGCGCTGATGATGGGCGGGTCGTGGGGTATGGCCGGCATGATCCTGTTGCCACTGGCCGGCGTGTTCGCCGAGCGTTTCACGCTGCATCATGTGCTGGCAAGCTTCGCGCTGTTTCCGTTGCTTGGCTTTCTGTTGTCGCTGCGCTTGAAGAAGGAGCCATCGTGAGCGGGCGCAAAGCGGTGTGTCTGCTGAGTGGTGGCCTCGATTCGTCCACGTGCCTGGCCTATGCGATTCGCGAGGGATTCGCGGTCTATGCGCTCTCGTTCGACTACGGCCAGCGGCATCGTTTCGAACTGGAGGCGGCGTCGCGTGTCGCGAAAACACTCGGCGCTCAGGAGCATCGTGTCGTCGAGGTGAATCTGCGGCAGTTCGGCGGATCGGCGTTGACGGACGACATCGCGGTGCCGAAGGGGCGCAGTACCGATGAGATGGGTCATGGCGTTCCCATTACGTATGTGCCCGCGCGCAACACGGTGTTTCTTTCGCTCGCGCTTGCGTGGGCCGAAGTGCTCGGCGCATCCGACATTTTTCTCGGAGTGAACGCGATCGACTACTCAGGCTATCCCGATTGCCGTCCCGAATACATCGCTGCGTTTCAGGCGATGGCGAATCTCGCCACCAAGGCCGGCGTGGAAGGAACGCAGCGCCTCACCATCCACACGCCGCTGATCGAGTTGAGCAAGGCCGGCATTGTGAAACTCGCGTCGTCGTTGGGGGTCGATTTTCGCTTGACCAGCAGTTGCTATGATCCCGATCAGCAGGGACGTCCGTGCGGCAAGTGCGACTCGTGCCTGCTGCGTTTGAAGGGCTTCGCGGAAGCGGGACTGGCCGATCCGCTGGCGTATCTGTGATGTTGCATCTCGCCGAGACCTTCTATTCGATTCAAGGCGAAGGCATGCTGACCGGCGTGCCATCGGTGTTCATTCGCTTCACGGGCTGCAATCTGCGATGTGTGTGGTGCGATACACCTTACACGTCGTGGAAGCCCGAAGGCACGGAGTATTCGATGGATCAGGTGGTGGCCGAAGCGGTGGCGCATGGTTGCGGGCACGCGGTGGTGACAGGCGGCGAACCGATGATTCACCACGAGACCGCGGAGCTATGCGCGCGGCTGAAGCAGGCGGGCCAACACATCACCATCGAGACGAATGGCACGGTGTTCCGGGAGTTGGATTGCGATCTGATGAGCCTCTCGCCGAAGCTTCGGAACTCGACGCCATTTGGGCGCGAAAGCGGCAAGTTTGCCATCCAACATGAGGAAGCGCGCTGGCGGCCCGATGTGGTGAGACAGTTGATGGCCGCCTATCCGTATCAGTTCAAGTTCGTGGTGTCCGACCGCGCCGATATGGAGGAAGTGAAGGCGATGGTGGAAGAAGTGAAGGCGGATCCACGGCGTGTGATGCTGATGCCGGAAGGGACGAAGGCGAAGACGCTGCGCGGCCGGACCTGGGTGCTGGAAGCGTGCCAGTTCTTCGGCTACCGCTATGCGCAAAGGCTGCATGTGCAGCTTTGGGGCGACCGGCGAGGAGTGTGAGCGATGCGGTCTTCCCGTGTATATCGCGTGCGGCGGGGTTGGCATATTTGAAACCCCGCCACGCGGTAAAGCGTATACTGATCACAGGGGAGCTATGCGAACTCGCTTCTTGATTACTGTCGTTGTGGCGTGCGTGGCCGCGGTGTGCGCGCTCACGGCACAGAACCAGACTCCAGCCCCGGCCAAGCCGGCTGGCGAAGCTCCACCCGCCGGCACCGCGAAGGTGTCGGTGACGGTGAACGAAGTGATCGTGCCGGTCACGGTGACCGATGACAAGAATCGCTTCGTGACCAACCTCGAAGAGAAAGACTTCGAGATCTACGACGAAGGCAAGAAGCAGCAGATCAGCTACTTCACGCGTGAGCGGAATCAGCCCGTGGTGGTGGGCTTCCTTCTCGACCTGAGCAATACGAGCCGCCTGCATTGGAAGACCTATCAGGAAGCGGCGCAGGAACTCGTACTGGCGTTGCTGCCCGGCGAGAAGAAGTATTCGGGCTACCTGATCGGCTACTCGACCGATGCCGAACTCATGATCAACACCACCACCGATCCGACCAAGATCACGGAGAGGATTCAGAAGCTGAAACCCAGCGGTGGTGCGGCGCTGTTCGATTCCATCTACATGGCGTGCACGAAACGGAGCCTGGTGCGCGGCGAGCCGATTGAGCCGCGGCGGGTGCTGATCGTGATCGGCGATGGCCACGACAATGCGAGCAAGAAGGCGCTGGATGAAGTGCTGGAACTTGCGCAGCGGAACCTGGTGACGATCTATGGGATCAGCACTGTCGCGTTTGGCTTCAACTCGGAAGGCGAGAAGATCCTGGAGCGCATGGCGGAGGAAACGGGCGGACGTGTGCTCTATCCGCTGCAAGGCCTCTATAAGGATGTGAGCGGCTATCTCTCGACACCCTCGGATGAAGGCAACTACGCTCTGAAGGTCGGTACGGGCGGTTATGCCTCGGAGATCGCGAGCGGGATTTTCCGATCCGTGGCGGCCGCTTCGGGCGAGATCACCACGCAATACATCCTGCGCTACATCCCGAGCGTGGACGATGCGGGCAAGGTGTTCCGCAACATTGAAGTGAGAGTGCCTTCGCTGGTAGGCGTGAAGATTCGAGCACGAAAAGGCTATTATCCTGCCGCTCCCTAAGAGATCCTGGTAAGCTACCGATCGGTACTGATATGGGCATAGTGGCCGAGACCCGGCGCGCGGAATTCTCCCTTCTGGAGTTCTGCCTGCCTGGGGAGGCGCCGCAAGCCGCTGGTGTAATTGTGCATGATCCGGAATCACGCGAATGGCGCGTGAAGATGCGCCGGGACTGGGAGCGAGTGGCTGGCGAAGAGGCCGAAGTGCTGGAGGCGCTGGCCGAGGACTTCGGCGAGAAACTCCGGGAGCATGGCGCCGGTGAATGGCTGCGTCAGTGCGAAGACTCGCTTGGCAATGTGTTGCGCGTTACCGATCGGGAGCCGGTGCTGGTGGAAGATCTCGATCGCGCGGTGGAGCGTTTGTTCAAGCGGCACGTGCGCACTACGGTGATACCCTTCGTGACCCATCTGCCGAAGTTCTCGGCGCGGGTGGCGGCCGGGCGATTTCTGGAAGACAACGAAGTGGACGCCGAGGAATGGGTGGAGACGCCGCCGGAGCTGCGTCTGGATCCCGATATGTTCGTTGTCGAGATCACCGGCCACTCCATGGAGCCACGCATTCCCGACGGCAGCCTTGCTGTGTTTCGCGCCGGTGTGAAAGGCTCGCGGCAAGGTAAGCTGCTGCTGATTGAGCGGCGTGACATTTCGGAGTCAGGCGGGCGGTACACCGTGAAGCGCTATCGCAGCTTGAAGGAAGTGTCCAGAGAAGAGGAGTGGCGGCATCGTAAGATCCGGCTGGAAGCGCTGAATCCGGACTACGAATCATGGGATCTGGAGGAGGATCCGGCGTTGTTCCGCGTGATCGGCGAATTTGTGCGCGTGTTGCCGGCCGCGGAATGAAGGGCTACAGCGGCAGCATCAGGCGTGCTTCGCAGCCGCGTTTGTCCTGACGGTTGGTCAGCGTCAAAGAACCGCCGTGGGCTTCGGCGATCTGCCTGGACAGCACCAGCCCAATGCCTGAGCCTCCCGGCTTGGTGGTGAAAAACGGCACGAAGAGATTCGCGGTGTTCGAAAGGCCGGGACCTTCGTCGCGCACCCCTACCAACACCATGCCCGCGACTTTCTCCCAATGCACCTCCACCGAGCCGGCGGTTTCCTTCACGGCGTCCACTGCGTTGCGAATCAGGTTGATCAGCAGTTGCTCGATCTGATCACTATCGCCTTGGATGGATGCTTCCGGTCCTTCGATGACGTGCACTTTGAGCCGTGTTTCGAGACCGGCCACGCGGCTCACCAGCGAGCCCATGTCAATGGGCGCAAGCTGCGGGCGGGGCAATTTCGCAAGCCGTGCATAGGCTCCCATGAAGCGGCTGAGCGCTTCCGATCGCGAAGCAATGATGGCGAGACCGTGCTTCATGTCGTCCTGCCAGTCATCGGGGAGATTGGGGCGCGAGACCATACTCTCAAGACTGCCGGCGATGGACTTGATGGGGGTGAGCGAGTTGTTCAATTCATGGCCAAGCACGCGCACGATGCGTTGCCAGGCCTGCAGCTCTTCTTCGCGCAGGGGACGGGTGAGGTCGGAGACCACCAGCAACTGGTGTGGCAGACCACCTTCCCGGAAGCTCGCACGCGAGATGCCCCAACGGCCCGTGCCCCCTGGGAAGGAGCGTTGCGTGGCTTGCGTGGTCTCGCCTTCCAGACAGTCCGCGAGGCCGAGCGATCCGGCTTTGAGCCCGAGCAGGCGTTCGGCAGGTTGCGCCAGCAGACGTTCGCCCGCGCGATTGACGAGACGCAAACGCTGTTCTTCATCGAAGGCGAAGACCGCGACATTGATCTCCTCCATCACCTTGCGCAGGAGCGTAGTGGCTTCGAGAGCGCCGAGGCGCTGCGCCCGCAGAGTCGCGCCCATGGCATTCACTTGCTGCATCACCTCGGAGAGTGCATCGTCGCCCATTGCGCCGCGGGCGCGAATCGAGTAGTCACCCTCGCGCATGGCTTCGAGCAAGTTGGAGAGTGTCCGCAATGGCGAGGCAACACGCTCGCGAACGCCATAGCTGAAGCCCCACCAGAAGCCGATGATGATGACGGAGAGCGTCCATCTCACTTTCTGGGAATAGTCGTCGTACCAGAGGATGGCCATTGCGGTGATAACCGCGGGGAGCCCGGCGGCGAGCGCCGCCAGCAGGACACGATACTCGTGCTGTTCGAGGCGGCGTTGGATGGGCTCGAGGAGTTTCACCGTGGTGTCACAGGCCGTATCGTTGCAGACGGCGGTAGAGGGCGCTACGGCTGAGGCCAAGCGCTTTGGCCGCATGGCTGACATTGCCGGAGTATCGTGCCAGAGCTTTCTTGATGAGGAACGCTTCCACATCTTCAAGGCTCATGTCTTCGAGACGGGGTGCGCCTTCATGAACCGAGCGCAGCGCGAGGTCGGTGGAGCGGATCATTAGATCGCCCGCCATCAGGACCGCGCGTTCGACCACATGATTGAGTTCGCGAACGTTGCCTTGCCATGGATTGGAGAGCAGGGCTTGCATGGCGCCCGGGTCGAAGCCCTGGAGCTGTTTGCGATAGCGCTGGGCGTGCTGGCGGAGGAAGTGCGTGGCCAGCAGCGGAATGTCCTCGCGGCGTTCACGGAGAGCGGGCAGGTGAATCTCAATCGTGTTCAGACGGAAGAGAAGATCCTCACGAAAGCGGCCGCTGGATACTTCCTCATGGAGCTTGGCGTTGGTGGCGGAGATGACGCGGGCGTCCACTTTGCGCGTCCGCGAAGATCCGACGCGCTCCATCTCGCCGGTCTCAAGCACGCGCAGCAGCTTGGCCTGGAGATTCATCGGCACGTTGGCGATTTCATCCAGGAACAGCGTGCCCTGATCGGCGAGTTCAAAGCGGCCGACGCGGTCCATCTTGGCGTCGGTGAATGCGCCTTTCACGTGGCCGAACAGCTCGCTTTCAAAGACGCCTTCCGCAAGTCCGCCGGCGTTCACGGTGACCATGGGCCGGTGGGCGCGCAACGACACAGCGTGGAGAGTGCGTGCGACCACTTCCTTGCCGGTGCCGGGCTCGCCGGTGACCAGGATGTTGGCATCGGATGGGCCGACGCGGGAAATGATCTGCAGCACGGGTTGCATGGCGGCTGACTCGGCGATCAGCGCGGGCATGCCGTCGGTGCGAAGCAGGCGATTCTCGGCCTCGAGTTGCTGGCTGCGGCGCAACGCTTCGCGCAATTCGATCTGCGTGCGGACGATGGTGTTCAGCCGGGCGTTGTCCCACGGCTTTTGGATGAAGTCGCGAGCGCCACGGCGCATGGCTTCCACGGCGAGTTCGACGCTTCCCCATGCGGTCATGACAACGATGGGCAGGGCGCTGTCGATTTGTTGGATGCGCGTGAGCAGGTCGAGGCCCTCTTGGCCTGAGGTGGTGTCGCGGGTGTAGTTCAGATCCATGACAACCAGATCGAGGTCCTGCGACTCGATGGCGGTGAGGATGCCGGCTGGGGAAGTTGCGGATTCGATCAGATAGCCTTCGCTCTTCAGGAGGAGACGAAGGGCCTCCAGGACATCGAGTTGGTCGTCAGCAATGAGGATCCGGGGTTTGGGGTTGGACGCGTTTCTCACTTAGTACATGGTAATGTGCGGCGGGGTGCGCTTGGAACAGGTTCCGTGCAGAGAATGAGGATTCTTCCCAATGGCAGGCTGGTGCGTATGCATGATGTGCGCTCAGTGGGAGGTCTGATAGAGTCGAAACTGGAGTGCGTGATTCATTATGAGGGCAGATTCCGCGTTATTCCACATGGACTCGTACTTGCGC
>JAEUQE010000171.1 GCA_016789785.1 Bryobacterales bacterium
CTGGGTTCGGTGCTCTTGCATGCACGCGGAATGCCACGTACCGCGCTGTCTACGGTCCGGATTCGTCGCCCGCCTTTGGCACTCAGTTTGCTTCTCGCAGAGGCATGCGCACCTTCGGAACCCTACTTGTGTTCCTTGCCGGGGCTGCATTCGCCCAAGCGCCTCCGGAGCCCAAGAAGATACAAACACTCATCCTCACCGGTCAGAATGTGCCGGGTCATGACTGGCGTCGCGTGACGCCCCTACTTCGCAAGCAGCTCGAAGATACAGGGCTGTTTGAAGTCCGCGTGAACGAAGATTTTCGCGGTGGAGGGCCGGAGACACTTGCACCCTACGATCTGGTGATCGTCAACTACTATGACCTCCGCAGGCCCGAATTCCGCTGGGGCGACAAGCCGGAACAGGCCCTTACCAGCTTCGTCGAGTCAGGCAAGGGCCTGGTGATTTATCACTTCAGCCTCGCTGCTTTCGATGGTTGGAAGGAATGGGAAGAGATGTCCGGTGGCAACTGGCGTCCGAACAACGGCCACCACTCGCCGCCACATGACTTCGATGTCACGATTCGCATGCCTGACCATCCGATCGTCCGTGGCATGCGGCCAAGGTTCCGGCAGAACCTGGATGAATTGTACGCCAATTTGAAGTGGCAGGCGGACAAGTCCCGGTACCAGGTGCTGGCCACCGCCTGGGACAATCACAAACTCTACATGGGCAAGGCACGGCAGCCTACTCCGGGAGACGGGTTGGATCACCCGATGCTGTGGGTGAGTGAGCGGGGCAAAGGACGCATTTTTGTGACCGCTCTTGGGCACGACATCGGCGCGGTGCAGACACTGCCATTCGTTGCGACATTCACGCGCGGCTCCGAATGGGCGGCCACGGGCAACGTCACCGTCCCGCTGCCTCCGCGTCTGCGCACCGGCGGTCCGAGAGATTTCACTGAAGGCCGCGTGGTCACTCCCGGAGCGAATCCCGGTGATCCTCCCTCCGACGCCTCAATCCTCTTCAACGGCAAAGATGCGAGCGGCTGGCTCACCAGCAAGGGCGGTGGTACCGCTGGATGGAAGGTGGAGAACGGTGAGTTTGTCACCGTCACACGCACCGGCTCCATTTACACCGATCAGAAGTTCCGCTCCGGGCAGTTCCACCTCGAATATTGGATTCCAAACATGCCGGAGAAGACGGGTCAACTGAAGGGCAATTCGGGCGTGTATCTGCCCAGCGGAACGGAAATCCAGATCCTTGATGGCTACCGCAACCCAACCTACTCCATGGGCCTTCCGGGCGCGGTCTACGATGAACATGCGCCGCTCGCAAACGCATCGCGCAAGCCTGGGGAGTGGCAGTCAATGGACATCCTCTTCGTCGCGCCGCAGTGCAACGAACGAGGCATGGTAATTGACGAAGGCTCCGTTACCGTGTTGCTGAATGGCGTGGTGGTTCAGAATAACGCGCGCATCCGTCCACAGAGGCTCGGCTGCGAACCAGGTCCGCTGCTGCTGCAGGATCATTCGGGCTTTAAGGATGCTCCCGAAACGCCCATGCGGTTCCGCAATATCTGGTATCGCGCGATGGAAGTCAAACCATGATCCAGATCGGCTTTCACACCGATGCGTTCAATTCGAGCTACTGGAGCTTTGAACAATGCCTCGAATGGGCGCACCGCAACCATCTGCGTTTCATCGAATGCGGGACCATTGACGGAGTGAGCTGGATCCACGGACTCGGCTATCAGCCGCATGTCGCGCTGTGGGAGGATCCTCTCGCGATGCGCCGCAAGATGGACCGCTATGGCGTCTCCTTCTCGCAATTGGATGCGGCATTTCCATTGTCTTTGCCGGAAGGCGCGACTCTTGGAGTGGAATACGTGCTGCACTCGATGCGGTGGGCGAAGCTGGTGGGCTGCAACTCGATTGACACCACCGATGATCGCCATCGCCCGCAAGGACTGTCAGACCGCGAGGCGATGGATCACATGCGCCGCATCTACACGCAGTTGGTTCGCGCCGCGGAACTCTATCAGATCATCATCAACATTGAGCCGCACGGCTACTACACGACGAAGCCTGAATTCATGGCGGAGATGCTGAGTTTCTGCGACTCGCCATTTCTACGCATGAATATGGATACCGGCAACACGTTCATCGCTGGCCAGGATCCTGTCGCTTTCGCGGCTCAGTTCATCGATCGTATCAGCCACGTGCATATCAAGGACGTCAGCGAGAGCCTTGCCGCCGCATCACGCGGTGATCTCACGGGCATTGCGGTGAGTCATTGCGCGATTGGCGACGGTGTCAATGCGGACAACATTCGCCGCATTGTCGCGATGCTGAAAGTTCACGGTTTTGATGGTGTCTGCTCCATCGAATGCGAAGGCCAAGGTGGACCGATGATTGAGCGGTCACTCTCCTGGGTGAGGGGAGTGCTCCCGTGAAGCTCGCGACGTTGCTGCTGTGCGCCGTGACATTGAATGCGGAGAAGCCAGTGTGCCTCTTGCTGCTTACCGGGCAGGCGGATCTTCCGCATCACTCCTGGGAGAGCACCACCGAGGCGATCCGGAGAGTCTTCGCTCGCGATGATCGCTTCGAACTGCGAGTGATCGAGGACGCGCGCGCGCTTACCGCGGAATCGCTCGAAGGCTATCGCGCACTCATCCTCAACTACAACGGGCCACGGTTGCCGCTTGTGTCGGAAAGGGCGATTGAACGATTCGTTCGTGGCGGCGGCGGGTTCATCGCGTTTCATCACGCAAGTTACGGCGAGTTCTTCGGCATGCAGCTTCGCGACGGCAAGTGGCAGGCCGGTTCTACAAAAGGATGGGAGGCGTTTGCCCGAATCATCGGCGCATCCTGGCAGCCGGTCAATATCGGCCACGCCCGCCGTTGGCCCTTCGAAGTCACCATCTCCGATCGCGAGCATCCAATCGTCTCAGGGATGCCGGCAACGTGGTTGGCAAACGATGAACTGTATCACCGCATGGATCTCGCGCCATCCACCCACGTAATCGCCGATGCCCTCAGTCCGAAAGAGATTGGCGGCACCGGCCGGCGTGAGCCTGTGGCCTGGACCCATACATACGGTAGCGGCCGTGTCTTCTTCACTCCGCTCGGTCACGATGCCATGGCGTGGAATCAGCCAGGCATGCGGCAGTTGTTCGCGCGTGGCGTGGAGTGGGCGGCAACTGGTGCAGTCACCGATCCTCCGCAGCAGAAGCCGCTTCGCGTACTCGCGGTCACCAGCGGCCACAGCTATCCAACGGCGTTCTACACCATGCTCGACAGCCTGGAGGGAATTCGCTGGACGCACGCCGCGACGCATCAGGAGGCGTTCGCGAAACCTCTGGAAGATCGCTTTGACGTGGTTCTCCTCCACGACATGCATGACACCACAGCCCAGCAAACTCGCCAGCGCCTCACAGCGTTTGTCGAGGCAGGGAAGGGAATCGTATCCCTCCATCACGCCATCGTGAACTACACGGATTGGCCGTGGTGGCACCAGGAAGTGACGGGCGGCAAGTATTTCGTGAAACCTGTCGAAAACCACGCCGCCTCGCGGTATCGCGAAGATGTCAGCTTTGTTGTCATTCCTGTGAAGGCGAAGCAGAATCATCCCGTTTTGCGAGGGGTTGGGCCGCTCACGGTCCATGACGAAGCTTACAAGAACATGTGGTTCTCTTCGAAGATCGAAGTCCTGATGGAAACGGACTTCGAAGAGAATGACAAGCCGGTTGTCTACACCGGACCGCATCCCAAGGCCCGGTCGATCTACATTCAACTCGGCCACTCGGCGCAGACGATGGCGAACCCCGGCTTCCGCCACCTGGTTCGCAACGCGCTGTTTTGGACCGCACGCAGCCCGGAGTGAGGAGGCTCATGTCATGAACGATCTGTCACGGAGAACGTTTCTCTCCACCAGCATTGCCGCAACCGCATATGCCGCAGGTTCTGGAACCATTCGTGTGGGCGTGATCGGATGCGGTGGACGAGGGGAGGCCGCCGCCATGAATGCGATGAACGCCGGCAAGGATGTGCGCGTCGTCGCGATGGGTGACCTGCTGCTTGACCGTGTTCAAGAGAAGCGCACCGCTCTGAACCTGAAATATCGCGATCAGATGGCTGTGAAGGACGACCTTTGTTTCTATGGCTTCGATGCCTACAAGCATGTGATTGAAGCGAGTGATGTGGTGGTCATTGCCAATGCCGCGAAGTTTCATCCACTGCACATGAAGGCCGCCATCGACGCGGGCAAGCATGTGTTCGTCGAGAAGCCTCACGCCATCGATCCACTGGGAATCCACATGGTGCGCGAAACCTGCGAGACGGCGAAACGCAAAGGACTCTCCGTCGTGTCAGGGCTGCAAAGCCGCTATCATCCCGGCTATCGCGAAACGATGGCTCGCGTGCACGATGGCGCGATTGGGGACATCGTCGCAATTCAGGAAACCTGGCTGCGGCCACCCTACGTGCTGTATCCGCGGCGCCCCGGTATGGGTGAAGTCCTCTATCAGGGCAGCAATCAGTATCATTTCCACTGGCTGAGCGGAGACGATGTGCCACAGACTCTGATTCACAATCTGGACCGCTCCAGTTGGGCTCTGCACGATGCCGCGCCGCTCAAGGCGTGGGGCATGGGCGGCCGGTCCACTTTGAAGGGTGAGATCTACGGAAGCGTCTTTGACCATCATGCCGTCGTCTACGAGTTCGCCAACAACGTGCGCGTCTACGCCTACTGCCGCACCATCCCCGAATGCCACAACGACAATTCCAGTCTGATTCTCGGCACCAAGGGACGTTGTGACCTGTTGAAGCTTCGCATCGAAGGAGAGAAGAACTGGGAGCATCCGGGCTCCAAATCAAAGAACAACGCTTATGATTTGGAACATGCGGCGCTGTTTGATGCGATTCGCCGGAACACACCAATCAACAACGGCGAATACATGGTTCGCAGTACGCTCATCACGCTGATGGGCCAGTTCAGTTGCTACACGGGCAAGCAGGTGACTTGGGCGCAGATCAATGAGAGCCGCTACTTCCACGCGCCGAAACCGGAAGACTGCCGCCTGGATATGGAACCACCCGTCAGACCGGGCGCCGATGGCAGCTATCCGGTCTTCGTGCCTGGGGAAACCACGTTGCTTTAGTTCGTTTCAAAGGAAGGTAATCGCGATGCCGATGGAACAACTCTACGCGCAGCGTTTGAACCGCTACGTGACCGCGATGCGCAATGCGAAGCCCGATCGTGTGCCGCTGCGGCCGTTTGCAGCAGAGTTCACTGCGAACTACTCAGGCCACACGGCGCAGCAAGTCACTCACGACTACAATCAAGCGTTTGATTCCGTGATCGCCTGCTGCAAGGGCTTTGACTGGGATGCCGTGGTGCCAAACATGGTTTACGTTTGGACCGGGCTCGCGCAAGCCGCGGGCCTCCGCTACTACGCGATTCCCGGCATTGATGTCGGTCCGCATGTCGGCTTTCAGTATCGCGAGCCGGAACAGAACAACGCGTGGATGCGCCGCGAAGAGTACGACGAGTTGATCGACGATCCGGTCGCCTTTCTCTACAACACCTGGTTGCCGCGCGTGTCGGCTGAGTTCGACGCAGGGCCCGCGCGGCGCAACATCGCATTAGTGAAGTCGGCCTGGGCGATGGCAAATTACTTCAACGCATTCGGGCCGCAGATCCAGCGGATGAAGGACGAGTGCGGGACCGTGTCCTCGATCTCGGGCATGCTGAAGGCGCCGCTCGACGTGCTTGGTGACAAGTTCCGGGGCTACGTGGGCCTGGCGTTCGATCTGATGGAAATTCCAGATAAGGTGGAGAAGGCATGCCACGCGCTGATGCCGCATCTCGGCTTCATCGCGCTTTCAGGTCTCGATCCCACCCGCAACATTCCCATCCCCATCTGGATGCATCGCGGCTGCGTGCCGTTCATCTCCTACGAGCATTTCCGCACCATCTACTGGCCCACCTTGAAACCCATGCTCGATGCGATTTGGGCGCAAGGCAATCAGACGTTGCTGTACGCGGAAGGCAAATGGGACGCCCATCTTGACGCAATTGCGGAACTGCCCGCGGGCTCGGTGATCTATCACATGGACCGCAGTGATCCGAAGCTCTGCGTCGAGAAGCTGAAAGGGAAATTCGCTCTCTCAGGCGGGGTTCCTAACGCAATGCTCGCGTTCGGAACTCCGGAAGAAGTGAAAGCGCAATGCAAGTTCCTCATCGACACCTGTGGCGAGAATGGTGGCTTCCTCATGGATGCTTCCGCCATCATGCAGAACGACGCGACAGTGGACAACGTGAGAGCGATGACGGAGTTCACTCGCGAGTATGGAGTGTACTCCGCGACCCCAAGTGACGGGCCTCCTCCGCCTCCTCCACAAGAGCGTCCGCCCGCCCCCGCATGGCCGTTGGGCAAGGTGCCTCCCGGAGCATGCGTTGCGTGGGAGCAGAAGCGCAAGGAAATCGCATCAATTCCGGGCGACGCTACTCTGTGCAAACAGGTGTGGGAGAATGTCGACGCCCTTGCCTACTTCTACATTTGGCACCTTGTGCTGAGTTTTTAGCAGAGATCGCGCCGGCTTGCGCGCAGGCCGGCAGTGTTCCGCCGCGGCAATTCGGTTCCGCGACTATTCGGAACAGACAGGCCGCACGGGACGGCTCGAAGACAAGCGGCAGTTCCTCCTTGCCGTGAGGCCGCGGTTGGCGACGATCTGCTGATGTTGTCTGCCATCGGAGTCCGCCCCAAAGCCACTCCCGAACTCATTCGGCGAGGCATTGCGATCTCCGGCGAGTGCGGTGCGGACGGCATCGCGTTGGGCCACTATGACGGCGCACCGCTTCGCAATCTTCAGGCTGTCGGGCAAGGGCTCAGCGAAGTGGGTATCCGTGTTGCGTAGCCCGTCTACTGGAGACGTTTCCGATCGATGGTGTTTTCGGCATCTTCTCCCTCGTCCTCATCTTCATCGAAATCGTCATCTTCAAGTGCCGCCTTCGATTCGGCAATCGCAGCCTGCGCCGCCTCCGCGATGTCCTCGTCGCCGGAATCCAGCAGTGGCGACAAGACTTCTTCTGCCTCTTCCGGCCGAACATACGGGACCGCCTCAATTGCAGCCAAAAGAACGTCTTCATCCGTATGCTTCGACTTCAGCAACTCCACAATCCGAGGCCACGCTCCGGGAATAGGTAAGGCCGCCGCGCGAACCGCTTCGTAGAGAATCTCCGGATCATCGCTGTGAAGTGCCTCTACCACCTCACGATCGAAACCGCGTATGCCTTTCATGCAGAAGACTGCCGTCAGTCGCCACTCAGAGTCACCGGAGTGATAGGCCGTCCGGACCGCCTCGACATGCCATTCCTTCGGAGCCCGGGAGGTAGCCTCCAAAACTCGCCGCCGCACTTGCTTCGGGACCGTTGGGTCCGCGAAGAGGATGCGCAAACTCTGGCAAACCAGATCGAAGGTATCTTCAGAGATGGAAGCTTCCCGAAGCTCGTCTTCTTCGTCGTAGCCCTCAATGTACGCATCCTCAAGCGCTACTCCCAAAGAAATCGCTGCGTTCGCTCGCAGCATTTCCGGCTCCTTGGGATTCTGCACGATGGAGAGAAGCAACTCAGCCATCTCATCTTCCGCTACCACGTATTCCCCTGCGAGTTCCGCCGCAAGAAGCCGGTCGGATGCCGGCCGGTCGCGCTTTCGTAAGTAGCCCTTCAGAATCTCGCCGGCGTTCGAAGGCCACTCCCACGGGGGAATAGCCGCAAGTCTCTTCGGTGTCATAATGCCCCACTTTATCTGAATGTTCAGATGCTCAGTTGCCCATGGTTGTCCCCCTCGGTGGAGGGCGATATGATGAGAGCATCTGTTTCACTTGATGGGGCTTCCGGCTGACCCGCCCTCGCACCATCTCTGCACGGGGATCGAAAAGACCGTTCTTCAGGAGACCGCTGAGATGTTGATTCCGGGTAAAGCACTTCCGCGCCGCACATTCCTTCGTGGCATGGGCGCCGCCGTTGGTCTTCCGTTCCTCGATGCAATGGCGCCTGCTGTATTGCGCGCCAAGAACCCGGCTCCGTTGCGCATGGCGTTTGTCTATGTGCCCAACGGAATCGACATGCGGCACTGGAACCCCAGCTACGAAGGCAAGTTCCAGGAGTTACCACGGATCCTGAAGCCGCTCGAGCCCTTCAAGAACGACGTGCTCATGCTCGGCAACCTCACGCACAACAATGGCCGCGCGTTGTTGGATGGAGCCGGCGATCACGGCCGCTGTTGCGGCGCCTATCTCACGGGCGTCCAGCCGCGCAAGTCCGCCACCGACATTAAGTGCGGCATCTCCTGTGACCAGATCGTCGCGAACAAGATCGGCCACCAGACCAGGTTCCCTTCGCTCGAAGCCGGCCTCGAAGACGCTCGCCAGGCAGGCGATTGCGACTCCGGCTATTCCTGCGCCTACACGAACAATCTCGCCTGGCGCAGCGAAACTCAGCCGATGCCTCCAATCCTTGACCCGCGCGCGATGTTCGAACGGTTGTTCGGCAACGATGTCGCCTTGTCACCGGAAGAGCGCGCCCGCAAGAACAAGTACCGCCGGAGCATTCTCGACTTTGTCACTGCCGATACGAAGAAGCTGCAGGGAGAACTGGGACCCACCGATCGCCGCAAGCTTGACGAATATCTTTCGTCCATTCGTTCCATCGAGCTTCAGATCGAGAAGGCCGAGCACGACAATGCGCAAGTGAATCCGGGGATGGAAAAGCCTTACGGGATTCCAGCGGACTTTGCCGAGCACTTCAAGTTGATGACCGACATGATCACGGTCGCATTCCAGGCGGATCTTACCCGCGTGTTGACGTTCCTTGTCACCCGCGAAGGAACATCCCGTGCGTATCGTGAAATCGGCATTGCCGACGGGCACCATCCCTTGACCCATCACCGCAACGAGCCCGCGATGATGGAGAAAGTCGCGCAGATCAACACCTACCATGTGCAGCAATTCGCGGGCTGGGTGGAGAAACTGAAGTCGATCAAGGAAGGCGACCGCAGCCTTCTCGACAATTCGATGATCGTCTACGGTGCGGGTCTTTCCGACGGCAACCGCCATACCCATGAAGACCTGCCCACCATTATCGTTGGCAACGGCGCCGGATACATTCGCGGCGGACGCCGTATCGTGTACCGCAAGGAAACGCCGATGTCGAATCTGTTTGTGACGTTGATGGACCGCATGGGCGCTCCAGTGGAGTACTTCGGTGATTCCACCGGACGGCTCGACGGCCTGGATCTCAGCTAAGACCGAACGGTCTTTCTTCGCGGCGTCCCTGCTAATCTGAGGGTTCAGCGGGGTGCAGCGATGCCGTACGATTCTCTCTTCTCTCTCGCCAATCTGGCAGTTCTGCCGGGCTGGCTTTTGTTCGCCGTTGCGCCTCGATGGCGGTGGTCCCAACGATATGCCATGCTTATCACCCCTCTCCTGCTCGGACCTGTTTATGTGTGGCTCATCGCGACAAATTGGGGCGATGGCGGATTCAATTCGCTGAGTGGAGTGGCGCAGCTATTCTCGAACCGCGGCCTGTTGCTCGCGGGCTGGATCCACTATCTGATCTTCGACCTTTTCACCGGCAGTTGGGAAACGCGCGATGCCACAGCGAATCGAATCCCGCATTGGGCTGTGGCGCCGTGTTTGCTATTCACCTTTCTCCTTGGCCCGGCCGGGCTTCTGCTTTATCTGCTCATCCGATTCGCGTGGCTGCGCTTCCGTCCAATGGAGTCGAATGCCTGATGGAACAATTGCGCGATGTCCAACGAGCGCAGCCGTGGATCCATGTGGCGCTCTGGTACAACCTTTTGCTGGGCATCGTCTCTGCTGTGGGGTTCCTGCTCGACGGGCGTCAGGTGACTGGTGTGAACCCATGGCTGAAGCCACTGAAGTTTGAGGTGTCGATCATCCTCTTTCTGGCGACGGCGGCGTGGATGCTCGCACACCTGCCGGTAGATCAGGTTGTGAAACGCACCATCGGGAATGGTATCGCCGTGGCTATGGCCGTCGAGATCAGCGCAATCGTGGTTCAGGCTGCTCGTGGCGCCCGGTCGCACTTCAACCACGACACGCCTCTCGACTCGGCCATCTTCGCCTTGATGGGTGTGATGATCGGCATCAATACGTTGCTGATGGCCTGGATGCTGCTGCTCTACTTCCGCACGAGCCCCGATCTGGCTCCGGCGCTTCTATGGGGAGTCCGGCTTGGTCTGGTTCTGTTTCTAATGGCCAGTATCCAAGGGTTTCTCATCGTGGGCAACCGGGCGCACACGGTCGGCGCGCCGGACGGAGGGCCTGGTCTCCTTTTCCTCAACTGGAGTACTCGATTCGGCGACTTGCGCGTCGCCCACTTCCTGGGAATGCACGGGATCCAGATTCTGCCGTTGCTTGGCTGGCTCGCCTCACGCAACGATCGGACCGCAGGCGTGGGTCTTGTCGTCGTGGTGTTCGTGATCCTTTTCTGTCTGTTCGCATGGAGCTTGCTGCAGGCACTCGCGGGCAAACCGGTGCTTCGTCTGACTTAGCGTCTTGCGGGCTGAATTCGCTGTTGCGCTCGCGGCCGCGAACGGGTAGCATCGCAACTGATGCTCTCCCGATTCTTCAACCGTCGCGACCTTTTCAAGACCGGCAGTCTGCTCGCCCTGCTGCCCGGGTTCCAGAACCGTGCCGAGGCCGAAGCGCTTCGCATCGGCGCGGAGATCTACAAGTCCATCGGTGTGCGCCCCATCATCAACTGCAAGGGCACGTTCACCATCATCTCGGGCTCGCAGTCCTTGCCGGAAGTAAAGGCAGCGATGGATCAGGCTTCGCGGCACTATGTGCATCTCGATGAACTGATGGACGCGGTGGGCAAGCGGCTGTCCGAGATCACCGGCGCGGAATGGGGCATGGTGAGCAACGGTTGCGCCGCCGCTCTGGCGCATTCCACCGCGGCCTGCATCGCCGGCGCCGATCCCGAGAAATTGCAGCGGCTCCCCGATACTCGCGGGTTGAAGAATGAGGTGATCTCGCCTGCCTATTCACGCAACGTGTACGATCACGCGGTGCGTGGCGTGGGCGCGCACTTTGTCACGGTGAACTCAATCGAAGAGTACACACGCGCATTCAATGAGCGCACCGCGATGGTGATGATTCTTGCGGGACCCGGAGATGAAGGCCCGCTCGGAACGCAGGCGCTTGCGGCCATTGCGAAACAGAAGGGCGTTCCCGTGCTGGTGGACGCCGCGGCCGAACGGCTCACCATTCCCAACGTGCATCTGCAGCGCGGCGCCACGTTGGTCGCCTACAGCGGAGGCAAGTGTTTGCGAGGCCCGCAAAGCGCCGGTCTGCTGCTTGGCGATAAGAAGCTCATCAAGGCCGCCTGGCTCCACAGTGCGCCACATCATGCGTTTGGACGTCCCATGAAGGCCGGCAAGGAAGAGATCATGGGCATGCTCGCCGCCGTCGAGATGTGGGTGAAGCGGGATCATAAGGCCGAATGGAAGGAGTGGGAGAACTGGCTGGACGAGATCTCCACTAGCGTCAAGCGCGTGAGCGGTGTCACCACCAGAGTCCTTCAGCCAGAGGGTCTCTCCAACAATGCGCCGCGGCTGCAGATCCTTTGGGATGGCGATGCACTCGGCATTACAGGCGCGGAAGCCGAGAAGATGCTCCTGGAGGGAACGCCTCGCATGATTCTCGGCGGTTCGGGCGGCAGCCGGCGAATGGGCGCGAAGAACAGTTCGCTCACCATCATGCCCTACATGATGATGCCTGGCGATGCGAAGATGGCCGCCGAGCGCATCCACGCGGTGCTCGCACAGGCGAAGAAGCAGGCTCCGCCAGCCAGGACTCCTGCTTCCGTCAGTCTTACTGGACAGTGGGATGTGCATCTGCAATTCGTATTTGGCGAGGCGCATCACAAGCTCGTGTTTGAGCAGAGCGGCGACGAACTCGTCGGCACACATCATGGCGAGTTTCTATCGAGCGATTTGCGGGGAACTGTCGAAGGTGACAATGTGTGGCTGCGCAGTTCGCATCGCTACGAAGGTACGCGGCTTGGCTACGAGTTCAACGGCAAAGCCTCCGCGGATCGCATCGCGGGTACGGTTGACCTCGGCGAGTATGGTCAGGCGCAGTTCACCGCCACGCGGCACAAATACGGTCAGCCGGGCGGCGTTGTGCGGCCGGTGAAAAACGTATAGGTGCGCCTTCAGTTCGCCTTCTTCGCTGGTGGTGTCTGCTGCTGTTGCTGTTGTTGTTGACGGGGGAAGCGCGGCATTCGCGGAACGGGCTTGGCACTCGCGAGTTCAATGTACGTCTTGAGCACGCGCTCTTTCTGGGCCGGATCGAAGATCAGGTGCCGGTGCTTCCCGCCCGCTGATGGCGAGAATTTCGTGTTGCCCGCGTCGTCGACCGTTACGGTGCCCGGCTCCGACAATTTAAAATAGTTCTGCGTCGGCCGCACCGCGTAGAGCACGGCGGCAAGGTTGTTAGCCGGCGCATCGTATGGCATCGTGCGATAGGCACGATAAGCATCGACGACGGGATGCGCCGTGGACCACGAGAAGTCCGTCTCAATGCTCGACGCGGGATAGTGAATCTGCGAACTCGTTTCTTCTCCAGCGATCACAATGTTTCCGGGCCAGTCCGCGAAGAGCTTCTGCGCGGCCCCGATGTCGGACTTGATGTGCAGTTCGGGGGCGCCGCCACCGAAGTTGCCGCCCGACACCACGAGGTATCGAACCTTCGCCAGAATCAACTCCTTGATGCCGGGAAGCGCGAGCATCTTTGCGATCGTTGTCGCGGGCCCGTTGAGAATCACAATCGCATTCTGATCAAACTGCGCGGTAAGCGCGTTGCGCATCAATGGGACGGGCTCCGCGGTGTCGTTCATCTGGCGAATGCCGTGCTGATACTCCTGGCGGGCGAGAGGCTGTGCCAGCATCGGCGTGTCCTCTTCCATGGGCGTCCGCGCTGCCAGACCCACGGGCAGAGTGCGGCTGAACGATCCGAACGCGCCGCTCACCGTGCCCGCATAGAACCGGCCGATCACTTCTGTCAAAGCGGCGGCCTTCAGGTTCGGCTTCGACACGCTCACGGAGACGACGCGCGCCTCATTCTTTCCATCGAGTCCATAGAGCAACGCCAGCGCGAGCACATGGTCGGCTCGGGCCATGCCGGTGTCGACAACCAGGCCGACGGCGGGCTTTCCCATTCCTGGAAACTGCATACGTTCAGAATGCCAGACCTTTCCGTTCGAAGCTATTTACGCATCAGCCAGCGAACTGCATTGTGCTGAAGCTTGATGTACTCCGGATTCCAGAGTACGGTCAACAAGTGCCCAGGTGAGAGATAGCAGACACGGCCCTTGCCGTAGTCGAAGGCCCATCCGCCAGGAGCCGTGACGCCTTGCTTGCCGTAAGGCAGGCCATCTTCGTTCACCGTCTCAAGGAAGATGTTCTTCCGGTCCTTGTCGTACTCCATGTAGTGCTGCTCATCGGTGACGAGGAAGTCCTTCACTCCTTGCGTGATTGGATGATTCGGATTCGTCACCTTCACTTTGAACCGCCGGATCGGCGGATGACCTGCGTAGGCCGCTCCGAGCACATGCCGGAAGTCAGGATCAGTCAGGCCGACATGGGTCACATTGTGAAGGAACAGCGCGGCGCCACCGTTCTCCACGAATTGGCGCACGGCCTTGCCCTGGTCTGGCTTCATCCAGAACGCGGGCTTCGCCGCCGTCTTCGGCGTCGGCGGATCAAACTCGAGCGTTGGACGGCCGGTCGCGACCCATGCCGCGTTGGTGTTCTCATCGGGGTAGCCGTCCGGCCAGATCATCCCGTCGCGAAGAATGATCAGCAGTTTATAGCCCTTGAGCGTTTCCGCATTGAGGTTCTTGGTTTCATCGCAGAAGTCGATGCTGATGCCGAGTTGCTGGCCGATCGTGCGGCTGAGCGCCGTTCGAATGTAGTCGGAGTTGTGATAGCGGTCGCCGATCAGTGCAAACGCGGTGGCTTTCTGCGCGGATGATCCGGTAGCGGGTGCGAGCGCTGCGCCGGCAAGCGCGGCGAACATGTGGCGGCGAGTCGGTTTCACGGTTTGAGATTGTATCGAAGTTCAGCGCCGGAGGGCGGCGATTGCCATAATGAAGGCAAATGCGAAGAATTCTCCAGTTGCTTGTAACGGGACTGCTGTTCGTTACCTCGTGCTTCTCGCAATTTGCTCCCGCGGAATGGCTGAACCACCTCAATCAGGAGTTGATGCCGTTCTGGAATCATCCCGGCGCGTTCGGCGATCCGAAAGGCGACTTCCCCGCGATCCGCTGCGATGATGGGACCGCTGTGGTGTGGACGTCGCCCTGCCCGGAGGTCGGGCGCAACGCGTGGCTGATGCAGCGGCCACGCAACGTGGTTTCGCAATCACGGCAAGTCTATGTCTATGGCGTCGCTTATCACATGACGGGGAACCCCGAGTATCTTCGCATGATGAAACTCGGTGTCGACTATCTGCGATCCCAGGTGATGGATCGAGTGAATGGCGGCATCGCAACCAATCAGGACGCGCGTACGGGCGCATGGGGGCCGAAGATGGAGTGGCGCAATCCGCAGGAACTCGCCTACGGAGTGCTCGGTCTTGCCATGTACTACTACCTGACACGCGATGCCGAAGTGCTGCCGGATATCATCGCAGTGAAGGATCATGTGTTCGCGCGCTACTATGACCGCGATGCTCACGTGATTCACTGGCTGCTGGAAGACAACGGCAGTGAGCGGGCCGCGCAACGGCGTTTGGTTGCGCAATTGGATCAGATGAACGCCTATCTCGTTCTCATGACACCAATCCTCCCCGAGCCTCTTCGCACGCAGTGGCGTGATGACCTGGAAGGAATCTCCCTGCTCATGATTGAGAAGTTCTACTCGCCGGCAGAGAATCTCTTCTTCCTCAATGCGAATACTCCAAATGACCGCGACCTCGCATTCGCTGGAACGGACTTCGGTCATACGATCAAAGCCTTCTGGATGATTCGTTGGACGGCGTGGATGCGCGGCGATGTGGATTTGCTGGCGTTTGCCGAGGCCAACGGGAAACGTGTGCTGGAGCGTGCTTATCTTGCCGAGAGTGGATCATGGGCATCGGCAATCCGGCGCGGCGGCGAGTTGGATCGCAGCAAGAGTTGGTGGATCTACGCGGAGCTTGATCAATTCGCGGCCACGCTCTCCATCAAGGATCCGTTGATGCGCACGAAGTATCTCGCAGGGACGTACGACTTCTGGCGAAAGTATATGGTGGATCCGAACTTCGGCGAAGTGTGGAGCACGGTGGATGGAGATACGTTTCTGCCGGTGGGCGACTTGCCGAAGCAGTGGCCTTGGAAGAACGGATACCATTCGCTGGAGCATGCTCTGATTGCGTACATCACGGGCGCTGCCGCCGAAGGTCAGCCACTGACATTGCACTACGGATTCGCAGTGGATCGCCGGCAGGAGGATGTACATCCTTATTTCTTCCACGGCCGCATCGCGAATGTTCAGGCGATGAGCGGATCCTGGGCCGTGACGTTTCTCGACGTCGAATGACTGAGGCGAAGATCGACGAAAGTGATGGCGGGAAAATCTTTTCACTAAGTGAATCGCGCGGGCGTAGCCCCAGTCCGCCCACTGGTTATCCAAGCCCGCTGGTCCCGAGTTCGATTCCGATTGCAACTAAAGTCTGGGCCGTTGGTGCATGCAGACCCTATCATCACCTTCATGCGCATCTTCACGGTCCTTCTGCTTGGAACTGCGCTTCCAGCACTTGCCCAAGTTTCGTCCGGTACGCTGACTGGACTGGTCATCGACACAACATCCAGCCCTATCCAGAACGCGAAGGTCCTCCTCATCGATACCTCGCGCGGGCTGCAGCGTTCCTTGGGGACCAATGAAACCGGACAGTTTCGCGTACCCACACTGCCAGCGGGCATCTACAGGCTTGAAGTGGAGAGTCCGGGATTCGCGATATTCCGCCGCGAAAACATCGAAGTCGCCACCGGACAGTCCATCCATCTTGACGTGAAAATGCAGCCGGCGACGGTCCAGGAGAGTGTGACCGTCACAGCCGAACTGGACCAACTGGATCAGGTGCGGAACTCGTCCGCGCGTGCGACAACGTTCAACACCACAGACCTGACCAAGGTGCCAGTGCTCAGCGGCGGAACCAGCCGCAACTACTCGACGCAGGTCTACCTCATGCCCGGCACGGCTCCGGGACGCACCGCCCACGCACCGTTCTCATTCAACGGCATGCGCTCCACCAGCACAGTGAACGTGATGGTGGATGGCGCCGACTTCAACAATCCCAACACCGGCGCGCTTGCCGGGGCCGGATTCAATGAGATGCCCGTCAGCATGGAAGTGCTCACCGGCGTGGAAGTACAGAACAACAACTACAAGGCAGAGTTCGGCCGTGCGGCAGGCGGCACCATCAACATGGTGAGCCAGTCCGGCGGCAACCAGTGGCATGGCAAGTTCTACAACTTCTTGCGCAACTCCGCAATGGACGCGCGTAACACCATGCTTCGCCAACGCGACGTGCTGAAGCGAAATCAGTTTGGCGCGGTCCTCTCTGGGCCGGTATGGAAAGACAAACTGTTCGTGCTGGTGAGCGGCGAATGGCTGCTGAATCGGACCACGGGCATCTCGGCTCCGCGTGCGACGTTCACGGAAGACGAGCGCCGCAGCGCCGTGGCAGCCGTACGCCCTCTGCTCGATCTCTATCCCGTCGCGAACGTCCCAGGCACCAACCTCTTCGATTTCGGTGGGCTCTACTCGCGCACCACATTCCGTTCGCTCTTCATGCGAGCCGACTACGTGATCACCACCAAGCACTTGTTCGGCGTGCGATGGAACTCCACGAACACGTTGGGCCGCGATACGGGCCGCATCTTTGGGCAGGGCCAGCAAGTGGACACGACCAATGGGAGCACGGTGTTCTCGCTCAACTCGACACTCTCGCCAACTGTCGTGAACGAAGCCCGCGCATACTACACCAACCGTCATTCGAACACGATCCCGTTCACGCCGCTGCTTGGCGAGCGCTCCATCAATGACTCGATTGGACTTCTGAACGTCGCCGGCGCGGAGCGACTGGGTTCCATCTTCCGGAACTACCTCATGATTCACAACTACCAGTTCTCGGATGATCTCTCGATCCAGCGCGGGCGCCACGGCCTCAAGTTCGGCGGTGTTGTGCGCGCGGTGCAGGTGAACACCACGGAGAACGGCAATACTGACGGCACTCTGACTTTCGATTCGCGCCAGGCGTTTCTCGCTGGTCTTCCCAGAACCTACACTCGCGTGCTTGGCGACACCCGGTTGGATCAGCGCACCAAGGAAGTTGGGCTCTACGCACAAACCGACTTTCGCATGCGGAGTAACTTGAATCTGAACCTCGGCGTTCGATGGGAACTGTATACTCCCGGCACCGACATTTACAGTCGCGTCCCGGTCAACTACAAAACTGACTACAACAACTTTGCACCTCGCGTGGGATTCTCCTGGACTCCGGGCAGTCAAACCGCTCTTGTGATCCGCGGTGGATACGGTATGTTCACCACGCCACTCGCGCTCCGTTATCTGGGCAACCTTCGTTTCCAGCCCGAACGCATTGTGAGTCTCACCGCGATCAATCCCCGTTTCCCGAATCTGCTCAGCGGCGCGGTAACGCAGAGCTCGGAACAAACGAACACATCGCCGGATCTGGTGCAGCCCTACTCGCAGCAATACAACCTGACGGTGGACTACCGTCTGCCGAATACACAGACGGTGTTCTCCCTCGCATATGTGGGCACTCGCGGCGTGATGCTTCCGCTGACGTTGTTTCCGAACGGCGGAGAGCGGATGCCGCAGCAAGTGCGGCCGAATCCCTCGGTTGGCCTCATCCGGCTCCTTGGCACGGAAGGCTCATCGAACTACAACAGCCTGCAGGCGACGGCGAACGGCCGGTTTGCCCGCCGGTTCCAAATGCGCGCGGCCTACACGTGGTCCCGCGCGATCGATGATCTCTCCACGGACACCGCCAATCTGATTGCGGAGAACAACCGCCGGCTCGATCGCGGGCGCGCCGACTTCCATCTCGGACATGCGCTGAGCACAGCATTGTTTTATGACATTCCGTCGCTGCGAGGCGCCTATGGCCTGCTCTCGAACTGGACCATCTCCGGCGTCGTACAGGCGCGATCGGGGCGCGTGTTCTCTCTGCTCAGTGGAACGGACGGCATCGACGGCAACCGCGTGAATCGGATTCACGGGATCGATGGCACTTTGGAGCGCGTCAACAATGGCGTGTTTGCATTGACACCGGCTGGAGGATTGCCGCTTGCGCAACTCCGCCAGCAGTTGACTCCGGCCAGCGGCGTGACGGGCACCCTTGGACGCAACACCGAGACTGGCGATCCCTTCTTCGACCTCAGTGTGAGCCTGCAAAAGGACATCCGGTTCACGGAGCGTCTTCAAGGCCAATTCCGCGCCGAGGCGTTCAATCTCACCAATACCGCCAACTACGATGCCTATGTGGGTAGCATCATCGATCCCCGCTTCGGCCAGGCAACCAGCGCTCTGCAGCCGCGTGCGCTGCAACTCGCCTTCCGCGTGACGTTCTAGGAGCAAGCGCCATGATGCGAAGTACTCTCTTGCTTGGCGCCGCGATCGCGAGCATCGTGCCTGTTCTCGTTCAGGGATCGGAGCCGGGCTCCCGGTGGACCGGCTTCCGGGGCAACGGTGACTCGATAACCACAGCCTCCAAACTGCCGCTCGAATGGGCTCATGACCAAAACATCGCGTGGCGCGTGGATGTACCCGGAATGGGCCAGTCGACACCTGTGGTCTTTGACGGCCGCATCTTCCTCACGTCGGTGGAAGGACCGAAGAAGGAACTGTTGAATCTGTTCGCAATCGATCTTGCCAGTGGCAAGGTGGTCTGGCACAAGCAAATGAAGTCGTCGCGGCCCCACCCCACGGGTGACCGTGTGTCGAGGGCCGCGCCAACACCCGCGGTGGAAGGTGGTAGAGTGTACGCGCTCTTCGACGCGGGAGATCTGTTTGCGTTCAGCCGCGACGGCGAGCAACTCTGGCACGTCGACTTCAATCAGCGCTACGGCGTCATTCAGGGCGGTCACGACTTCGGCAGTTCCCTGCGCTTGCATGGCGAGCGGCTCTACGCGCATGTTTCGCAAGCCAAGCCCTCGTATCTGGTAGCGATTCGCAAGGCCGATGGCTCCGGTGTCTGGCACAACGAGATGCCCATGGAGGGCGGCTACGGCACGCCGGTCGTGACAAGGCACGAAGGCAAAGATCTGTTGCTTGCGTCTTCGCAGGGAGGCATGATCGCCTACGATGCCGAGACCGGCAATGAGCTTTGGAAACAAGTGCGGGAGGGCGCGCGGGGCGGAGGAATCCCTTCACTGAGCGTCGCCAACGGGATCGCCGTGGTTGCCTCCGCCGACAAAGGCAAGAGCTTCGCGGTGCGTCTCGCGGACCCATCGAAGATCGCATGGACCGCGGAAGCGGCATCCACGCAGTACAGTTCGCCTCTCTTGCATGGCGGGCGAGCCTACTTGGTGAATGCCGTGGGAGTGCTGTTCGCGGTGGATCTTGAGACCGGAAAACAGATCTGGAACACGAGGCTCCCAGGTCCGGTGTGGGCCTCCGCAATTGGCGCGGGAGACCATCTCTACTTCTTCACCACGGAAGGCTCCACCGCCGTGTTTCGCTCTGGCGATAAGCCGGATAGAGTGGCGGACAACACGCTGCCAGTCGCGAGCACCGTTTACGCGGCAACACCGATTGAGCGATCGTTTCTTGTTCGCACCGGAACAGAGCTGTGGAAACTTGCGGATGTTGGAAAGGTGAAGTCGTACGGGACACCGGAGACATTGGTCTCTGAGCGTACTTCGGACTCGGGGCCGGCTCCGAAACCATTGGCGGATGCGAAGCCGGGAACCGTGTGGATGAATTCGCGCGATGGTTTGGAGTACGTTCTGATACCCGGTGGCAAGTTCACCATGGGATGCGCCACGGGAGCGTGCTTGCCGGATGAGTCACCCGCGCAAGAAGTGGAGGTCGCGAAGCCGCTTTGGATGGGGAGAACGGAAGTAACGGTTGCTGCTTACCGCAAGTTCGCTACCGCAACGGGAGCCCGGTTGCCCGAAGAGGCGAGGCTGCTCGATCGTCCCTTGAATCCGCGCTGGCACAACGCAAAGTTGCCCATCGTCAACATGACGGCATCGCAGGCGGAAGCGTACTGCAACTGGATTGGTGGCAGATTGCCTTCAGAAAAGGAGTGGGAGTACGCGGCTCAGCAGAACGGTGATTCGGTTGCGGCGGATGCGATCTGGTCCGCGGAAAATTCGGGGAGCCAGCCATTGACAGGTGCGGTCTTGCAGCAGCGCCGAGGGATTGAGGAGAAGCTATACGGGAACGGCAACGCGCTTAAGGAAGTGGCCACCCGCAAGCCGAAC
>JAEUQE010000172.1 GCA_016789785.1 Bryobacterales bacterium
ACCGCTCTCCGCCACTCTCCCCGACGGGTCGGTGATCGTGATCGCGTAGTCGTTGCACTTCTGGAACGACTGCCCTACAGGATTCTTATACAGCCGGAACACATCGAACAGCACCTCGGCTTTCACAACCGGAGTATCCGGCGCCACGGTCGTCATCACCGACGTTGACACCTTCTTGTTCTGCCACTCCGCCGTCACCGTCACCCGGTAAGTGCCGGCGCGGCTCCAACTCTGCTTGGCGTTTCTCCCGGTGGCCGTCTTCCCGTCGCCGAAATCCCACTGATACGTTGCATCCGCCGGAACATTCACGTTCCTGGTCGTGAAATCGTAGCTCCTCCCGATCACACGCTGCCCGATGAACGGCGGCAGAATCTCCGTCTTCGGATCGGCCAATCCCATCTTCACGCGGATGTCCCGCCTTGATGCCGACGAAGGCGCTGGATCGTAGTGATTGTTCACCACCGCGACCACGAGCGGAACCTCTGCCCGGTACTTCGCCGGCTCGTTGAGCACGATCTCGGCATTGTCCTCCCGCCAGGCCAGCAGCCCGTTGCGCCCATAAACGAACACGTCGACATCATCAAACTTGTCCAGCACCTGCACACCGAGCGCGGTCACATCGGTCAAGTCCGGCATTTTCTCCGGATCGCCCGCTTTCGGCAGATTGAGCGCGAAAAACTCGACCGACAGATCCTTCGCCTGCGGCCACGTCTTAGTCCACTGCTCGCCCTGCTTGATCAAATCGAAACTGCGCGCATCGTCGAGCGGCCGGATCATGTTGACGTCCGGGAATTTCGAATTCGGCAGCACCTGGCCGAGAAAGAGCTTCCGCGTGAAGTCACGCCAGTGCTTGGCAAGCTGGCCATCCCCGCCAATCAGCGGGATCAGCGCAGCCCAGGGCGCACGGCCCGCGTCCCGCGTTTCCAGCCACCGCTTGGGAATCCGCGAATCGACGTTCCTGCCCAAATAAGTGAGGAACGAACTCGCCCCATACCCGTATTCCCGCGCCGACGAATCCACTACGCGATTCGCTCCTGTCCGCAGGAATTCCGCCAGATTCTCACTCATGTTGGCCGGAGTATAGTTGGCCTCCCAAAGCCCGGACGGCTCAAACCAGACCGATAACGACTCGTCCATCCAGCGCCGCGGATCCTCGCGAACGAAGCTATCCACCACTCCCTGGCCCGAACCAAACAGGTCCTCCACAATGTGCATGATCTCGTGCGGCACAGCGCTGCGAAACGTGTCCCGGCCCTCGGCCTCCTTGAACTTCTCCTGGTTCAGCCTGATCTGCCCGGCGTTGCTGATCCCCGCATCACTTGGGTTAGCCAGTTTGTCGAGCGTGATCCGAATCGGGTGTACCGGGAACCCAAGCAGGTTGAGCGATTCCCATGTCGAGATCCGCTCGAATACGTTGATGTCCACATGCGATGCCGCGAAGGCCGTCAGCGCTTTTTCGGATTTCTCGAGCACCCATCTCGCCGAATCCGTGTACCCGATCCGGTAGAACACGATGAAGTTGCCCTCGGCGCTGACCAGATTGAGCCACCCCTTCAGCATCCACAAACTGAACCGGCGCGACACATTCGGTTTGCCGGCCGGAAGATTCAGGATCGCCGTGTTGCCTTGGACCACCGCCGGCTGGAATTGCTGAACAGGCATCAACTTGCCCGTCGCATCGGGCGCCATAAACTGCAGCACGGCCGTGCCGCTGGCTTCGCCCGCCGGTCGCGATCCTTTCTCCAGCGCCGCGCTCTGGGCCGCCGCGCTCTGGGCCGCGGCAGACACTGGCAGCCGGATCTCCAGGCCGCCCTTGTAACCGTCCGGCATCCCGTCCACCCGGAACACGCCGCCGTCCAGTGATTCCTCCAGGCCCGTTACCGGCTTGCCCGTCAACAGGCGGACCCGCCGCTTCTCACTCAGCTTCTGAGCCGGTATCCGGACACTCACTCCCTGCCCTTCCACCACTCCGCCTTCCGTGCCGATGTCCTGGGCGGCGATCTCCCGCCACGTGTAGACCGGAACCGCCGTCCGCGCCAACTTCGTCCCGTCCGTAGCGGTGATCACCAGTTGCCCCGAGGTCACATCCGACGGCCCTTCACTTCTCACGGTCACCCGGAACGGCTCTCCGGCACGCACCGTGGCCGGCTGCACCGTCGCGGACAATCCGGCCGCCGGCGGATCGAACGCCACCGCAATCTCGAACGGCACGCCCGCCTGACTCCGCACCGCTGCCTGGAACTGTTCGGTTCCCCCTTCACTGACGTCGAGCGATCCAACCGCCGCCGAGACGGTGTGCTCTCCTTGCTCCACGTTGCCATAGCTCACCACGGCGCGCACCATCAGGTTCGCGATCGCCGTCTGGTTATTCTCCGCCGTCAGTACAATCGGCCCGGTGAACGTCGCCCCACCATCCCGCGACCGGAAGATCCGGTGGTACGGCTGGCCGTCGGAATCAATCGCAAACGCCACTCCGTTGTGCGGCTCCGGTGACTTGAACCCGACATAGACATCGCCCGATTCGATCACCGGCCCATCAACGCTGACCTCGGTCCACTTGCCCTGCGCACCCAGCTTCACCTGCGAGGCGAGGTCCACCTTCGGATTGTCGGGCGGCACGCCTTTCCCCTCAGGATCCCGGAACACAAACAAGCTCACACTCTTTCCGTCGGGCTCGGGCTGATCTGTCATCTGCTGCACCCAGATCCGCACCTTCTTGAGCTTCGCCGGATACTTCGGCGGCGTCAGACGGTTGGCGTAGATATAGCCGTCCCGCAGGAACCCAACCTCGGCCGTCCCATCGTCGGTTCGAAGCTCATAGTCCCCCGCGCCCGGCCCCGGCCACGACACCCGCGCCCGAATCGTCGCATTTGCCTTCGTGTTATCCGTGAACCGCAGGGGACCACCCCAAGCCGCTTCGCCCGGGTCCAGCCAGTACGTGCGGTCTGACTGAGCGCCTTCCGTGTCGGTGCCGAACCCCACGCCCGCTGCCGGCTGCGGCGCCTGGTAGCCCACGAAGAAGTCTCCCGACTGTATCTCCGGCCCATTCTCAATCGGAAAATCCGCGAAGCCGCCAGTCGACGGTACCTTCACCTGCTGATCCACCACGTACTTCGCCCCCGGCGCAGGCCGCGGCCCCGGTCCCACAAACGCGATCAGCCGAATCGTGCTGCCCACCGGCGAAGGTTGGCCCATGAAGCCAACGAAGTAAATCCGAATCGCCGTCAATCGTGCGGGGTAGCTCAGTGGAGTCAGCCGGACGGCCACGGTCAAGCCGTCCTGCAACAACCCCCGCCCGTCCGGCGAGCCATCATCGGCCGCCAGTTCCACACCCTCAACGGTCGCCGGATGGACCCCCGCGCGGGCCTCCGCCACAACCATCTCGCGATGGAATGCCGCTGGCGGCGCTGCCATCCGGCTTGTGGGATCAACGGGTCGCGCCTCCCGTAAGCGTTCCCTGGGAGCTGAAGTCAGGAGTGAAGTAAAAAGCAAGCAGGGAGTCAAGGTAAGACAGCCCAAACGTCGCATGTGCGATTGCCTCCGGTTTGATGACAATCAAGCCTGATTCTATGCCTCAGGCGGGAAGGTTTCAATGGTACCGGCGGCACGAGAGTTTTCCTCAAGTTGGTACGGCCCGCGACGGACCGTACCACACCCGGCGGTTTTCCCGCGAGTCCATTTGGTCCTTGACTCCGGACCAAAACATGACTATAGTCATACATGACCATGGTCATAATTGAGAACCAACCAGACATTGGAATCCGCGAGCGCAAGAAGCTCCAAACGCGTTCCCACCTCATGGAAACGGCCATCCGCCTCTTCGCCGAACAAGGCATTGAGGCCACCACGGTCGACCAGATCGCCGCTCAGGCGGACCTTGGCAAAGGGACGCTTTACAATTACTTCCGCACCAAGGAAGACATCATCGTCGCGTTCATGGCGGACCTGGAACGCGCGGCGATGCCTGCCATGCTGCGGCTTGCGGGGTCCGCCAAGCCTCTCGATGTCATCCTGGCCGACTTCGCCTGGCACCTCTTGCATGTCAAGCGCAGCTATCGCCCCTTTGTTCGCGCCTTCCTTGCAAGAATGATCGCCCCTGACGATTCGTTGCGCCCGCAGGTGGTGGAGATGCAGACCGCCATTGACAGGACCCTGACCACCTTCTTTGGACGTCTCCAGGAGCGGGGCCTGGTTCAGCGTCATGTCGCCATGGAGGATCTGCGCCTCAACTTCAAGACCATGCATCTTGGCCTCACCATGCTGTGGGCGCTCGAAGGCTCGCCATGGCGTCAAACGCGCAGGATTCTACGTTCGCAAATGTCGATGTTCGCGAAAGGAATCGCTCCATGACCTTGCTTGCCGCGCTTCTCGCCATCGCTTCTCTTGCCTTCGCCGCATACTCGTCTCGCGGCGGTGGCAAGCCGCTGGTCCTCGCGCTGACGCTGTTGTGCTTCGGCGTCGCGGGAATCAATCCGCTGGTGGAAGCGGTGGTCTTCGAGGTGATGCCGATCCACGACGTCCCGCTGGCACTGCTCCGCCACCTGATCCTCTCATGTGCCGCTTCGCTCGCCATCGTGGCCGCGCTCAGGAAGTGGGTTCCCGGCGAACGGGTACAGCTTCAGTGGACAGCGCTTCGTGTGACGGGCGCCGTCATCAGCTACGTGATTCTCTACGTGGTTGCCGGAGCGTTCGTCTACCCATTCGTGAAGGAGTTCTACGCGACCCGGACGCTGCCGCCGCTGAGCTCGCTCATCGCGCTTCAAGTGATCCGGGGGCTACTCTACGCACTCTACGCGCGGCCCTACCTGCAACTGGCTCCGCGCCATCCCGCGCTCGTTCTCGCTTCTGTCTATTCCGTAATCGGCGGCGTCGCACTGCTGCTTGCGAGCGACAATCCCTACATGCCTCGCGAAGTGCGAATGCCTCATCTTGTGGAAGTGGGTGTGTCGAACTTCCTGTTTGGCCTCATCACAGGAAAGCTGCTCGCCTTGCGCAATCCCGCGCCGGCACGCTGACGCTCACATAGAACGGACATTGAGCAGCAACGGTAGCCCCCCGGCCCCTCGGGCTACAATGGAAGTTTACCCCCCGACACGACAATGAGCACAATCAATAGCTTTCAATCTGCATCCACGTTGCGCGTAGGCTCGCGGGAGTACCGGATCTTCCGCCTCGACGCGGTCGAGAAGGCAGGCGCGGGCAAGATCGCCCGTCTGCCCTACTCCATTCGCATCCTGCTCGAGAATCTCCTGCGCTCGGAAGACAACGTCACCGTCAAGAAGTCCGACATTGAATACATCGCCGCATGGGACACCGCGCGCCCCGCGCAAGACATCAACTTCCGCCCCGCTCGCATCCTCATGCAGGACTTCACGGGTGTGCCCGCGGTGGTCGATCTCGCGGCCATGCGCGATGCGCTGAAGAAGATGGGCGCCGATCCCAAGCTGGCCAACCCGTTGATCCCCGCCGATCTCGTGATTGATCACAGCGTGCAGGTGGACAAGTTTGGCGCGAAGGACGCTTTCGATGTCAACGTGCTGCTTGAGTATCAGCGCAATCATGAGCGCTATTCGCTGCTCCGCTGGGCACAGGGCTCCTTCCGCAACTTCCGCGCCGTGCCTCCGGGAACGGGCATCGTGCATCAGGTGAACCTGGAGTACCTCGCCTCCGTGGTATTCCGCGCGGATGCGGACGGCGCGACGCTTGCCTATCCCGATACGTTGCTCGGCACCGATTCGCACACCACCATGATCAACGGCATCGGTGTAGTCGGTTGGGGCGTGGGGGGCATTGAAGCCGAGGCTTGCATGCTCGGCCAGCCGATCACCATGTTGCTGCCGCCCGTGGTGGGTTTCAAGCTGCATGGCAAGCCCGCGGAAGGCGCCACCGCAACCGACGTGGTGCTCACGGTCACGCAGATGCTTCGCAAGAGGGGCGTGGTCGGCAAGTTCGTCGAATTCTATGGCCCCGGCGTGAAGGCACTCAGCCTTGCCGATCGCGCCACCATCGCCAACATGGCGCCGGAGTATGGCGCCACCATCGGCTTCTTCCCGGTGGACGAAGCATCGCTCGACTATCTGCGCCTCTCCAACCGGCCCGCGGATCTCATCGACCTCGTCGAATCCTATGCCAAGGAACAAGGCTTGTTCCTCACTGATGACGCGCCGGACCCGGTGTACAACGATACGCTGGAACTCGACCTCGGCACTGTGGTGCCCTCGCTTGCTGGTCCGAAGCGTCCACAGGACCGCATCGACCTGCCGAACGTGAAGACGAACTTCACTGATGCCTTCGGCGCCGAACCAAAGACCGCGGCGTTCGAAGGCGGTGAGCTTCGCGACGGCGCGGTGGTCATCGCGGCCATCACCTCGTGCACGAACACATCGAATCCATCGGTGATGCTCGCGGCCGGCCTGCTTGCACAAAATGCCGAAGCAAAGGGCCTGAAAGTGAAGCCGTGGGTGAAGACGTCTCTGGCGCCCGGCTCGAAGGTCGTGATGGATTACTTCGCCGAAGCGGGCTTGGTGCCGGCCATGGAATCGCTCGGCTTTCATCTGGTCGGCTATGGTTGCACCACGTGTATCGGCAACAGCGGCCCGCTGCCGGATAACGTTGCGAAGGCCGTTACCGACGGCAAGCTCACCGTCGCCGCGGTGCTCAGCGGCAATCGCAACTTCGAAGGCCGCGTGAATCCGCTGGTGAAGGCGAACTATCTCGCGTCGCCACCGCTCGTCGTCGCCTACGCGCTCGCCGGCCGCGTCGACATTGACCTGAAGAACGAGCCCCTCGGCACGGGTTCCGATGGCGCTCCCGTGTATCTTCGCGACATCTGGCCGTCCAACAGCGAGATCCAGTCCGTGGTTTCGCGCGCGGTGAAGCGTGACATGTTCGAAACTCAGTACGGCAAGGTCTTCGAGGGCGATCCACAGTGGCGCGCCATCGAAGTGGCGGAGGGCGATCTCTTCGATTGGGATGAGAAGTCGACCTACATTCGCCGGCCTCCGTACTTCGATGAAATGGTGGATCCCGCGACCAGCGTGCAGGACTTCAACGGACTGCGGGTGCTTGCCTCGCTTGGCGACTCCATCACAACGGATCACATCAGTCCCGCCGGCAACATCGCGAAGGACAGCGCGGCGGCGAAGTATCTCACCTCGAATGCCGTGGCGCCGCAGGACTTCAATCAATACGGCTCGCGGCGCGGCAATCACGAGGTCATGATGCGTGGAACCCTTGCCAACATCCGCCTCAGGAATCTGCTGGCCGGCGGCGTGGAAGGCCCCTGGACCACACATCAGCCCAGCGGCGAGAAGATGCTGATCTACGATGCTGCGATGAAGTACAAGAGCGAAGGCGTTGGTCAAATGATCCTCGCGGGCAAGGAATATGGATCGGGCAGCTCGCGCGACTGGGCCGCGAAGGGCGTGCAGTTGCTCGGCGTTCGCGCGGTCATCGCCGAGAGCTATGAGCGTATCCACCGCTCCAACCTCGTCGGCATGGGCGTGCTGCCGCTCCAGTTCCTCCCTGGCGATTCGCGTGAGTCGCTGGGCCTCACCGGAACCGAAACATTTTCGATCACTGGTGTTGTAGACGGCGTCGCATCGACCAAGCGTGCGCATGTCACCGCAACCGCGGCGGACGGCTCCGCAAAGAGCTTCGACGTCGTGGTTCGCATCGACACGCCAACCGAAGCCGAGTACTATCGCAACGGCGGAATTCTGCCTTACGTGTTGCGTCAGCTCGCCGCGAAATCCGTCGCTGTCAGTCAGTAACAACCGCGAGGGAACGCCCGGCGAGTCCGCAAGCGTTCCCTCGCAATTCTTCCGTTCGCCCATCCACTGCTAAAATAGAGCGTAGTCCCTCAAGTCTGGCCCGGCACACCATGCAGCCTCGCGTCTACTTCGATCACAACGCCACGACTCCGCTCGCGGATGACGTTCTCGAAGTGTTTACATCGGCCTTGCGCGATCTGCCCGGCAACGCGTCCAGCATTCATCAATTCGGCCAGATCGCGCGGCAAAAGCTCGAACAGGCACGCCGGCAAATCGCGACCATGCTCAACGCAACGCAGAAGGAAATTGTGTTGTTGAGCGGCGGCACCGAGGCGAGCAATCTTGCGCTCTTCGGAACGGTCGCACCCGGCGCACATGTGATTACCACGGCGATTGAACATCCGGCGGTACTGTCGCCCTGCGAGAAGCTCCGCGAGTCCGGTGTCGAGATCACCGTGGCGCCGCCTCTGCGCGACGGCCTTGTGGATCCCGATGCCATTCGCGCCTCCCTCCGCAAGAATACGGCGCTCGTCAGCGTGATGCACGCCAACAATGAAACAGGCGTGATCCAGCCGATATCCGCAATTGCAGCAATTGCGCGCGAGGCCGGAGCGCTGCTGCATGTGGATGGCGTACAGGCGGCCGGCAAGATCGCCGTCGATGTCCAAACGCTTGGCGCCGACCTGTACTCAATCAGCGCCCACAAGCTCTATGCTCCGAAAGGCGTCGGTGCGCTCTTCGTAAGAAACGGTGTGAAGCTCCACCCGCAGGTCTTCGGTGGCCGCCATGAACGGGAGCGCCGCGCAGGAACCGAGAATGTCCCGGGCGCCGTTGCCTTCGGAGCAGCCGCGGAATGGGCCTCGAAGCATTCGTCCAACGAAGCACAGCGCATTGCAGCTTTGCGGGATCGTCTGGAGCAGCAGGTGCTCGACAACGTTCCTGATGTCGCGCGCAACGGCAACCCGGAGCAGCGATTGCCAAACACGAGCAATCTCCGCTTCGACGGAATCAGTGGCGAGTCGATGGTGATCGCTCTCGATCTGCGCGGCTTCGCCGTATCGAGCGGATCGGCCTGTTCGAGCGGCTCCGTGGAACCGTCGCATGTTCTCCTCGCCATGGGCCTTTCTCCCGATGAGGCGCGCTCCAGTGTTCGCATCTCACTGGGACGAGGCAACAACGAAGCGCAAGTCGACGCACTCGCAGCCGCCATTGCCGAATCGGCGGCACATCTGCGCCGTGTCTCTCCGGTGTACAGCCATGTCTGAAGCAACAGCTAATTCCAAGCCGGTTGCCGTCGCGATGTCGGGCGGCGTGGATAGCTCCACCGTCGCGGCCCTGCTGCGGCGCGAAGGCACTCCCATCATCGGCATGACCATGCAGTTGTGGAATCAACGCCGTCTCCCGCAGCTCTCCACCGAAGGCGCCACGGGACGTTGCTGCTCGCTTGACGATGTCTACGATGCGCGCCATGTCGCCGAACGCTTGGGCATTCCCTACTACGTGGTGAACTTCGAAAAGCGCTTCGAAGAGCAAGTCATCAAGCCCTTCGTCGACGAGTATCTGCACGGGCGCACACCCATTCCCTGCACGCTCTGCAACAACTTCGTGAAGTTCGATCAGTTTCTCGAATTGGCCGACGGGCTCGGCGTGGAGAAGGTCGCCACGGGCCACTACGCGCGCATCCGCTTCCACGAAGCCTCGCAGCGCTACCAG
Source organism: Bryobacterales bacterium (assembly GCA_016789785.1). The sequence continues at coordinate 9,486 of JAEUQE010000172.1, forward strand.
TTGCTCACCGGCCGCGATTCCTCCAAGGATCAGACCTATTTTCTCTGGGGTCTCACGCAATCGCAGCTCGCCCGCACACTCTTTCCCATCGGCGAATTGACGAAGCCCGAGGTTCGCGAGCTGGCACGGTCGCTCGATGTCCCCGTCGCGGAAAAACAGGACAGCCAGGAGATCTGCTTCGTTCCCAACGGCGATTACGCAGCGTTCATCGACGCCTATTTCGCCGAACAGGGAATCGCGCGCGAGGCCACCCGCGGTGACATTGTCGACACGGAAGGCCGCAAGCTCGGCGAGCATCACGGCGTGCATCACTTCACGGTGGGCCAGCGCAAGGGCATCGGTGTGGCCCGGCCCGAACCGCTCTACGTGATCCAGACAAAGCCCGCCGAACAACTGGTAGTCGTTGGCCGCAATGACGATCTGCTGCGCTCGGAGCTGACTGCGCGCGACTTCAACTATCTGTCCATCGCCTCCATCGAAGCGCCCCTACGCGCACGCGTAAAGATCCGCAACAAGCATGAAGCCGCGGCGGCAACGCTGCATCCCACCGCGGATCCGCGCAGCGTACGCATCGTCTTCGATCATCCGCAGCGTGCCGTTACTCCAGGTCAGGCCGCCGTCTGCTACGATGGCGAACTTGTGCTGGGCGGAGGCTGGATTGCCTGATCGCACACCCTGCAAGGCGCACCCCATTCCCACAAGAAGGAGCATCCACATTGAACGTTGATATCGGCATCATCGGAGGCAGCGGCCTCTATTCCATGCCCGGATTCGAAGCCCAGGAGGAAGTCCGCATCGAAACGCCCTGGGGTGAGCCATCGGATGCCTACATCGTCGGCACTCTCTCCGGAAGGAAGGTCGCCTTCCTCGCACGCCATGGACGCGGACATCGCATCAGCCCGTCGGAACTGAACTTCCGGGCCAACATCTACGGCATGAAGAAGCTCGGCGTGAAGCACATCATCTCGCTCAGCGCGGTCGGCTCCTTGAAGGAAGAACACAAGCCGCTCGAGTTCGTGCTGCCCGATCAGTTCTTCGATCGCACCATGGGACGCGCTTCCACCTTCTTCGGCGAAGGCTGCGTCGCGCACATCAGCTTTGCCGATCCCATCTGCGGCGAGCTCGCCAGTGTGGTTCACGATGCGTGCAACAAAGCCGGCGTGACCGCGAAGAAGGGCGGCACGTATCTTTGCATGGAAGGCCCTGCGTTCTCCACCGTGGCCGAGTCGAATATCTACCGAAGCTGGGGCATGGACATCATCGGCATGACCAATCTGACGGAAGCGAAGCTCGCGCGTGAGGCCGAGATCTGTTACGTTACGGTCGCCATGGTCACCGACTACGACTGCTGGCATCCCGAACATGACGCCGTTACCGTCAACGACATCATCGCCAATCTCACCAAGAACGCCGAGAATGCCGCGAAGGTCGTGCGGGAGGCCGTTGCGGCGATTCCCGAAGGCATCGTGTGCAAGTGCCACTCCGCGCTCGCGCATGCGCTGATCACCGATCGCAAGGCCATTCCCGGCGAGACGAAGAAGAAGCTGGAGTTGCTCATTGGTAAGTATCTCGCCTGACGAACTGGCGCTCGAACTGCTGAACCAGTGCCTGCGCGGCAACAGCCACTCCACCGATCTGCTGGAGACGCTGCTGCGGCTGGCACAGAGTCCGGATCCTGCGCAGGCGCGCAAAGCGAGCCGTGCTCTGTTCGGGATCGTAGTGGAACGTCTGGGTGATCTGTTCGACCCGTGTCTTTGCGACAGCTATGCGGCGCTGTTTTCCGATGTCATCTCATTCGCGCTGCCCGACCTCGACGCGAGCATCCTGCTGGATCGCTACAAGCGCGTGCGCACACCGCGGAAGTTTGAAGGAAATGCGGAGCGCGTGCGGGATGTGTTCGTGCTGTCGCGCGTCACTCTCGGCGCCGACGTTGCCATCACAAGCCTGTGCCTTGCGGCGATGAAGCAGCGCTTCCCCGTGGCGCGCATCTATCTGGTGGGACCGCGCAAGAACTTCGAGCTGTTTGCCGGCGACCCGCGCATTTCGCACGCGCCGATTGCCTACGGCCGCGAAGGCACTCTGTCGGAGCGCCTCTCCGTGTATCCCGTACTGCACGAGTTGCTCGATGTGCCGGGGGCGGTCATCGTCGATCCCGATAGCCGCCTCACACAGCTTGGTCTGCTGCCTGTGTGCGCGGAGGAGCACTACTACTTTTTCGAATCGCGCGGCTATGGGGAATACGGCCCGGAAACGTTGCCTGCGCTGACACGCCGCTGGCTCGATCAAACATTTTCGATCTCCGATGTTTCCGCGTTTCTCGCGCCGGCGGACACGGTCCCTGGCGCGGACATCACCATCAGCCTGGGTGTTGGAGAGAATCCATCGAAGCGGATCGGCGATCCGTTCGAACGCCGCTTACTGGAGCACTTGGCGGGCAAAGGCCGGTCCATCCTCATTGATCGCGGAGGAAGCCCGGACGAATCCGCCCGCGTCGACCGGACAATTGACGGCCTTGATGGCGTACGCACCTGGACGGGTTCCTTCGCTCCCTTCGCAGGGGCGATCGCGAAATCGAAACTGTACACCGGCTACGACTCCGCGGGCCAGCACGTGGCAGCCGCATGCGGAACACCGCTGTTGACGATCTTCGCCGGCTTCCCTTCCCCTCGCATGTTCCAGCGCTGGAGCCCCGATGGCCCGGGCCCGAAGCGAATCGTTCAGGTGGACAATCCAGACCCGGCGGCCGCCTATGAAGCAGCCGCGCGGGCGATCGACGAGTTATTGTCGTGACGCGTGGCTTCTTCGCCAGACGCGGTTGCCGCGGTTAGAACGCCAGGTTTGATGGATCGCGCTTCAACGGAGTGGTTCGTTGCGGCGACTGCCACGACTTGACTCAATACGTGACCGAGGTGAAACGGCTGCTCGAAGCGCTGATTCAGAAGCTGAAAGCCGCGTGTTCGCAACCTTTCGCAGCGTTCACCAGAACGTGATCCTCCGCGGACGTGCGTCAGCAGTCCGCGTGATGCGCGCGTAGAGTAGTCGCACATGTGGAATTGCGGTGAGGGCGCCGTCGAAGAATAAGCTTCTTTCTGATCCTCGCCACAGACCTTGGGCATTGCGGTCCGATTCTGCCTTCTTTCTCCTGACTCCTGTATTCCATATCCCGAAGGGATATCAAGGCCGAACGGCCTTGTCTCAGAACGTGAGCTTCAAGGCCAACTGCACCACGCGCCAGCTCTCGCCGTTTTGATTCGTTGTGGCCGAACTCGCCGTCGACAACGTCACACAGCAAGCCTGGCCGAACAGCCCCGAAGTGATCGCCGGCGATCCGACGCTGGCATCGCGAGGATTGCGGAAGTTCGCATGGTTAAACGCGTTGAACAACTCCGTGCGGAACACCATGCGAACCCGTTCGGTAATCTGGAAACCTTTGGAGATTCCCGCGTCCAGATTCCAATAGCTCGGCCCCTGAAACACGTTGCGGCCAATTCCCAGACCACCGGGCTCGGGTAGCACGAACGCATCGGTATTCGCGAAGAACACAGGCCCCACCACACCGGGCCGGCTCTGCAGCTTGGCCTGCGGAAGCTCCGCGCCTGGTCTCAGCGCAGCCCGCGATTGCGCGCTTGAGTTGTGCGAAAGCACGCCCGATCGCACCGTGAACGGCTCGCCGGATTGATAGGTGTAGATGCCGTTAATGCTCCATCCTCCGACAATCAGGTCCAGAGCGCGGTTCGCATTGCCGAGAAGCATCTTGCCCTTTCCAACAGGCAGTTCGTAGATGCCCGTCGCATTGACCACATGCCGTTGATCGAAGTCCGATCGCGCACGTTCATTGCGATAGTTGCGGCTGTCGGCAGGCGTACGCGAGTTCGTCGTCGTCAACCCGCCACCCACCGTCGCCAGCACGGGATCAATCGACAGAACGTCGATCGACTTGCCCAACGTGTACGCTGCGTTCATCAACAGCCCCGCACGATCGAACCGCTTGCGAAGCGTGAACTGCGCGGCATGATAGTTCGAGTCGCCGCCGTTGTCGATCATCAGAATCTGCGCGAACTGGGGATTGGGACGGAAGTTCCCCGCCAACGTTGCCTGCTGCAAACGGCCCGCCATGTTGCCTGCGGCGTTTTGGCCGAGATCTGTGACCGAGGCGGCACTATTCGCGAATGCAGAGGTCATCACACCGCTCTGTATCAGCGGCACGGCTGACGACCCTCCGCACATCGACCCATTCGCCAAAGTGCCATCCGCCCTGCACCCGCCGCCTAGCGCGACATTGCGTTGCATTGCGAGGAACGAGGGCAGAATGCCATCCGGGTTGATCTGATTGGCATCCCACGAACGGTACAGCCGTGTGCCTCGACGTCCGACATATCCGGCGCTAAACACGTACGATCCCGGCAGTTCGCGCTGCACCGTGAGGTTCCACATGTGCACCGTCGGCAATTGCAGGTTCTGATCGAACACGCGCGCCGGAGGAGCGTTCGCCGACACCTGCGCCGGCGGAGTGAGGAAGGTCGACGGCCGCGCGGTGGGAGGTGTCATCTCATTCGGGAATCCCGCGCCCAACCGTACATCCCGCACAGCCTGGCATCCCGGAGTGGTCACCAGCGCGCCTCCCGATCCTGAGAATTGCGAACTGCAACGGAACGTCTGCCCTGGCACCGCAGCCGCAACCGACGTCACCTGGAAGGTATTCAACGCGTCGAAAGCAATGCCATAGCCCGCGCGAACAACCATCTTCGAAGAGTTGCCCGGCGACCATGTAATTCCGATGCGCGGCGCCAGCGCGGTCTTGTTGAAGTTGCGGAACCAGCGGTCCGCCTGAACAAAGGTCACCGCACCCTCGCGGCCGTCAATCGATTTGTTGGGCACATACACGCGATCTCCGGCTTCGGTCGGCGGCGTGTTCAACTCCCACCGCAAGCCGAGGCTCAGCGTCATGTTGCGCTTCACCTTCCACTCATCCTGAGCGTAGAAATGGAATTGCTTGGTGCGCTGGCCTTGCGCCCACAACGTCACACCATCGCCGGATCGGGATGGCAGGAAGGTGTCCGCCCGCAGGTCACCCATGAAGACTTGCGTCAGCCCGGCGGGAATGCCAAGCAGATCGTTCACCGTCCCCTGCAGACGGTTGAGATCGGCAGCCGCAATTCCCGGAGCTGTGGCAGACACTTGCGAAGGGAACGTGAAACCGACAGGCGGACGCGTGGTGCGCGACAGCGAGATCGCGGGCGTGAGGCTTGTGCCGCCGACATCGCCGCGCTGATCGTTGTGTTGATAGAAGCGCATGCTCACACCGAACCGCATCACGTGCTTACCGGTGAGGTAGCTCAGGTTCTCGATGATCTGCGGCGTGGTGACCGCGCGGAAGGTGCGTGGATTCGCGGTATAGTCGACGTCCGAATTGTTGAAGGTGAACCGCGGCGTATTCGGAAACAGAGGATTCGCTTCGCCTTGCGTGAACAGAAACTGCCATCGCGACAGTCCCAGCGTGAGTTCATTCACCAGCCGTGGTGACAGCACGCTGCGTAGTCCGATCGCCAGATTCTTCCCTGGCCGGAAGACTTCGCCGCGCGGCGGGAATCCGGGGATCACCACGGGCCGTCCATTCAACGGATCACCGCCCAGCGTCTGTTGCTCGGCATGTAGATAGCGCCCGAACAGCGAGTGGTTCGCGTTGAACGTATGATCGACGCGCAGCATGTAGTGAGGGCCGCGCACGCGCACCGGTGTGTTCCATTGATAGATGCCCGTGTTCAATCCGTCGCCGCCATTGAAGCTGTTCGGCGCGGGATAGGCGCCCAGCACGGAGCGTACCGCCGAATCGAGCCCGAGCCTCGCGGGGTCGTTCCCAAACACATTGAAGCTCGCCACGCAATTGCTGTCGCCCGCACCCGCACAGTTGCGAACACCTGCGGCGAGATTGCCCGTCGCGGGATCCACCAGCAGCGGACTGTTCTGCGTGATGCGCTGGCCATTGATCACCAGCGGATTCGTTGGGTTGACCACAAAGTACCGGAAGTTGCCCGCGAGTGCGGCGGGTGTGTAGAGATCAACGGACTCACCAAACGCCTTATCCACGGGGTCCGCGAAGTTCACCTTCTGCCCTTGCCAGCTTCCAAAGAAGAACGTCTTGTTCTTGCGAATCGGACCGCCAAGTTCGAACCCATACTGATTCAATTGCAGCACCGGCTTTGGTGATCCTTGCGCGTTGGAATAGAACTCCTGCGCGTTCAACGCCGTGTTGCGAAAGAACTCGAACAGCGTGCCGTGCAACTCATTCGTGCCTGACCGCGTCGCGATGGAGACGTTCGCGCCGGAGTTGCGGCCTTCTTCCGCGGTTGGGTTCTGCGTGGTGACCTTGAACTCCTGCACGTTATCCGGATTCAGCCGGAAGATGTTATTCGTTGGATTCGGATTCGTGGACTCGTTCGCTTCAATCCCATCGATTGTGATGTTCACCGCCGTGGACCGCGCGCCGTTGACGTTCACCGTGTTGCCCGAACGCTGCGTCACACCGGGCTCATACATCAGCAGGTTCAGCGGATTGCGCCCATTCAACGGCAGCGACACAATCGACTTCTGCTCCACTACATTGCCCAGCGTCGCCGAGGATGTCTGCAGCACTTCCGAGGAAGCCGTCACTTGCACGCTCTCCGTGGCGGCACCGACTTCGAGTTGAATGTTCACCGCAAGGGGCGTGTTCACCTGTACAGTGTTGCCAGACCGGATCGCCGCACGGAAACCCGGTGCTTCCACGCGGATCGTGTACGTGCCCACCGGAATTGCGGGGAACGCGTAGACTCCTGCATCCGTGGCGGACTGTTTCTGTACGATTCCTGTCGATTCGTTGGTAAGCGTGATGGTGGCTGCGGGAACAACCGCACCCGTGCTGTCGGTAACAACTCCGGTCACTTGTGACGTGGATGTCTGCGCGTACACACGTGAAAACAGCAGTGCCATCGCAAGCAGAATGATCCGCAGGCTTCTCATAAACTTCTCCATTCGGGGACGATGTAGCGGGACTGGGCTTAGCTGTCAGTATAAGGGATTTCCTCAGGCGCCAAGAAACGAAGTTGTAAATGTAACAAGGTGGGAGCAAGAAGCACGGGGACCGAAAGCGAGAGCACCCGGCGCCGGGGGAGCGGATCGCCGGGTGGCGGAAGCGGCAGGCTGGGCTCGAACTAAAACGTATAGCCGATCCCAAACAACGGCACCACCCGATCACGCAGCCCGTTGTTGTCCAACGCGACCATGAAGTTCGTCGAGAACACCATGTTGCCCGCAAGCTTCAGCTTCACGCCGAAAGCACCATTGTGCATGGCGAACGTCTGCTTGTTCGGCGCAAGCGTAACACCGGATGCAGCGGCAATCCCTTCGCCCCTTGCGTCCAACCGTTCCTCCGTCAGCCGGAACGAATTGACCAGCGTCATGCCGAGGATATCCGCCAGGAACGTGACACGCGAGCCTGCACTGATCCCCGCGCCGGCTGACCAGTTGAACATATTCGGCAACTTCTCCTTCGCACCGGTTACCGGATCGCCGGCGAGCACGCTCTTGCCATTGAACTGAAAGCCAACGTTGAAGTGGGGCGAGACACGCACGGGACCAAGGTCGCGCGCGTGCAGCGAGTAGGCCGCAAAGGGCTTGAATCCAACCGCGCCCGAGCCGTGATAGTTCAGTTCGTCGCCAGTCGGGAGCCGCAGATCCGCACCCAATGCGAGCGCCGAGGTACGGCCTTCCATCACTGTGCCTTTCACGCGGATCAACGTATCACCAAGACCGTTCGCGCTTCGCCGGGCCGAGCCGAAGGCGCCATTGATGCGGAATCCGGAGCGCCCGTAATCCTGCGCGAAGCTCGCGCGCGACGCCTCAATGTCAAACGTCTGCGCGCACCAGCATGTGCCCTTTTCGAATGGGTTGCCGGTGTTGTAGATCTGTGCGTTCGACGCCGTCACCGAAGCGCTCGAATGCACCCAGGTCAGTGCCCCGGTCACATCAATGCGATTGGTGAGTCCATAGGTAAACACCGCGATGTTCTGGTCCAGCCGAACGTCGATCTCCGTGTCGATCGTCGTCGGCGAAGTTGTCTGGCGCACGCCATCCTGATAGACACGCGTCGCCACACCACCGCGGTCGAGGGCGCGGATACTCTTCAGGCTCTGCCCCTCCAGGTTGTTGAAGCGAAATTGCTGCCGTGTGAATCCAGCGAACAAGCGGCCCCTACCGATCGTCTCTGCGCGTTCCGTGAGAATCGGGCCCAGACTCTGCGTATCGGGCAACGAAGCGCCCGTCGCGGGATCCTCCTTGAAGATGACGCCCGAGGCCGGCGACGCGATCGGCAGTGCCGACAGTTGCGTCGCGATGCCGATGTTGAACGGACGCAGCAGTCCGTCGCTGATGCGATCGAAGCTCGCATTGTTGCCGGCCACCGCGCTGAAATCGGCGCCGGCGCGAATGGGATCCACATCCTTGGTCGCGATACTGAACTGTGGACGTGAGTTCACCGCCTGCGGCAGCGTGAAGATCACTTTGTTTTGATTCGGCTGCGCCTGCAATGCCGCCTGCACCAGCAGCGGCGTCAGCGCAATCCATCGAACAGAGACACTCATAGCTCCTCCTGAAACATAAGCTGTTGTTTTTGTTTTTTACTTGGGCTGGGCCGGACCGGCCTGCCATGATGTTGCTCTGTATATTAATGCGCTAATTCTGAATGCTCTGGATCGTCCAAAGCGAATTTCGCTTCACCAATTGAATGGTGACCTTGCGCACGGGACTATTGGAGGGCCGCCCCTTCTGAATCGTGATGGTAGAGAGTTGTGCCGCCACGGTTGCGCTGCTGTCGTGAATTTCGGGATCCGACAGGGGCTGCAGGCTCATGGTCATGCGAGTGTTCTTATCGTGGAACGCACGCTTCAGCCCATCCAGGCTATCAGTTGGAATCCCGGGCCATGCCGCCTGCAGTGCGGCAACATCCTTCTGATCAAAGGCCGAGGCATATCGCGCCAACGCGGCATAGATCGCATTGCGCTCCCCACGCAGACCTTCGGCTTTCTTCGCTTCCTCGATCGCGCGCGCCGCGGCGTCCGCCTGAAGCTTGCGAAGCTTCTCGGCTTCTCGCAATGCGGCCTCCGCCTGAGCCCGGTTCTGACGTTCCGCCTCGGCTTTCGCCTCCAGTTCCGCCGCCAGCCGCTGCGCATCGCGCGCATAACGACTGGAAGCATGCTTCTGAGCGAACTCGCGTAGCGCCGGCGCGTCCTGCTTGTTCACCGCGGCCCACAGCGATTCTTCGCTCGCTCGCGGCTCGACGGCCGGAGGCGGAGTCTTCGTAGCGCTCACGGTTTCCGATCGTGGCGCCGCGCTCGTGGCAGGCGCAGTCCTGGTAGACGCACTCGCGGTAGAGGCAACCGTGGCAGGCGCACTCGTAGCAGCCGCACCCGCCGCAGGCCCGGCCGGCTTCCTCTCCTGTTGAGCAACCACAACCGTCTCCGTCTTGGGCTGTTCGGCGGGCCACACACTGTCGGGCGTCTCCGCCGGCGCAGGAGCAGCCGGCGCCGCCTCACTCTTCGGCGCGATCGGAGCCGAAGCGACGGGTTCGATCGCCGCAGGCTTCGGCCGAGTGAGGAGATAGCCTCCACCACCCAGCGCGAGAACCAGTGCCGCCAGCGCCATCCAAATCGGACTCCGCTTGCTTCGAGGGGCAGCCTCCACAACCGGCGTACGATCACCAATCTCAACCGCCGTCTCTGCGCGATCCGAGTGAGCCGTCAACCGCCGGACGTCCACTGCGGCACCTGGCACGTCACGCAGTTGCGGCTCGTCGTCCATCGCAGCTTTCGCCTTCTCACGCTGAGCGCTCCACACCTCTTCCATCGCGCTGCGTGCCGTACGTGTCAACTCGAACGCTTCAGGACTTGCCGGATCCGCCTCGGCCGCGCGTTGCGCCGCTTCGAGCGCACGCGGCACATCGCCCTCATTGAGTGCCTGCCTCGCCTCCCGGATCAACTGCCGCGAATGCTGCGCCACTCGAACCCCACTGCGCGCGGTCTCCAGCAGTTGTTGCGCCTGCGTGTTGGCGCCATCCAGCCGCAGAACGTCTTCCAGCGTCTCCATCGCCTGCTGATACTCGCCAACCTCTACACGACTGCGGCCAGTGCGCAACAATTCCTCGACACGCGCGCGAGCATTTTGCGTCTGAATGCCCGATTGCAGCTTCCGCCGCAGATCCATCGCATCGGCGTTCATTGGATCCAACGCAAGAATGCGCCGCAGCATGCTTTGCGCGTCTTCCTGCCTGCCCTCGTCCGCGTGACGCCGCGCCTCCTCCACCAGACCTCTGGCCTGCTGCTTTTGCAGATCGGCCAACACCGGACGCAGATCAAGCTGCAGGTCTTCGAGCGTCTGATATCGTTCAGCCCGGTCTTTGCTCAAGGCCCGCAGAATCACCTGCTCCAGCAGTTGCGGGCAATCGGACATATGCGCGCGGAGCGAGTCAGGCTCCGATCCTACGATCCGGAACATCACCGCGGGACTCGTTGGAGCCTCGAACGGATGCACACCGGTAACAAACTCGTAAAAGGTCACGCCATAGGAAAAGATGTCGCTCAGTGCATCCGTCACGGAGCCCTTGAACTGTTCCGGTGCCATGTATTTCAAGGTGCCTGGCACCATGCCGCTCTTCGTCAATCGCGTTGCGGACTGGGTTACCAGCGCGATGCCGAAGTCCATGATCTTCACCGAGCGGTCCGGCATCACCATGATGTTCGGCGGCTTCACGTCGCGATGCACAATGCCATGCCGGTGAGCGTGCTGCAGCCCTTCGGCCACTTC